>CAZFUG010000057.1:10759-20005 GCA_964522035.1 uncultured bacterium
TTGAATCTGATTTCAGAAGTCTGGTCAGAATGCGATGGTGCCGCCGAAGACGAAGTTGTTGTTGCGTTTGTGGGCGATGGCGCCCGGCAGATTTTCGTAATCGCCGTCAGAAATGTATGATGCGTTCAGATACAGGGCGTTCTGGTAGTTGAACCTGAAGCCGAGACTGAAGCGGTCGCCGTTGAAGTCGTAGACGAAGCGCAGGTGATCGTTGACCGGCACGAGACCGCCGATCATGAAGAAGAACGGGTCGGCTTCGCCGGTGGCACGGCTGTAGTCATAGCTGTAGCCGCCAAAACGGGCTCTTTTGAACTTATCGAAGCCAGTATTGACATTGTGGTAGCGAAATTTGTATTCAGACTGACCGAAGTTGCCGCCGACCCCGACCCAGGCGACCGGTACACCGGCCGATACCCAGGCTGAATGGTAACCGCCGCTGGTGTTCATGCTGCCACCGAGCGTGACGTTGCCGGGTACCTGATATTTGAAGTTGAGAAACAGCGGTTCATCGATGTCGTATCGGTCCTGGTTGGCGAAAGTTTTGTCAAAACCCACTTCGAGGCCGTTTTCGACACCCCAGGCGGCACTGACGGTCGAATCGAAGTAATCCTGATCGTCGTGTTTGACATCCTGAATGTTGAGCAGGTCGAAGGTCTGAATGTGTACGCCGACGGCAGCCTTGCCAGGTTCGAGCACACCGGGAGACGGAACCAGAGTGGCCCCGGTGCCGCCATGCAGCGACAGACCCTGGCGCGGCGTCAGGCGCTCAGTGAGAAGCGGGCGCAGTTCGCCGGGTATTCTCGTGTCAGCAGGCAGCAGATAGCGCTCACCGTCTTTCTGGGCGTTGTTTCCGAGAGTGACCATCTGGTTCTGATTGCTTTGAACGTAGTAAGCATCGGCATTCAGGCTGCGATAATTCTGAGATGGATCGGCGGGAAGCATCTCGGTAAAATTCTGAGCTGGTGCGGGAGCCTTTCTTCGATCGCCTGAAAGAAACCCCTGAAACTGCTTCAGATCAAGGGCAAAGCCGCTGCTGGCAACAGATAGCAGAATGGCCGTGGCAGTTGAAATAAATTTTTTGCGACTTTTCATGCTGCCACTATCGACAGTGATAAGGCTTTTTTAAACGAATTTTTCATCACTCACAAAAATTTTCCTTCAAATATTGAAATAAATTTCACAAGCTTTTCTGGAGAGGCTGCTGTGATGAATTTTCAGAATTGTAAAAACAGGCTGGTAGATCGGGCGTTTGTATAAGCGACACTTTTCTTGACTTTGACTGGGGGGCTACCTATAATGAACGCTGATTAACCGAAAATAAAGAAAGACCCGGTGTACATGACGCAACTCGCATTTGAGAACGTTCTGCTGCAGAATGGAGCGGTTTCGCTGTCGAAAGCAGCGGTACTTTGCAGCATGATCGATAACGATCTCGACGACGATCTTATCGATTACCTTGGTAAACACGGCATAAGCGCGGTTATTACCAGGGCCGGCGGCAGCGGCGACAACCTCAAGAGCAAACTTCTGCGCAACACATTCGGGGCTGCTGAAAACAGTGGGCTGATCGCGGTTAACATGAAGAACCGCCATGTGGTTTCGCAGCTGGTCGACGAAGTGCTCAGGTCGATCGATGGCCCGATGATGAGTATCGCCGGAGGCGGTCTGAAAATCGGTCTGGCGGTTCGCCAGAGTGACATTGCCATCGGTATCTTTGGCAGCATCGGGCTGCCCGGCCTCGATGTCGATCACGAAATTTCGGCCAGCCGCATTCTTTACCATTGCCTGGAGGACTGACAGATGATCGGAGTCGTAGTAATAACACACGGAACACTTTCTGAGCAGCTGCTTGCCACTGCGGCACTCATCATGGGCGAACAGAAAGATGTTTACGCTGTTTCATTCACTGCCAGAGAGTCGCTTGACAACCTGAGACAGAAGGCCAATACCGCCCTCGAGTCTTTCAAGACCGATGGCTGCCTGATTCTGACCGATATCATGGGTGGCAGTGCCACCAATGTCTGTGTTGAACTGATGAAGAATGAAAAAGTCGAAGTTCTGACCGGCGCCAACCTGCCGATGCTTCTCGAAGCAATCAGCTACCGCGAAGGCGCCGAACTCAAGGCGCTTGCTTCCCGCGTTCAGGCCAGCGGCGTCAAGAGCATAATCAATCTTAAAGAGTTTTTTGAAAAAAGAGCAGCAAAGAAAGCATGACAACAGCTACCGCATTTTTAAGAATCGATGACCGCCTGATTCATGGTCAGGTGATTGTGGGCTGGCTTCCCGAAGTCAGGCCTGACAAACTGGTGGTCGTCAACGACAAGATCAGTGAAGACTTCATGCGCCAGGAACTGATGGCGCTAAGCGTGCCGCCAGAAGTCGATCTGCAGTTCTACGCTACTGCCGATATCACCGCTGATGCTGTTTCCGAAAAATCTTTCATTCTCGTGGCTTCACCGCGTGACGCCTGGGAATGTCTGCAGAAGGGCATTGTGCCGAGACGTTTCAACGTCGGCGGCATGCATTCGCGCGATGACAAACAGGAAATCTTCGAGGCCCTGCACGTCGACGCCAGCGACCGTAAGTATTTCGAGTTGATTCTGAAATCTGGAATCAACCCGGTTTTCCAACCTACACCACAGAATGAACCTATGCCATTGGGTGACATCTTGTAAAGCGAGGGCAGAATATGGCTTCAATTAATTTCTCAAAAGTAGTGAAAACTTATGAAGGTGCCAAGGAATCTACCGTTAAAGGTATTGACCTGCACATCGAAGACCGCGAATTTGTCGTGCTGGTCGGGCCTTCGGGCTGCGGCAAAAGCACCAGCCTTCGCATGGTTGCCGGCCTTGAAGACATCACTTCCGGCGAAATCAGGATTGGCGACGTCGTCGTCAATAACCTGCCGCCGAAAGACCGCGATATCGCCATGGTTTTTCAGAACTATGCCCTTTATCCGCACATGAATGTCAGAGAAAACCTCTCTTTCGGCCTCAAGCTGCGCAAAATCCCCGAAAACGAAATCAATCACCGCGTTCAGGAAGCCGCCAACATTCTTGGCCTGACTGACTATCTCGAACGTCTGCCGAAACAGCTTTCCGGCGGTCAGCGCCAGCGCGTTGCCCTGGGCCGCGCCATTGTGCGTGAACCCAAAGTCTTTTTGATGGACGAACCTCTCTCAAACCTTGATGCCAAGCTGCGCGTACAGATGCGTGCCGAGATCAAGAAACTGCATCAGCGCCTGCGCACCACCTTCGTTTATGTAACTCACGACCAGGTCGAAGCCATGACCATGGCCGACCGCATCGTTCTGCTGCACGAAGGCATCATTCAGCAGTATGACGTGCCCGGCGTCATCTATGATCGCCCGGCCAACGTATTTGTCGCCACTTTCATCGGTTCACCGCCGATGAACATTGTTAAAGTCAAACGCGACGACAAGGGCATGGTTCTGCAGCCCGGCAAAAACAGCGATCGCACCCACAACTGGCAGATCGCTCTCGGCGAACATTTTACCAATGAATTCGAAAACGACATGTTTCTTGGCATCAGACCCGAACACATTCTCATCAATGCCGACAAGTCTGTTCCCAGTCTCGAGCTGCCCTGCAACGTCGAACTGATCGAACCGATGGGCGCCGAAACCTATCTCTATCTTGAATGTAACGGCCACAGCATCAATGCCCGTGTCGAGCCTTCGGTAAAGGTCGAAGTCGGCCAGAAGGTCACCGCACACATTCCGGTCAGCCGATTCCATCTTTTCAAACAGTCAGACACCACCAGAATCAAACGCAAAGCTGATTGAGTCTGGTGCTGATCGTCTGCTGATCTGGCGCACCAAAGTCGAAGGAGGGCAAAAACCCTCCTTCTCTGACATAAAGAGGCCTGAAGCCATTGATGAAAAGTTCTGTAACAGTCAATACCTCAGGAAACAGTTGGCGGTGGTTTTCTGCCCTGCTGGCCACTTTTCTGCTGCCAGGTCTGCTGCTTCTGACCGCCTGCTCTGGCGGCAGCGGCGATGCGGGCAGTTCAGGCCCGATCAAACTTGAATTCTGGAACACCATGGAAGGCGCCGAAGCGAAGGCGATGCCAGAAATCATCAAGGAATTCTGCGCTGCCAACCCCGGTGTCGAAGTCAATCAGGTGTCAGTCGAATTCTACAAGGCACGCGAGAAATTCAAAGAGGCGATCAAGGCCGGTGCCGGCCCTGATCTGCTGCGCACTGACCGTTTCTGGATCAACGATTTCGTCAAAAACAACTGTATTGCTGAAATCGCCGAGAAAGAAATAAAAGAAGAACTCGAAGACATGGTGCCGATAGCCCGCGGCGTCATCACCGTCGATGACAAATACTGGGCAATTCCGGTCTCGGTAGACTGTCTGGCGTTGTTTTTCAACCGCGCCCACCTCAAGGAAAAGGGCATAAAAGTGCCCGAAAATTTCGATGAATTTTCGGCCGCCGCCGAAGCCCTCACTGATGCCAATCTCGGCCGTTACGGCTATTTTATCTACCCGAACGGCTGGTATTTCGAACCGTTCTTTTTCGGTTTCGGCGGGCAGTATTTCTCACCCGAAGGCGAGCTGGCCATCAATTCTGACCCGGCCCGCAAGGCGATGGAATTTCTGCTGCACCTGAAAGACCGTCTCAAGGCGGTGCCGCCGGTAAACCTGCGGTCAAACGTCTATCAGACGATGATGGGCAGTTTCGGCAGCGGCCAGGTAAGCATGATTTTCTCGGGCCCATGGGCGATTCGAACTGTTATTGCCGGCTCAGCCTTCAAGGATGACAACAACAATCTTGGTATTGCTCCATTGCCGCAGGGGCCGCACGGCAGTTTCTCACCCACCGGTTGCCAGACCATCGTCGTTTCTCGCACCACAAAACATCGTGCCGCTGCCATTAAATTTGCCAGATACATGTTCAGTCCCGAAGTGCAGAAACGCCTGACCATGGTCAACTTTGGCCTGCCGGCGCGCCGCACTGTGTTCAGCGCCCCCGAACTCAAACAGGACCCTTATCTGCAGACCTTCATCAGACAGCTGCAGACCAGTCGAAAAGTAATCAACAGCCCCTTGCGCGGCGAAGTCTACGCTCCGCTTGGCGAGAAGCTCAAACAGGTTCTTAACGGTGATCTCAGCCCGGAATACGCCCTGAATGATCTCGCCAACGAGTGGAAGAACAATCACCCCTGAGCGGATCATGGAGACCAAATGCCGGAACATCTGTTAGCCTCGCTCCTGATCGCTCTGATTGGCGGAATTGTCGATCTCGATTCAACTGCCACCTGGCAGTTCATGATCTCGCAGCCGATCGTCGCGGCCCCGTTGACCGGTCTTTTTCTCGGCAATCTTTACGGTGAAGCTGCTGCGGGGCTCAAGCTCGGACTGATGGTCGGCGTAATTCTTCAGCTGGTCTGGATCGAACAGTTGCCACTCGGAATGAATGTGCCACCCGACGCGGCGCTGGCCTCAGTTCTTTCGGTTGCGCTCGGCTTTATCTCAGGGCATTCATACGAATCCTATTCTGAACGCGAAGTCTGTTACACGGTCGCCCTGCTGCTTGCCGTTGCCCTGGGCCTGCTCGGCCGCAGCCTCGACATGTTCGTCAGGCGCCTCAACACCAGTATCGACACCTGGGTCTGCCAGAAGGTCGAAGATAACAGCCTGTGGGCAATCGCGCTCGGTCACACTCTTGGCGGCTTTTTCACCTTCACCAAGGCCTTTATCTTCTGCTTTCTCGTTGTCTGGCTCGGTGTCGAGCCGCTTAAATACTTTACCCAGACACTCAGCTTTAAGCACGGCAGCGGATTTATCGTGGTGCAGGGCCTGCTGCCGGCTGTCGGTTTTTCGGTGCTCGCCAGCATGGTTCTGAAGGACCGCGAAGAAATAAGATACTTTATCGGCGCCATCGTCATGTTTACACTGCTGCCGGCAAAGGTCTTCCTGGCTTTTATCGTAGCGGGCATCGTCATGTATCGAACGCATAAGGGGGCAAAAAAATGAGAACACTGCCCCGCACCATGCTTGCCCGCATCGCCTTTCGCAGTTTCTTTCTGCAGTCCTCCTGGAATTACCGCGGCATGATGAGTATGGGTTTTCTTTACGCCATTCGACCCGGTATCGATCAACTGCACAGCCCGGGCCCGGCACGCGAAGCCGCCTATATGCGCCATCTTGAATATTTCAATACCAATCCGTATTTCTCTTCGGTGGTAATGGGCGTGACCCTTGCCCTTGAAGAGCGCCTGAGCCGTGGTGAAATCGGCGAAGATGTCATTCGTGACACCAAAGAAGGTCTGATGACCGCCTGCGCTGCGATCGGCGACGGCCTCTTCTGGGACAGCTGGCGCCCGTTTGTTGCAACCGTTGCCCTGGTGTTCGCACTTGGCAACTATCTGCTGACACCTCTGATTTTTCTTGCTCTCTACAATCTGCCGCATCTGTATTTCAGATTTGCCGGCATTTTCTGGGGCTACCGTGAGGGAACCCACGTAATCAGGTCGCTGCGCCAGTTCCAGTTTCCGCAGATCCGGCAGACTCTGCGCCTCGGAACCATGGTTCTGCTTGCCTACCTGATTCCGAACCATGTCAACGTGCATACGCCCTTTCTGTTGACCAATCTGCCGCTTGAATATTTTTATTTCGGTGAAAAGGTAGTTCAGGGATTCGGCGCCCTGCTGCTGGTGACGCTCGGCACTTTTGCCTATCGCGCCAGAGTCGATGTGCTGCTGATTTCCTTTCTGCTGATGATTTTTGCCCTGGTGCTCTATCACTGGGGAATTCTGATATAAGGACACAGCATGAAAAGAAAAGAAGTCGAGATCAGAAACAAGCTTGGGCTGCACGCGCGCCCGGCGTCACTCGTGGTCAAGCTGGCCGGTAAGTTCGAATCGGAAATCCAGCTGATCAAGGAAGACACTGAGATCAATGCCAAAAGCATTCTTGGTGTCATGATGCTCGCTGCCGGGCCGGGTCAGAAGGTTACGATAACGGCCGATGGCAGTGATGAAGTCGAAGCTGTTGACGCGATTGCCTCGCTCATCGACAGCGGGTTTGGTGAGGAAATGGCCTGAAATGCCCGAAAAAGCGCAGAAAAAGTCGGTGGTTCTGACCGGCATTATCGGTTCGAGCGGCACCTGTATTGCCCGCAGCTATGTGTTCCGTAAACGCATAGAAGTTAAACGCGAACCGGTTGCCGAAGACCAGATCGGTCAGGAGCTCGAACGCCTTGAAGCGGCGATACGTATGACGGCCGCTGATATTCATGAGTTCAGGCGTCGGGCCGAAGAGCGTCACGGCGAAAAATACGCCGCGATTTTCGACTCGCATCTGCTGATGCTTGAAGACCCTCAGTTCAAGCCGCAGATCGTTGCCCGCCTCAAAAAGGAAAAGGTTAACGTCGAAAGCATCGTCAGAGATACTGTAGATCAGTTGCAAAGCATCTTTGGGGCCATTGAAGACCCTTATCTGCGTGAACGCGCCATTGATATCAAGGATGTCGGAGACCGGTTGCTGCGCCATCTCATGGGCCTCGAAGGTCCGGCTGCCGAAATCGGCAACGAACCCTATGTTCTGGTCGCCCAGGAAGTCACTCCGAGCGAAATTCTCGATTTTGCCCGCGGCGAACTGATGGGTGTATGCCTCGACACCGGCGGAGCCACCTCGCATGTGGCGATTCTGGCCGGCGCCCTCGGAATCCCGTCGGTCTTCGGGCTGGCGAACCTTTCTCTGGTTGCGCGAACCGGCGATACGATTCTTATCGATACCCGCCGTGAGTGCCGGGTTCTTCTCAACCCCGAAGAAGCCGAAATCAAGTCGCTTAAAGCCAGTCTGAAACAGAAAAACACCGCTGTGTCCCTTTCTGATACGACAGCTGACGGTTTCAGGGTGCAGATTGGCGCCAATGTGGCGCGAACTGAAGAGCTTGCTCTGCTGAAAAAACACGATATCAAGCGCATCGGTCTGTTCAGAAGCGAATTCGTCTTCATGGAAAGCATGGATTTGCCTTCTGAAAAATTTCAGTGTGATGTTTACAGCAAAGTGGTGAAAGCCGCCCCGGAAATGGTGGTGCTGCGCAGTATCGATATCGGTTCAGACAAACCGCTGCGCTACGTGCCGCTTGCCCGCGAAGAAAACCCGGCCATGGGCTTCAGGTCAGTCAGATTTTCGCTGGCCCGCCCCGATATTCTCATTCCGCAGTTGCGCGCGATGATCAAAGCGGCGCAGCACGGCAACTGCCGCATAATTTTTCCGATGGTTTCGGTGCCGGCCGAACTTGCCGCCATCGCTGCTATCTACAAAAAAGTTGTAGATGAACTCAAGCCCGAAAAGGTGCCGGAATGGGGTATAATGCTCGAAGTGCCATCAGCAGTTTTCATGCTCGATGAAATCAGCCGCTATACCCGCTATATCAGCCTTGGCACCAACGATCTACTGCAGTTTTTCTATGCCATCGACCGCACCAACGAGAAACTCGCCGGTCTCGCCGACCACCTGTGCCCGGCCTTTCTGCGCTTTCTCAACACCTGCGTCAAAGATGCACAGAAGCTTGGTATCAAAGTCGGCGTCTGCGGCGAAATGGCAGCTGACCCGGCCGGCTTTCTCGCCCTGCTGGCCATGGGCGTCGAAGAGTTCAGCATGCGCCCCGCCGCCGTCGAGGCAATCAAAGCCATTCTGCCCCGTGTCAGGCGCGGCGACCTGATCGCTCAGATCGACACCCTGCTGCAGCAGGGCACCGTCGCCCAGACCCTTAAAGCCCTCATCGCCTGATCATTTTGCCTTTTTCAATGCGGCGGCGAAGAAACCCTGAAACAGCGGGTGTGGGCGCATCGGGCGTGATTTGAATTCGGGATGGAACTGGCAGGCGATATAGAACGGGTGGTCTTTGATCTCGACGATTTCGACTACCTGCTCGTCGGGGCTGGTGCCACTGACGACAAGACCTTTGCGGGCAATGCGGGCTTTGTATTCGCTGTTTACGGCATAGCGGTGGCGATGTCGTTCATAAATCAGGGTCGAGCCATAGAGCTTCGCGGCCAGCGTGTGTTCAGCGATACGGCAGGGCAGGGCACCCAGGCGCATGCCGGCACCGGTGGCAATATTGCCCGGCTGACCACCGGTCCCGAGCATTGTGATTACAGGGCTGACGGCGTTGAACTCAGATGAACCGGCATCAGCGATGCCGGCGACATTGCGGGCGAACTCGATGACAGCACACTGCATGCCGAGACAGAGACCGAAAAACGG
>CAZFUG010000058.1:0-19237 GCA_964522035.1 uncultured bacterium
GCCACAGCTTCGGCAATCTTTTCATTGCCGCCATGACCGGTGTAATTGGCGATTTCAGCAGTGCCGTGCGTGAGGCCAGCAGCATTCTGGCGATCAAGGGGCATGTAATCCCGGTTACCAATGAGAACGTGCAGTTGGTTGCCAGATTTGAAGACGGCAGCGAAATTACCGGTGAAACCGCAATCTGTGACGCTCACCGCCGAATTTTAAGTATCGGTCTCAATCCTGAAGCGCCGGCCCCGAATCAGGAAGCCCTGAGCGCGATAGATGATGCCAATATGATCGTTCTTGGCCCCGGCAGTCTTTTCACCAGTGTTATTCCGAACCTTCTGGTGCCGGGGGTTGCTGAGAGAATCAACAAGAGCCGGGCCCGCGTCGTTTATATCTGTAACGTCATGACCCAGCCGGGTGAAACAGATTCTTTCAATGCCGCCGACCATGTGCGCGCCATTCTCGAAAAGACCAGGCTGCAGCGCATCGACATCGTGGTCGTTAATTCCCGGCGCGCGGCCAAGCCGTTGATGGCGAGATACGAAAATCGCAGTCAGTTCTGGGTGCCGCCAACGGTCAAAAAAATAGAAGACATGGGCATAAGAGTGGTGGCAGCCGACATGCTGCTCGAATCGGATATGCTGCGCCATAACCCGAACCTGCTTGCCGCAATTCTCATCGGGCTGATCAACGAAAATGCCGCCGCACAGACAAAGGCGTCTGAACATTCCGAAGACGAAGACGAAAGCTTTTTTGATGACTGACGGGCGGCCCATGAATGAGCAGATTTGATTATACCGCCGCAACCAGACGTGAACTGGTCGGTCTTATCCGCAGCAACCGGCTTTTCTGCTGTCAGCAGTCTTTTCTCGTTGGTCTGCTGCAGGGTTCACGTCTGACTCCATTTGCCAGGGCCCGCAAAAACCTGCGTCGGCGTCTGGCAAACTGTCTTCAGGCTCTTCTGCCAGACAGCCAGAAGATTGTATGTCGCGGGACCAGAATCTGGTTGCCAGGTCTCGATCAGCTGTTTCTGCGCGAGAAGTTCGTTGACCGCATGCGCATCGTATCGGGCGCAAGCCGGGTGAACCATTGCCATGTGGCCTTTCTTCAGGGGCTTTTCGTTGCGCATGGTTATATACAGAAACCGGATCGTGGTTACCATCTCGAATTCCGTCTGCAGGGAAACTGGCTCGCCGCTGCTTTCAGAAAGGTCGCCGCCGGGTTGCGCCTCAAATTCTGCTTCTATCAGCATGAACAGTATAAGAGTTTTTACCTGAAAAGCGGCCGGCGCATTGCGAGACTGCTGAATCTGCTCGGGCTGTTCGACCGCGGGCTTGAATTCACCGACCTGCTGGCGACGCGAAATCTGCTTTCACAGGTTAACCGGCAGGTTAATTCTGAAACCGCCAATATCAACCGCCTGATCAATGCTGCCGAATCTTCGATTACCCATATTCGAGAACTGCTTGCCTGGGAAGACCAGGAAATCTGGACGGAAAGCCTGCATCAGATGGCGCAGATGCGCCTCAGATACCCGCACGACAGTATCGAAAGTCTCGGAAAAAGATTTGAACCGCCTTTAACCAAATCTGCGGTCAATCACCGTCTGCGCCGCATCAAAGCGCTGCATGCCAAGGTATTCAGCCAGACGGTCGACCGTTCTCAGCCTTCGTGAATTTTGCGTGAATAGAGCATCAGACCGATAAAATTCAGCGACAGGGCCAGGCACAGCAGGGCAAAACAGTTCTGCATGCCAAATGCCGGCAGCAGCCAGAGTCCGCTGAGAGTGCCGACCAGCATCGCGCCGGCACTGTCAGAAAACAGCAGCAGTCCGGCTGAATCATGGGCCTGCCGCCCGCTGCCCCGCAGTATGCTGTCTGCAACCGGAAACTCGATGCCGTCGAGAAAAGCGATGAGAAAGATCATTGTCCCGACAATCGTTGCCGAGTGCAGGTTGTAGAGTTCGACGAACAGTATGCACAGGGCGGTAAAAGCAATCTGCAGCAGTTTTACGTGTTTGAGTCTTCTGATTGCTTCGGGGCGGTGCTGCAGCCGGCCGAAGGTCATCGAACCGGTTGCCAGGCCCAGCATATAAAGGCCAAAAAACAGTGCGGTCATCTGGTAGGCTGCACCGTGGCGATTCTGGTAGAGCAGAATGAGAATTATTTCTGAAAGCAGACCAGTCGCGCCACTGACGGCGACCCCGGCAGCAATGATACTGCGTGAGGCCAGTGCCGGGCTGACGATAAGCGGCAGCAACATCAGCAGCAGGCCAAAGCCGATACAGATGGCAAACAGGTGGGTGCGCGAGGTCTGCTGCAAAAGCTGCAGCAGCCGGTTCAGCGAGGTGCCGCTGTAAATGTTCCAGAGTTCGAGCTGCTGCATGAAAGTACCGGGGTGAGCGTCGGTATTGAGATCGACTTTTATGTCTTTTGCCAGCCATTGCTCGATTTCTTTGACCCGAAAGGGCATCAGCAGATTGTAAAAGCTCATCGGCATAAAAGTCGTCGTCTGAATGCCGCGCCCGGCAAATCTGGCGGCCAGGGCTTTGGCATCGACCGTGAACGGCGCCGGTGAGGCAAAAAAAGTAATGTTGCTGCCCGGAAAAGCGGCGCAGTGGGCGAATTGCCCCTTCAGGGCCTGCCAGGTCGACAGCATGATTTTTTCTTTGACGTTGCCGAGGTAATTCTCGCTGCCTTCGACCTGAAGACAGAGAACCCCCGAGGGTTTTAGCCGGCTGTGCATCGCCTTGAACGCTTCGACGGTGAACAGGCGATTTCCGACGAGCGTTACCGGCGAGACCGGGTAGATCATGATACCGTCGAAAGTCTCTTTTTCATGGTTCAGATACTGACGCGGGTCGGCGATAATTATGCTGATTGTCTGGCGCAGCTGGCTGTCATAGCCGAGCAGGTCGAAAAGTCTGCCGTCGGGCTCTACCACAGTGAGCTTCAGATTCTGATATTTGAGAAATTCTCTGACAGTTTCGGCCGCTGGCGCGCCAATGAGCAGAATGCTGCCGGTTTCTGAAAGAACCGTAGCGAAAGTGTGTACTCTGGCTTCGCTGCTTTCAGGGTTTGGCCATGAATCTGCGAGCATGCCATTCGAAAACAGGCTTTTCTGTTCGTAGTAGCCGGCAATCTGCAGTCTCTGGTAAGGCGTTTCGATGGTCTGCTCAAGGGTCAGCAGGCCCTGCATGCGTTGCCACCATGAATTTTCGATTCTGTGAGAAATCGCCGGGCCAAAATGCCAGACCAGAGGCGCCAGTATCAGGGTCAGTAATGCCGGTAGCAGCTTTTTCCGGCTGATCAATGTTTCTGCCGCGATTGGCAGCAGTGGCAGGGCGAGCAGGCAGAGAACCGAATCGGCTGTGCCACCGAGTAACAGCGAGAAAAATACGCCCCCGGCAAAACCGCCAATTGCTTCGAGGCTGTAAAAATAGCCGAGACTCTTGTGTGAAAGCCTGATCAGACACGGAATCAACATGCCGATCAGCAGGGAAACGGGTGTAACAGAAGCAAGCATGAACAGGGCAACCGGAGCGAAAGGCAGAAAGCCACCCTCGGGCGCCGGAACCATGTCGACGCCGTAATATAGAGCGCCGACTGATATAAGAGGCAGAACGAAAAGGGCAGCGAGAAGCAGCCGCGGGCTGATACTGATTTTGCCGCCGATAAAGCCGCCGATGGCAATGCCGAGCAGCCAGATGCTCAAAAACAGTCCCAGGTGAATTTCAGTGCCATAAAACTGGCCCATGAAAAATCTGAACAGGGCGACCTGGGCGATGTTGGCGGTAAAACCGGTAAAAGCTGCAATCAGAGAAAGCTTGTGAAGATGATGCAGCATCTCAGTCGGTGAGGTGGCGGCCGGTTCTGGTAATTTTACGGATCTGCTGCAGCTCTTTGCTGGCAGGCTGATCCTGGAAGTCGATAACTCCGCCGCGGCATTGAATTTCGATCGCTTCTTCGTTATAGCGTCGCAGGCCCTGAATCGCCTTGATTTCGATCGCCTTGACGGAATAGGTCATGGTGTATGGATAGCCCTCATCGTTGATACCCCAGCTCTGTTCGGTTTCCATGCCGGCCATTTTTTCGGTTTTCAGCATTGGCTGCAGAATCTGGCCGTCAACCAGGTCGTTGGTGCAGTCGCGGATAAAATACGAGAGGAATTTGCCGGGCGAATAGGCCTTGTTCTTGCTGTTGTCAGGCGAAATGTATTTTTCAGGCGGCGAGCCCGGGGCCAGGCCGGGGGCCAGATAGCGGTAGTTCGGGTTGTAAAAACTGGCGAGACGCAGCATGGCTTCTGGTTCGCTGCCATTCATCTTGAGAGGAATGTAGAAGAATTTGACGCGGCCGCTGGCATCTGATTCGGCCGGAATAATGCGCTTATAAACGCCTGAATATGACGGCAGTTCCTGGAAAGCCGGCTTGTTGTCGTCGGTTCTGAAAGGGAACTCTGAAAAATCGAAATAGGGGTTCTTACCCTGCATGAATTCAACCGCATCGTAGAGCTCTGTCGGAAAAAGCCTGGCTTTGAGCAGAAAATGCTGCATGGCGGCGCGTGCTGCAAAGTAGGCCTGCTGGTCGCGCAGGTTGATCTTGTTGCGCCCGGCGACACTGCGGTGTTGAAAAGACATTGACGCAAAAAGCACCAGCAGCAGAACAGAAAATACCAGCACGATGATAATTGCCATGCCTTCGCGGCGGTTTTGCATTTTAAACATCGATATCAGCCTTCAGGGTCATCAGATGAATGCGGCGCATGCCTGAGCCGGTTTTTTCAGGGTCTTTGAGGTTGGGTTTGTCGATGTTCCACTGCACTTCGATGATCAGGCGCTTCAGACCACAATACTGAAAATCGTCGTTGCTGGTGTAGCTGACTTTGGTCTTTGCCATGCGCTGGGTCATGCGGGTCGCCGTCGGGTTCACGAACCTGAAGGCATCGGTCTGATATTTGTCATAGCCCTGATCGAGGTAGAAGTTTTCGTGGTTCTCAGATACTTTGCCGGGCAGTTCGGTTTCGAACCTGAATTCTCCAGCCTTGGGAAGCATGCCGACCGGGTTGGGCAGGTAGACGCGCTGGTGCCAGCTCTGACTCAGCAGCTTCGCCGGGTTTTTCAGATAAGAAAAAGTTGGTTCGCCGGTGCCGATCGCGGCAAAATCGCTTGGAGCCTTTGCGGGGTAGTCATTGCCAATCTGTTTTACCGGCGGCTTTTCATCTTTTGACGCCGTGGGCGAGGTGATGTCTTCGACGCGCAGGGTGATTTTATAAAACTGGCCACGCGGGTCGTTGATAATGTTCTGACAGGGGTACCCGGCCGAAGTTTTTTCGCTGCCGGGGAAAACCGTATGAATGAACTTGGCGGCCCAGGCGTCGTCGAAGCGTTCGTAACCCTCGACGGTTTTCAGGTCTTCGACCTTGATATAGGCAGGCACCCCGGCGCGCAACGCCTGAAAAGGCACGTTGTCGAGCATGGCGTTGAGGATTTCAGAAGCGCGGCTGATCGCGAACATGCGCGAAACGTTGAAGTCAGTATCTGTGGCCCCTTTGCTCATAAAATAGAAAATGGGCACCATGGTTGCGGCAAGTATCGCCATGGCAAGAATGACTTCGATCAGCGTAAAGGCTGCAGATGATTGCTTTATTTTTTTTCCGGGCATATTATTAAAGACAAGTTAACAGAAAAACGCCCCGGCTGGCAACAATTGTGTAACCGGGCAGGCTTTTCAGGCGTATATTTAATGCAACTTCATAACCAGAAATTGATACGCAGCAACAGGTAACAAAGTAATGAATAAAAACAGCATCTGGTCCTTGAGTCGTCGCCGGTTTCTGCAGTGTTCGGCGGCTGCGGCCGCCGGCTGTCTTCTCGGCAACCCGGCAGAAATTCTGGCAGCAGGTGGCGAAAGCAGTTTTCCTGCCGAATACATAACGAAGCTTGATAACGGCAGTCTGCAGTGCACGCTCTGCCCGAATGCCTGCGTGCCGGGCGAGGGGCAGAATGGCGTATGCCGGGCCCGCGGCCTGCGTGACGGCAAATATGTCAGCCTGGTCTACGGCCTGCCATGCGTTCTTGCCATCGACCCGGTCGAGAAGATGCCATTGTTTCATTATCATGTTCACAGCCCGGCGATGTCTATTTCGACTGCCGGCTGCAATCTCACCTGCCAGTATTGTCAGAACTGGCAATTCTCGCAGAAAACCCCGGGCGAGACCTCAAATTTTGCGTTCAAACCAGAAGAGATAATTGTTCGGGCCCTTGATTTCCAGGTGCAGAGCATCGGTTTTTTCTATACCGAAACGATCATCTACATCGAGTTTATGAAGGATATCGCCCGGCTGGCCCGCAAGAGCAATCTCAAAACCATCATGGTGACGTCTGGCTACATAAATCCGGAACCGTTACACGATCTTTTCGAGCTGATCGACATGTTTGTTGTCGGTTATAAAGGCTTTACCGAAGACTTTTACAAAGAAGTCATCGGTGGCAGCCTCGAACCGGTAAAAAACACGCTCAAACTTATAAAAGGCTCTGGCCGGCATCTCGAAGTTGTGTCGCTGCTGATTCCGGGCAAAAACGACAGTGAAGAGCACCTCAAAACCGGAATCGACTGGTTCGCCAATAATCTCGGGCCCGATGTTCCCTGGCATTTTTCCCGGTTTGTACCCGAATTTATGCTGAAAAATCTGCCGCCAACTCCCAACACCGTGCTCGAAAATGCCCGAAAAATGGCAATTCAGGCTGGCATCAAATTCGTTTATACCGGCAACAATCCTGGTCAGGAAGGCAACCATACCTATTGCCCCGGTTGTGGCAAGAAAGTCGTCGAGCGTCTTGGCTTCAAGGTCATGCGCAGTCACCTGACCCGTGGCAAATGCCCGGACTGCAATTATCAGATGCCCGGTATCTGGCTTGACGACCTGCCGAACGGCAATATCTGACCGGTCAGGTGAACCGGTTCAAATTTGTTTATGCAACATCGATCTGGAAAAGTTTGAGGCAGGAGGAAAGTATGAAAAAGCTGTTGATAATACTGGCGCTGGCACTTTTGCTGCCAATGTCGACGCTTCGGGCGGCAGACAATTATATCGATAAAATGGGTGATCTCGTCGAAGAAATTTCGCTGCTCAATGTATTGCGCGGCATTTATCTCAATGAACAGCAGGCCCGCCGCATTGCCGAACTGGCGGCTGAAGCCGAAAAACTCCGCAATGACGCCCGCGCCGAAGTCGAAAAACTCGCGGCTCTGCCCACCTTTTCACAGCTGCGTGACGAGCTTTATACCGCCCTTGCAGAAAATCCTCCGGCGGTGCGCACCAAGGTTGTCGAGCTTGATAACAAGGCTCACAAGATTACCGGTGACGTTCTTCACAAAATCGCTTTAATGGAAGACGAAATCAAGACAATGCTCAGCCATGGTCAGCAGAACATCTTCTGGAGCTTTGTGCCCTGCATCGTTCCTGAAGTCGATTTTGAAAACCCGGTAAGAACCGGTCAGGCAGCTGCCAGCAGTCGCCTGATGCCGGCCTGCGAACTGATCAGAACCACTTCAGAAGAGATGTGGAAAAAGCATGGTCAGGCTTATCTTGACCATATTCTCAAGGTCATCGAACAGGATGCCGGCAAAATGACCGAAGATACCCGCGAAGACCTGCGCCGCCGCCTGGTCAAACACGCCTGGAAAATCAGAAAAATGAAAGAAGCCGATTACATGATCAATCGCGACAAGCTTGCTGAAGAGCTTCTGTTGATTAACCGCGAACATACGATGCGCAGCGGTTTCAGAATCACCGGCAAAATCGCGCGCTTCTTTCTTTCACCTGCCGCCGCCCGCGTTCTGCCGAAATGGATCGAAACTCATTTTTCTGCAGTCACTGCCACCGGTTCTTCAGTGCTGCCGACTGCCGCTCCGGTTGCCGGGCCTGAAACCGGCAGCAAAAAGGCAGATGATTCCGATCAGAGTATGGCCCCCGCTGCCACTGACCTTGACCGCGAATTCTGGGAAAAACTTGTGCCGAAATCACTGGCTCGTCTCAGCGAAACCCCATATTATGACCATATTCTGCATGCCTACGGTAAACCACTCAGCCGAAGCCTGTTTGACGAAGAAAATAAATATGTCGAAACGCTGAAGCTTTTGAAAGAAGCCGGCGTTATCCTCACCCGTGAAGGCGACCTCAAATACTACACCCTGACCCAGGGCGAACCCTGACCTTATTTCTTCTTGATCAGGGCGGGGCCTTTTTCGGTGCCGACGAGCAGGTTGCCGTTTTCATCGAAGGCCAGCGCTGTGATGTTACTGCCCGGCAGCCCATCGGCTTCATTGATCAGCTCCCCTGGTTTGTCTATGCTCCAGAGTTGCAGACCGACCGGGCTGCCCAGCCAGATTTTGTCACCATCACGCTGCAGAAAATTAACCGGCAGAGCCTTGATACCTTCAGCCCGGCCGCGCAGCGACCACTTTTTGCCGTCGAACAGAGCGAGCCCGCGGCTGGTGCCCGCAACGACGATGTCGTCAACATAATCGCAGACGCTGAAGGCTTCACGGGCCGGAAATTCAGGATAAAGCCAGGTATCGACATTGAGCTCGAAATTTGATTTCATTTCAGTGCGAAGTCTCACAATGCCATTGGCGGTGCCGATCCACAGATGGGTTTTCTGCATGAATGAACTGTGCAAAGCGTTTTCGAAAAGATGCAGCACTTTATTGTATGATTTAAAGGTCGGATTTACCAGATATACCAGCCGTGAAAGACCATGGTATCTGTGACCGAACCAGATGTTTTCGTCTGGGTCTACGTGGATATCGACAACTTCATTGTTCAACAGCCCGACTGCATCCGGTTCCTTGAATTTTTCCCAGCTGCTGCCATCGAATTTTAAAATGCCGAGGTCTTTCGAGGGGGCAGTCTGTGCGACCCAGACATCTTCATTCACTATGCCGATGTCAGAGATGGTGCCTTCTTCTGCCAGAGGTGAATTCGCCGGCGAGAATTCAATAATTTCGTCATTGGCTTTTTGAATGAACAGTCGGTGCTGAAATCCCCAGGCTTTCATGCCATTGTTGCCGGCAACGGCATAAACCTGATTTTCCGCCGCTGCCACAGGAAGTTTTACCGGCATGATGATTATGTTTTCAGGTTTTTCAGCTTGCGCTGGCCAGCATGTGATTAACAAGAGATAAATCAGGGCAAGAATTTTCCGGTGCATGAAAATTTCTCCTGCGGGCGTAAAAATAAAAGCCTCTGTGGCGGTTGCCGCCACAGAGGCTATCATGACATCAGGGGTTATTTGCTGTCAATAGATCTTGTTCTGAAGCTTGCGGGCAGAACATTGATGTTGAACTTCATTTCGCGGGCCTGGCCGACGCTGCCGTCTTTGGCGCGGTCAAAAGCCTTGACTCTGAACTGGTACCAGCCGGCGGCTCTGAAGATATGATAGAAGCTGACTTTGGGGTCAAAATCGTTGAGATCGAACTTGTTGAGACTGCTGCCGTCTTTGACGATCTTGGTCGCAGTTACGACTTTGCCATCGGCTTCATGTTCGATTTCTTCGAATTTACCGGTGGGCTGCTGGTTGGCATCGAGGGCTTCGATTTCGACTTCAGTCTTGAGAACGCCTCTGAACGGAGTCAGGCTGTCGATGTTGTCGTATGGAGCGAGGCTGAAGCGCATGCGCTGGTCTTCTACCGGGATGCCGTTCTTTTCCGGGCCTTCCGGGTCGGTCGGAATGCGTGAAAGCTTTTCTTCAGTACCGTCAGCTTTGACGATTGTCCATTCTTTGCTAGCCATATCGAAATCTTCTTTGCAGCCCTCTTCGCCGTGATTCTTCACTTCACCGGTTTTGAGGTCTTTGCAGACCAGCTGTGAACCGGCTTCGAGAGATTCAACCGGCGGTACGCCGATTTTGTGAGTGACGCCGTTGTTCATGTCTTCTACTTCAGCTTTGATCAGAGGCTTGCTGAATTCGGCAACGTCGTCGACTTTGACGAGAGAACCGGCCGGTGCTGAGTTACCGCAGCAGTTCGAAACCTGCTGAGTCATCAGACAGTCAGGCGGAGTCTTCATGATTTCGCTGTAATAGGCCTTCATGGCTTTCGGGTCTTTGGCGCTCGGTGCGGGCGGGCATGAATGATCGTTCCATTCGATCGAGTTCATGGCGAAGTGGCGCGGCATGATAATGCGCTTGCCGGCGACGGTCCAGGAACCGCTCTTCACATCAATATTCTTGCCGGTTGCCGGGTCGACCTGTGAAACGGTTTTTTCGGTGTGCTGGGTCGGGATATTTTCGAGGGTGATCGGTCCGACGATACAGCGGCCGAGGTGCGGTTCGAAACCGATCGGGGCAAAGCGGGTGGCTTCGCGGGTGCCTTCGTTCGAAGAGGTGATGAACTGTTGCAGTTCCTGCATGCAGGCGCGGGCTTCAACGGCTGCTGGAGTGGTCTTGCCGTTCAGATCAGCCATAATGTCGTTGAACACTGAAAGCTGACCGGCATCTTTCTTTTTCCAGGCTTCGTTGAGTTCATTGGTGCGGGTGACCGGGTCGCCATCGAGATAGAGGCAGTAATAGACAACGCCTTTTTCCCAGGGTTTCAGGAATTTGCCTTCCCAGCTGTTGGTGCGGCGGTCAGCAAGGAATTTGTCGAGTTTTTCTTTCGGCTGTGATTTCCAGTAGGGGTGATGAGCTTCAAAATAGGTCTGTTCACGTGAACTGACCGATTTACCAACGTAGGGGCCGTAGGTATCGTTCGACTTCAGGAAATAGAAGAAAAGAACCTGTTTATTGTCTGAGGCGCCATCGAAGAATGGGTTCTGCAACTGGTAGAGTTCGTCAGAGCTGAACTGGTATTCAAAGGCATTGGTGATTGCCGGTGAAGTTGGTGAAAGATCGGGGTTTTCGTTGGTGTAGCTGACGCTCATGCCGTCTTTGCCACCATTGTAACCGAGATATTTGCCGACAACGGCTTCGTATACCGAACCCTGCGGATTCAGGAAATCCTGGGAAATTTCGGGGTAAGAATAATCTTCAACATAAACCACGTTGTAATCTGTGAATTCACTGTAGGTTTTGCCGTCGATTTCGGCTTTGAGGTTCCAGGATGGTTTGAGTGCTTCCGGAACCGGTTTGGCGGTCTTTTCGGGTCCGAACTTTTCAAACGCAGAATCGGCCGGTGCAGCAGTCAGATTGGCAGTGCCGGGGATTTCACCGGCTGGATCAGCTGTCTGCAGAGCTGTTTCGGGATAAGCGTTGCCAGAAACTGCCGGAGCAGCAACTTCAGCGCGTTCATAAGTCATGATCATGCCGACCTGCTGCAGGAATTTTGAACCGGCGACGTCTTCACGGCCGCGGATACCAGAGTCAAAAGCGGTGGTATGGCGGTTGACGTAGAGTTTTTTGTCCCAGACGTCAGATTCGCTTTTGCTGCCGTTGGCAACATCTTCAAAGAACTTAAGGTCTGCATCTTTGAGGTTCATGAACGGTGACCAGACTTCGCCGCCTGAAGCGCCGTTTTTGTTGCCTTCTGCGAGAGATTTTTTATTGTCGCCGGGCTGTTCGAAGAACCAGTGATATTTTACGTTGCGGTAAACGTAGAATTTGCCGGTGGCCTTTTCTTTAACGATGAACGGAAACTTGTCTTTGCCGGCGCCGGTGTTGCGGAATATCTGGGCGGCATCGGTGATCATGTTGGCGCCGTTCTTTTCGATTGGTGCCGGTTCGTAGAAAGGCATCCAGACAGCGACCTGGGCTTCTGGTTTGTCGGTGTGGCCGGAGACGCGTTCGACGTTCATGCCATCGGCGAGCACGCCGCCTTCTTCAAGCTTCGAATCAAAAAATCTGATTTTTGATTTCGGGAAATAGCTTGATTCGCGGCCTGGTTCGACCTCGACAGCCGGCAGCTGGGTGGCAAGGCCAAGCAGCATCAGCGAAGCAACGCAGATCGGTTTTTTAAGATTCTTCAAACTCATAATTCCTCCTGATAAAACTGGGGATTTTTACTCGGTTTTGAACTGACTCTGAACGAAAGCGTCAAATTCACGGGCATTGCGCAGGGTTTCTTCGTTCTCGTCGAGCCAGCGTCTGGCGCCCTGGGCTTCAGGTGCATCAGGCCGTTTGGCGACGAAAGCCGAGAGATGTGCGTATGCGAGTTCCTGGTCATTCATCGAACTGTAGGTTCTGATATAATTCGGCCGGTCGGCGACCAGCAGATTTCCGGGGAAAGTTTCGTGGCCGATACCGCCATAAAGCTGGCCGAGCCTGAGTTTCGCTCGGTAGGCGATGTCGTCTTCATACATGGCGAGCAGACTGTAAATGCGTTTTGCATCTTCGAGGCGCTCGTCGAGTTCAAAAAAGATGGCTTTCCAGTATTCGACGCGCGGGTCGCCTTTGAAGAATTTTTCACAGCGGGCAATGTGGTTGTTGGCCCGGTAATCACCCTTGCGTGCGAAAATTTCGAGCAGACCGACGTTGACGTCGAAATTATCAGGGTTCATGTCGTAGGCGAGGTTGAACATTACCAGTGCAAAGCCATAATCGTTGTTCTTCAGATAGGCTTTGCCAAGGCCAACGAGCGGCATGAAGCTGTCGGGCCATAGGTCACGGGCTTTCTGCAGCACTTCGATGGCTTTGGGAAACTGCTGCATCTTCTGGTAAGCCTCGCCGAGGCCGAGATAGGCCTGCATGGCATTTTTGTCAAGTTTGATCGCCTTTTCGAATTTTTCGACTGCCTGCTTGTACAGCTTGTTTTCGCTGTCGAGCTGGCCCGAAAGAATTATGGCTTCGACGTTGTCGGGGGTGCCGGTAAGAATGTCGGCGAGTATGGTTTCGGCCTTCTTGTAGTCGGGTTTGTTGGCAAAGATGCAGGCGCGGGCATAAGAAGCCTTGTGTGCTGATGTCATACGTGCCGGGTCAGCCTTTTCGAGGGCGGCGAAAACGGTCATCGCCTTCTGGTAGTAGCCACTGCCAACATTGCTGAGACAGATGATGGCCTTTTCGAGCAATTCGATATTGGCTGGTTCTGCTTCTATCGCAAGCAGATAGGCGTCGGCGGCGTCCTGAAACTGACCGTTGTCAAACAGCGAGTTGCCCTTTGTATAGTTTTCGCGTGCTTTGTCATTCTTGATGCTGGTTGGCTCGGCGGCCGCAGCGGTTTCACTGGCTGTCGGAGGTTCAGCGGCTGTAACGGCAGTGTCTGTTGTTGCCGGAGTTTCGTTTTGGCCGGCGGTGTCAGTCGAAGCGGTTTCGCTGGCGGCGCCTGCGGTTGTGACTGAGATTGCTGCCGATGCGGTCTGATTATCGTCGCCTGCGATTTTCTGTGAATCTTCAGCGGGTTTGCCCTTGTTGCTTTCGAGCAGCTTTTTCAGTGTTTTAGCGCGCTCGAGAGCCTTGTCGGCCAGGTCGATACGACCGATTTTGCGCAGTGAAACGCTGAACAGATACCAGGCTTCGGGGTGTTTCGGGTGATTTTTGATTTCGTCTTTGTTCTGGGTGAGAACCTGATTGAAAAGTTCGGCTGACTTTTTAAAGTCGCCACCTTTCATCAGCTTTTTGCCATTTTCAATTTCGGTTTCAAGATTGACGGCAGCCAGCGCGCCCGTTGCAAGACCGGCGCAGACGAAAGCTGTCATAAGAAGATTGCGCACCTTCATTGCTTTTGCTCCTCAAGACCATTCTCTGTGAATGACATGGTGTGAATAAAGTTTCTTGCGTCATCAGATTTATATATTTTACCACCCACTGTACCGACATAGAGAATTTTTTTTGCATCGACGGCGGCGCACTTGGCATCGTTGAATGGCACGGCAATCTCGGTCGCGTCGACATTTTTTATGCTCCAGAAACCCATATCGCCTCCGGCCAGCATTTCTTCGCCATAAACCAGCAGAAAGTGCACCGGGCCCAGAGTGCCGCTTACCTGTTGCGGGTAACCATCAGCCTCAATGGCAAACACACCGCGATCGGTGGTGCCGGCGTAGAGAATGCCGTTGTGAACCAGCAGGCAGTTGACAGCCCGTCGCAGTTCCGCAGCCTGCGGTCGCCAGGTGCCGCTCGCGACATTACGATAGAGCCCGGTTGCAGTGCCAAGCCAGAGCTGATTCTGCCACTCGGCGATGCTGTTGACCCATGCCAGTTGCGAAGATTCATCAACCTTCATCGGCTGCCACGTATCAGCGTTGAGCACTGCGGTGCCGCTGCCGACCGAGCCGATAAACACTCGGCCGTCAGCCGCCTGCATCAGCGCATGCAGTTTTTCAAACCCCGGGGCCTGTGTCAGTGGTTCGAAATCGAGTGTTGTCGTATCGAGACGCAGACAGCCGCCGCCTGCGGTGGCAATATAAAGCTTCTTGTCGCTCAGCATCAGATTGTTGACCATGGGAAAAGGCTGCCCATCTTTTTCGAACCGGCGCGGGCCGGCAGCGTCGACCTGCCACAGACCTCTGCCGAAGGCAGCGACCCAGAGCCGCCCATTCCCTTCAACTGCGAGACTGCGGATCGTCGTGGCGTAGGCTGGCAGCTTCGCTTCGCCGGCAGCGGCGAGCAGCGGCAGGCTCATTGCCATGAACAGCATTAGAAGTTTGCGCAGCATGATCAGGTTTCCTGTCTTACGGTGTACATATTATTGAACTGACTGTAAGCTGTCAGCTCTTTCACTTAATTTACGAACGGGCGACTAAAAAGGTTTCATATCTTTTTTGCAGCAATTTTTAAATCGTTTGAGTTTTGCGGCGGTTATGGTGTATATTGACAGCGTTGGGGGGGTGTGCTAGTATGGGCTCCCCAAACAATACGGGATACGCGCTATTCCTCATTATCCGGAGGCTTTTATGCAGTTTGTTATCAAGGGAAAAAATCTTCAGCTTACCGACGCTCTGAAAGATTACGCCGAAAAGAAGCTGTCGATCATCAAAAAATACTTCGACCACATTGTTGAAGTCGATGTAACTCTTTCTGTAAAAGATTCTAAAGACACCAGCCGCAGCAGAGTCTGTGAAGTTACCGTCTGGGCCAAATCAGTCGGCAACCCGATTCATGGCAAATCAGCCTCTGAAGACCTCTACGCTTCGATCGATATGGTTGTCGAAAAGATCGAACGCCAGGTCAAAAAATTCAAAGAAAAAATCACCGGTCGCCGCAGAAACAACAAGGGCGCCGACAAACAGGCTACCCATACCGTTCTGTCATTCGGTGAAGACTTCGCCGCCAGAAGCGAACAGGAAGCCCCGACCGAAATCAAACCCAAAATCGTTCGCAGCGGCACTTTCCCGATGCGCCCGATGTATTCTGATGAAGCCGCTGAACAGCTCGAACTCTTCAACCAGGACTTCTTCGTATTCTCTAACGCAGAAACCAACAAGATCAACGTTATCTATCGCAGGGGCGACGGCAACTTCGGTCTCATCGAACCCGAATATTGATCAACAAAGATTTGAACCCCTGACCGGGATGCAGGAGGAGTTTTGGAACTAAGCGAATTTATATCACCCCAGCTGACAAAGTTGGAATTGAGTTCCACCACGAAGCTTGATGCCATTAAAGAGCTTATCGATATGCTCGATACGGCCGGCTATCTTACCGATGCCGACGCCTTTCTGAAGTCTGTTCTTGAACGCGAGAAAGTCGGTTCGACCGGTATCGGCAAAGGTATTGCCATTCCGCACTCAAGAACTGCCACCGTCAGAGAAGTCGTTGTTGCAATCGGTCGATCCAGCGCCGGAATTGAATTCGAAGCGCTCGATAACCGGCCTGTGCATCTGATTTTCCTGATTGCCGCTCCGATCGAGTCAGGCGGGCTTTACCTCAAGGCTCTCGCCCGCCTTTCAAGACTGCTGCGCTACCAGGAATTCCGCAATGAGCTTATGGAAGCCGGAACCGTCGACGAGGTAATCAAAATTATCTCTGCCGAAGAAAAATAAGGCCTTAACCACCGTCCTTATAACCGGCGAAAACCGGGCTCACAAATCTAATGAATGCGTCAGGCGCGAGCCTTTAACAGGGCCGCGCCTTCTATTTTGAAAGGGGTCTCAGGCATGTTTGGATGGCTGTATAAGCTGGTCAGATTCTTCATTCCGGATTTCAACGCACGGGAACTGGCTCGATTACAGGAAACCCTCGAAGAAGTCAACGTTCTCGAGGATTCATTTAAAAAGCTTTCGAACCAAGAACTTGCCGGTATGACCCTGAAGTTCCGCCAGCGCCTTTATGATGGCGAATCGGTCGACAATATCAAGGCCGAAGCCTTTGCCACGGTCAGGGAAACCGCCCGCCGTGTGCTCAATATGCGCCACTATGACGTGCAGATTCTCGGTGGTCTGGCGCTCAACGAAGGCCGCATCGTCGAAATGAAGACCGGCGAAGGTAAAACCCTCGTCGCCACTCTGCCGCTCTATCTCAACGCCCTCGAACTGAACCCTGTCTGGCTCGATCTCGCCAAAAAGAAGGGGCAGAAAACTTTTGAACCAATCGTCGATGCCAACGGTATTCCGGTGCCGGTTGGCCGTGGCGCTCTGCTCGTCACCGTCAACGACTATCTGGCCCGCCGCGACTCTGAATGGATGGGCAAGGTCTATCGCTTTCTCGGCCTCAGCGTCGGTCTGAACATTCACGGCCTGAACGCCGAACAGAAGCGTGCCGCCTACGCCTCAGACATCACCTACGGCACCAACAACGAATTCGGTTTCGATTATCTGCGCGACAACATGGCGCTGACCCTTGCCGACTGCGTGCAGAGACCGGAATACAACTATGCCATCGTCGATGAAGTCGACTCGATCCTTATCGACGAAGCGCGAACGCCGCTGATCATTTCAGGCCCGGCCGAAAAAGCCACACAGCTTTATTTTATCTACGCCAAGGTGGCCCGCGAAATTCTCAAACCCGACGATGACTATATCGTCGATGAAAAGCATCACGGCGTTTCGGTTACCGAAGCCGGTATCGCCAGAGTCGAAAAGGCTCTGGGCATCGAAAACCTTTACGACAACAGCAACATGGATCACGTGCATCAGCTGCAGAACGCTTTGAAAGCGAAGCACTTCTTCCATCGCGACAAGGAATACATCGTCAGGCCGCGCGAAGACGGCCGTGGCCAGGAAGTCGTCATCGTCGACGAATTCACCGGTCGTCTGATGTTCGGCCGTCGTTATTCCGACGGTCTGCATCAGGCCATCGAAGCAAAAGAAGGCGTTCCGATACAGCAGGAAAACCAGACCCTGGCTTCGATCACCTTCCAGAACTATTTCAGACTTTATCGCAAGCTCGCCGGTATGACCGGTACCGCTGAGACCGAAGCGAAAGAATTCAAAGAAATCTACAAGTGCGAAGTTGTGGTCATTCCGCCCAACAAGCCCTGTGTCAGGGTTGACCAGGCCGATGTCATCTACAAAACGGTCCAGGAAAAATTCGAAGCGATCGTCGAGAACATCATCGAGATTCATAACCGCAAACAGCCGGTTCTCGTCGGCACCATCTCGATCGAAAAAAGTGAACTGATCGCGGCGATGCTGCGCAAACGCGGCATTACCTGCCAGGTGCTCAACGCCAAATACCACGAAAAAGAAGCCGAAATCGTCGCCCAGGCCGGTCGCGAAGGTGCCATCACCATCGCCACCAACATGGCCGGCCGCGGTACTGACATTCTTCTCGGTGGTAACCCCGAAATGCTCGCGAAACGCGAAGTCGGGGAAGCCGAAGGTGATGAATACAAGGAAGCGCTGGCCAAATACCGCAACCAGTGCGAAGATGAAAAGAAACGCGTTCTCGAAGCCGGCGGCCTGTTCATTCTCGGCACCGAACGCCACGAATCACGCCGTATCGACAACCAGTTGCGCGGCCGCGCCGGCCGCCAGGGCGACCCGGGCGCCAGCCAGTTTTATCTGTCGCTCGAAGATGACCTGATGCGCCTGTTCGGTTCAGTCAACATCGCCGGCTGGATGGAAAAACTCGGCTGGGAACGCGGTGAGCCGATCGAACACCCCTGGATCTCGCGCTCGATTGAAAGCGCCCAGCGCAAGGTCGAAGCCTACCATTTCGACGTGCGCAAGCACATTCTCAAGTATGACGACGTCATGAACCAGCAGCGCACCGTGGTTTACAACGAGCGTCGCAAAGCCCTCGAACAGGAAAGGGTATATGACGATCTGCTGTCGATGATCAGCGAAGTTATCGAAGGCGCCGTTGGTGCCACCCTTGCTCCCGAAATCGACCCGGATGATATTGATTTCAACGCTCTGGCCGACCAGATCAAAAAGGTTTTCCCGATCGAATGCGAAGGCGGCGACCCGAAAAACGGCAAGCCCGGCCAGCTCTGCACCTATTCGCGAGACGAGCTCGTCGACGAACTGAAGCGTCGCGCCATGGAAAGACTCAACGCCAAACGCGCCGAACTCGGCGATGACGACTTCTTCTCGATGCAGAAGTTCCTGCTGCTGCAGATCGTCGATGCCAAATGGAAAGACCACCTGCACAACATGGACAACCTGCAGGACGGCATTCACCTGCGCAGCTGGGGCCAGCGCGACCCGCTGGTTGAATACAAGATCGAAGGTTTCCAGATGTTTCAGAATATGATCGAAAGCATCAAGGAAGACCTGCTGTATTATCTCTACCGTGTTTCTTACTCGCGCAACGAAGAACAGGAAGCCCAGAAAGAACAGGAAGAGGAAGTTTATTACAATCGCGGCGACGAAGAAGGCGCTCCCAAACAGCCTTCACACGCCGAAGATACCACGAACCGCAACGAGCCCTGCCCGTGCGGCAGTGGCAAGAAATACAAGAAGTGCTGCGGCCGAACCAGCTGACCGGGCTGAATTCCTGCGGCAGCTACCTTAAACCGGGCTTTTCCTGATCAGCTTTTTCAAGCCGGAGAAATTATGTTGGCAATCAGAAACAGACAGGCTGCGGTTTCGCTTGTTGAGGTGCTGATTGCCCTCGCCATTCTCTCGACGCTGGCTTTGCCGATGCTGATGTTTCTTGTCGAATATTCGCGCGGCAGCTCGCAGCTCGGCGATTATTACCAGATTCTCAACATCGTCGAAGAAAAGCTCGATACGGCACTGGCGCTCGACTTTGCCGGTATTCCGACCGGTGAAACCGACGGAAAACTGATCGAGATCGAAAAATCGCGGCCGCTCGATCTGCGCCCGGCTCAGGTCGGGCATGAGATTGTCAGATTCAAAATGCGCGCCGAGATGGTAACGGTAGAGTTCGCCGCGATGAAAGACGCCACTTCCGGCCAGTTGCAGCGTGCCC
>CAZFUG010000059.1:0-16525 GCA_964522035.1 uncultured bacterium
GCTGTCAGCAACAACGGTCTGCTGAGGCACATCGAGATAACGCTTGATGCGAAGTCTGATGCCGGCAGGGCTGACATTCTGCCGCCAGGCGAGAAGAAGCGGTCGGGTGGCTTTGTCTTTAAGCGGTTGCGGGATTTCGAGCGGATCGAGAGGGTAGACACCTTTATTCAGAGGTTCTTTTTCGCTGTTGCCGGGTTGCACTTCGACTGATGAAAGGGCTTCGACAGCGATGGCGCCAAGCTCTCTTTCGACGCCGACCGGAGTGATTTCGGGCAGGCTGATAACCGGCAGATTAAGGTCTACCGGTGCTTCATAGGCAATTTCGATCTGGCAGACGTCTTCGCGACCGGGCTGAAATTCGATGCGCAGTTTTTTCTGGCCGCCTTCACGTGTCATTTTCTGGGTTTGCGGGCGGTCGGCGTTAACGGTGACAATCTCGACATCGTCAGGCAGGTTGAAGGTAAAGTTATCGACCGGCGCCTTGCTGATTGTGTAATTGAAAGTTTTCTGAACGAAAATTGAGGTTTCGCCAAGGCTGGCAAGAGTGTGAGATCTGGCATAGACCAGCGGTTTTATAACAGGTTTTGCCTGCTCGGCTACCTGGTCAGGAGCGATTTCCGGGGTCTGACTTGCGGTCTGTCCCTGTGTGTCGTCGGTTACGGGTTTTGGCTCTTCTTTTACCAGTGGCTGTTTCGAAAATTTGCGCCGCCACTTGATGCTGACATCGCTGTTGGCACCGAGCCAGCCAATGAATTCGCAACCGCCGGCATTATTGTTTTCGCTGACGCTGAAATCCTTGAAACTGGTGGTGTCGATCGAAAGAACGTCGCGTTCTGACTTGAGGGTCATGAAGGCAAGCGGAATACGGGTCATGTTGAACTGCAGATTGAAAAGATCATCGATGTTCTGCACCGGCACGACGAAAGAGATGCGGCATTCGTGCAGCCCTTTCCCGGATACTGGCAGAGAAAACATCGTATCTTTCCAGTTGTTCTGGCTGAGGGTGTCGTTGGTTGCGCCAAATGACTGGTAGACGTTCTGCAGAATATTCTGCTTGCTCATTTTGCCGAATTGAACCTGACGGGCATTGCCGGCGAACCAGCTGGTCTTGAGGGTGGTCGGGCGGTCATTGAGGGTGACTGATTCAACCGCGAGACTGCCCCATATCAGCGGAATTTCGTGCCAGCCGTCGGTATAGGTTTCGATTTTGAAACTGGCATCGATAAAGGCGAAATTTTCTTCGAGACGACCTGAGAGGTGGGCTGAGTTAACCTGATAGAGAAGCGGTGGCGGGTCAGTTACCGGGGTCGAAGCTGAAGCGAGCCAGGCTTCTTTGGCTTTTTTGAGACTTTCGAATTCTTCGACCGGCAGAATGAAATATTTGCCAACCTCTTTCTGCAGCACTTTGTACAGGTCTTCGTAGGGAACCAGTGATTTAATGGTGTTGATAACGACCGGCTGACCTGTCTGTCTGGTTTTAGTGAACTCAGGATTTTCGGATGAGTTGATAATCTGCAGGTTTTCAGGCGTCGGCTGATTTGCCTGCTGATTGATTACAGCGCCAATATTGGAAATATTGTTCTGCTGCTGGATTTCCTGAACCTGAATCCGGCTTTGTGAAAAGGCCGGCAGACACAAAAAGAACGCAAGACAAAAAGAAAGCAGCGCAAACCGCAGTTTCATGTTTCCCCCCAAGTAGCTGTCAGGCTGAATCGTCAGCTTAAAGTGTACAGCAAAAGGGCAGGGGGTTCAATAAAAAAGGCGTCTGTCGACAAACGGCAGAAAATCAGTAGTCGCGGTCGAGAGCCATGTCGTCTTCTGACGGGATATAAACCGGGTCGATGATCAGACGGTTATTACGCTTGTGAACTTCTGAGTCATAATGCTTTTTAACGGTTTTCCAGTCTGAGAACGAGAGCAGGTCGCGCAACAGGTTGAGCACGCGGCGATGATCGTAAAGATTGAACACCGGAAACTCGACGGTCAGCAGGTCGATGGGGGCCGAGCACTCGCGAAAGCGGTTTCCCCAGCTCTGTCTGAAATGGCCCTGCGAGTCGCAGCAGTTGAGCATGACATGGCGGTCTTCGATCAGATCGCCGTTGCCGCATTTAAAGATGTCATCCATCGAAGAGAAGGCCATGCCGCCGCCGTAGCGTGCGTGGCCTGAATAAATAACCACGTCGATGGTCGGGTCTTCGAGAGCCTTTTTGAAGATGCCCTTCGGGTTCTGGTTGATCTGAGTGATCATGCCGATCTCGATCAAAACAGGCTTGCCCCGGTAATACAGGCGTTTGCCGTTAAGTGTTTCGAAAGCCGGGAATGAGCCCATGATCGTGTCGCGGGGGTGGTCCCAGCCCCAGAAAACCGCAATTCGCAGTTTGCCGTCGGCAAACATCGCTTCGTAATTGGGCTGCCCTTTGGGAATGACGTCTTTGGCGCCCCGTTCAACCGAACGACGCACCGCCGCGCCATTGAGCAGAATCGCAACCATGGCGAGGCAGAAAAAACCTGTCAGAGCGTAATTTATTCTTTTGCGCATACAGACAAGAAATCGGCAGAGAAGTAGATTTTATTTAGGGTCTGAATTCGGCGAAGGCTTTTTTGAATTCTTCGATGCCGCCGAGTTTTTCGATGAGCAGGCCCATGCGCTGGTGCGGTTTGGCTTTTGCCTTATAGAAGGCAACCAGTCGGGCAACCATTTCGAGAGCCTGTTTGTCATCAAGTTCTGCGGCCAGTTCGATTGACAGTCTCGGCAGAGCGCCGCCATTGCCGCCGACGAGAAGTTTCCAGCCTTTGCTGAACCCGACCAGGCCAATATCTTTGATACAGGTTTCGGCGCATTGATTCGCACAACCGCTGACACCCATTTTCATTTTACCTGGCATTTCCATGCCGTGATAAAGCTTGTCCAGCTGCATGCCCATACCGAGGCTGTCTTTAATGCCGCGCTTGCAGAATGCGATGCCTGGGCATGCCTTGACACTGCGCACACACAGGCCGGTGGCAGCGCCCTTATCCATGCCGAGGTCGGCCCAGACTTTTTCGACATCATTCTCTTTCAGGCCAACGATTGCAATTCTCTGAGCGCTGGTAATTTTGAGGGCGGCGGCCTGGTATTTCTCTGCCGCGTCAGCAAGTTTTCGCAGAGTTTCGGGCGTGACAACGCCACATGGAATATGGGGAGCGACAGCGTAGGTCTGTTTATCGCGCTGAATTATGGCACCGAGTTCGCCATCTTTGATCATGGTGTGACTCCTTGTAGCCTTATTGTGTAATGTATCTGCCGTCGACAAGTTTCAACATACCTGGCGTAGAATGGTCGTTTCTCAAGTCAACTGGTAGATGGGTCTGCTTAAAACCGTCATGGCACTGCATGCGGGTAAACCTTGCTATTGCTGCCGGCATGCCGCCAAATGTGGATTCAGGGTGATTCGATGCCGGAAATCTGCCTCCGGTAACGAGTGCCGGGCTTGCGCTGTGCTGGGTCGGCAGCCGGTCTAAAAGAATTCTGGCGGACTTGCGTCTGAGAAACGCCAAAACAGCTTTAAGGATATTGTCGTCGGATTCTGAACTGCCGGCGAAAATACTGAGGTTGCTGCAGGCATCGAGCGGTTTGAGTGCTTCGGCGAATTGGGAGTCGTTTTCGAGGGTTACGATCATGGTGACCGGCCCGAAGACCTCTTCCTGAAACTGAACAGCCTGCTTGAGCCAGGTTTTAAGATCAAGATGCAGAACCGTATATGGGTAAACGAATGGGTTCGGCTGGTAGAATTCTTTGCGTGTCAATTTGCGGGCTCCCAACCTTATGAAAGCGGAAACCTGTGCGTCGGCATTGTGGGCAACCAGGTCTGACAGAAGGGGTTTGCAGCTGGCTGCATTGAATTCGTCGACTATAGACCTGATCAAACTTGAAGATTCTTTGTTCTCAACGATAAAAATCAGGCCCGGCCGGGTGCATGTCTGCCCTTCATTCATAAGAACCGCGTCAGTAAGTTTTCTTGCAATTTCGGCTTTCTGCCCTGAGGCTGCCCCAGGAAGAACGATGACCGGGTTCATGCCGGTCATGCTGATGAATGCCTGGTAGACAGAATGGTCGGCGCTTTCCTTGAGTGACATCCCGGCCTTGCGGCTGCCGGTAAAAGCAAGGGCGCCCAGCATCGGGTGCGAAGCAAGCCGGTAACCCAGGTCGGCAGTGGTGTGAAAGAAAAACTGAAAGAAAGCACCAGGAAAGCCCTTGCTGCTGGCAACCGCGTGAATCAGTTTCGCCAGTTTAAGGCTGGTGAGAGGGTAGACCGGGTTGCTTTTGGCAATCACTGAATTGCCGGCGGCAATCGCGCAGGCAAAGTCGTTACCACCACATGAGTTAAGGCTGAAAGGGTTGCATGCGGGCCCGAAAATCACCACCGGCCCGGTGAGCGCAACGCGCATTGATCTGATGTTGTTTCTGGAATCGATGGTAATATCACGCCAGCTGCGGTCGAGGCAGAATCTTGCAGCGTCGAGGATCTGCTGCTGCATCAGAGGGATTTCCTGTTCGAGCAGAAAAGATGTGGGCAGACCAGTTTCGGCATTGGCGGTCTGACAGAGTTCTTCTGCGTTCTGCTGCAGTTTTGCTGCCAGTTCCGTCAGGAATTCAGAGCGCTGTTCGAAAGACAGCGCTTCGAGGGCGGAGTGTGAATTTTCTTCGGCCTGCAGCATTTCATCGAGGTCAAGAAAACTTGAGACCGGAAAGCTGTCGGGCAAAGTTTTCGCAGTAACCGGGTTGATGGCCCGGAAAGATGAGACAGGAAAGCTGGCTTCGCGCCATTCGCCATTGACCAGAATCGGGTGATGAATCATTTCCTTCTCCTTGCAGCTGTCTGTAAATATAAAAGAGATTGTATCAGAAGATACAATCTCTTTAAATAGTTTTACGCAGGAAGCTTAATCAGGCTGTGTTCTGACCGTCTTTTTCTGAATCGTCGCTGCCGGTTTCTTCGTTCTGGCCGTCTTCAATCTTGAAACCACTGGTAACCAGACGAAGTTCTTCGATGACCACATGCAGTTCACGGGTTATTTCTTCGATCGATTCGGGGCTGAGTTTTTTCTGGTCGATTTTTTCACGCAGGCGACTGCCGGTCAGCACCAGTTTATCGATTACTTCGCGGTCTTTGGCTACCATTTTACGCAAAGAATCTGACATGAGATTGAACGCTTCCTGCAGATCCTGAAGCTCGTCACCATGACGCATCTGGATCTGCTGAGTCAGGTCGCCGGAAGCTATGAATTTCGCCGTCTCTTCAAGTCGGTAGACTGGCCCCGCAATCTTGTGCGAGACAAATATTGATAATATGGCTATGCCTAGTATGAAAACGATGATCCAGCGCATGAGAATCGTGTTGACCGAGTCGAAGATGTCTGAAAGCTTGTCGAGTGTCAGATCGGGAGTATTGGCGATGCGGCTCCATGAAGTGTGATAGATTATCCAGCCGACGCCAAAGGCCACCAGCAGCATAGTTGAGATAATGATACCCATGTATCTCAGCTGAAGACCTGTTTTGATCAGATACGTACGTCTTCGATGCTTGTTCATGTTTACTCTCCGCTTTTATGAAAAGTGCAGATCACTCTGCCGCGTTCATCAAATTTATACTCGCCCTTCTCGGGGCAAAGCCTGATTTCGTTAAGAAAGCCTTTTTCCTTGAGGGTGTCGAGATCGACACGTTTGCCGCGTTCGACGATGCTGCGGGTGTTGTTGGCGTCGTGATCCTCGATGGCAACCTGAATCTTCTGCCTGATTTCGCGGCATGAAATGCCGTAGATGCCCGACTGCATGTTGATAAACTGCGGGAAAAAGATGAAAATCGACAAAACAATGCCGACCATCAGAAAAACGATGGCATAGAGGGCGATATTACCCTGGCGCATACTGCGATTAACGCTGCAAAGAAGGTTCTCAGACATCAAAAATCTTCCTGTCGTGCTAAGGTTAATAGTTCATCGGCATAACTGCCGTTTTAAATCAGTTGGAATCTGCTGGCGATTCCTGGCGCAGCTGCGCGAGTATGCGGGCAAACCTGTCTGGCATCGGGGCAATGAATTCTAGCTGTTTACCGGTTACCGGATGCTTCAGGGCGAGTCGGTGACTGTGCAGAAAATGTTCGGCTTTTCTTTCGAGACGCTTGCCGCCGTAGGTGACGTCGCCAAGTAACGGGTGCCCGGTAAAAGCCATATGGACACGAATTTGATGGGTACGACCCGTCAGAATCTTGACTTTAACAAGAGTTGCGCCTTTGAGGTATTCTACAACCTCGAATATGCTGATGGCCATGCGGCCCTTGTCGGCCGAAGTCGCTTTCATGCGTTTGCGATGAATTTTGTCGCGTTCGATGGCCACTTCTATACGCCCTTTGCGGTTGACAATGTGCCCCTGAATGATTGCAAGATACTCTTTTTCGAGTTCATGGCCGGCAAAGGCTTCGGCGAGCTTACGGTGCACGTCGCGGGTTTTGGCGAGAATCATGACGCCGCTGGTGTCTTTGTCAAGGCGATGTACAACCCCTGGTCGGGTTGGCGCGCCGATCGGGCTGAGTTTCGTGTGCCCGAGCAGAGCCGAGACGACGGTGGTTTTTTCTTTGCCGGCGCCTGGGTGAACGACAAGACCTGCGGGTTTATCGATGGCGATCATGTGGCGGTCTTCGAAGAGAATCGGAAAATCAAGCTCGGTAGCCTTTATTTCTGGTTCGACCTCTTCGGGACGAAAGACGATTTCGACCTTTTCGCCGCCTTTAACTTTGAGGCCTGGTTTGACCAGCTGGTTACCCACTTTTATTTCGCCGCTTTTCAGCATTTCCTGGGCAAGGGTGCGCGAAATCTGGCCGAACTTTCTGTTGATTGCCAGATCGATACGCAATCCTGCGTATTCGGGTTCGACGGCCCAGGTTTCAGTTTTGCTCATCTGCTTTGTCTCCGGTATCAGCTGGATATTTATAGCAATATATTACCATAAGACCTGCCAATATCATAAGAAAGATTGAGGCAAGCTGCCCGGGCGAGAGAAGCATGGTTGTGAAAAAGCCGCCGCGGTCGTCGTCACGAATAAATTCAATCAGAAATCGCCATGTTGAATAGGCAAAAACATAGAGCCCGGTTAAAACGCCTGGATGCGCTCTTAACATTCCTGACTGGCGGCGCAGGACCAGAGTGGTAAAAAATGCCAGCAGCACAAGAAATCCGGCCTCATAGGCCTGGGTCGGGTGGCGGTAGCAGCCGGGCGGGTCATCGTTGAGGCGATAGAGACTTATAAGATCGGTCTGCGCGCCATAGCAGCAGCCGTTGATCAGGCAGCCAAGGCGGCCGATGGCATGGCCCATGGCCAGAGATGGCGTCACTGCGTCAAAGAGTGCGCGCCATGGCAGCGATTTTTTCAGAAAATAGACAAACAGGCCGGCAGTTGCTGCAAACAGACCGCCATGGAACACCAGGCCGCCTTCGTGCAGGGCTAGCAGGTCGCGAAAGCTGTTGAACTGATGCGGAAAGAGGGCAATATACATGATTCTTGCGCCTGCCAGGCCGGCCAGCGAGATTATCAGCATGAAATCGACAAGGTCGGGGCTTTTTATGCCGATTGCCCGGCAATTGGCCGAAAAAAGCCATGTGCCCGCCAGAAAGGCGACCAGCATGAGAATGCCGTATGTATAGACCGGCAGTTGAAATTCAGCGGGCAGCAGCATCATGAATTACTCTGTTTAAGATCAACAGAAGTCTGTTCGGGCATGATTCTGTACTGCCGGCTTCTCTCGATGAGTTTCCATGCAATAAAAGAGAATGCTATCGCTCCAAGGCCGATCAGCTGTGACAATTTGAGGCCAAACAATACGGCCGGGTTTTCGGCGCGCCAGAATTCTATAAAAAATCTGAAAAAGCCATAAAGAGCCATGCAGGCAAGAAACATCTCACCATGGTTGCGTCTGAAACGGCGCAAATACTGGATAATGATGAAGATCGCCAGGCCCGAGGCCGACTCATACAGTTGGGTTGGGTGATGCAGCCCAGGACCGGCGTGTTCGAAATGAACCCCCCAGAAATAGCTGCAGACAGTGCCGTAGCAGCAGCCATTGAAAAAGCAGCCAAGCCGCGCCAGCATTATTCCCAGCGGCAGACCGAAACCGATGCAGTCCATGACCGGCCAGAATGGTATTTTTCTCGCCTTGAGGTAGAGCAGGTCGAAGATAAAGCTGCTGATGACTGAACCATAGAAGGTCAGACCACCCTGCTCGAAGGCAAAAAAGTCAGAAAAGGTGAGTTTTTCTGGGTTGTATTCAAGCAGAAACAGCAGGCGGGAGCCCATGATGCCGACGATCAGCTGAATGATCAGCATGTCGAAGATGGCTTCGCGGTTGAGCCCGGCACGGCCGGCTTCGCGCAGAATAATAAAAGTGCCGGCTGTGTAGCCGGCAGCGATCATCAGGCCATAGGTATAGACGTTGAACCAGGGGGTCGAAAAAAGAATCGGATACATGGAGGCTCAGGCCGCAGTGGGCGTCAGGCCTTCTGAACTGGTTTCCTCGTCTTCATCAGGGCTCAGAAAGAAGATATCGACGAACAGCATGAACACGCCAAGGTCGATGGCGATATCAGCCACGTTGAACACCGGAAAATCGAAGCCGCCGAAGTGAAAGAGAAAGAAGTCAACGACAAAACCATAGACGATGCGATCGTAGAGATTGCCGACCGCTCCGCCGACGAGCAGAGCCAGAGCCCAGCGGGTCATACGTTCTTCTTCAGGCAGTTTGAGGCTGTAATAGGCAATGATAATGATCATCGTCATTGCCATCAGAATCGGTGGCAGGCGCCAGTCAGGAAACCATCCAAAAGCTACGCCCGGGTTCTTGACGTAGGTGAGGGTGAAGAAATTATCGACGATGTTTACCGGAAGCAGGTGGGAATTGTTGACTACGAGCAGTTTGGTAACCCGGTCGACAACATAAAAAATAAGTGCATACAGAAGAACCGATGGTGACCTGAGATGATACCCCAGGTTTCTGACGACATACAAAGGGTAAATTGCCAGGGTATAGAGACCCGTTATCAGCCAGGTGGCTGTCCATACCAGTGCGTTGCTGATTAGTTTCATAATTTCCCTGAGAATAAGATAACGATGCGAAATCTTCAACCCTTTCGGCAGGTTTCTGAAATTCGTGAATGAAAACCTGAAGTTTTTTTATTTAATTTTTGCAATTCATTCTGCCGATAACCCAAGGGTATAAGTATAAGACATTGCGTCTGGAGGTCACAGATCAACTATGAAGTCTTACCGTCGCCTGCCTGATCACCCATGGCTGATGCTGTTTCTGCTCGTGGCAGTAACCATGCTGACAGCCGGTTGTTCATCAAGTTCCTCAAGTTCCGGCGGGAATGTTAACCCGCTCGGCGCCTATCAGACAACGAACGGAGCCGGCGGTCTGGCTACCGATGGCGTTGTTCAGAATCCTGGTCAGATCACTACTCCGATTGTCACCGTTCCGACTGGTGGCAGCGGCGTCAATGGGCACGATAATGCTCCATTGCTCGATAATATGCACCCGGGCTGGCAGCAGGCTTCATGTCTGAGTTGCCACAATGATACTACCCGTAACCCCGATCATAATTACACCGATGACAAACAGTGCTATCTCTGCCATGGCACTAACGGTCTGCCCGGTTTTGGCGATTCTATTCCGCCGATTATCAGCGGTGTAGTTGCCACTCCGCTCGCAAATTCGGTCACCATTACCTGGAAAAGTGACGAAGAATGCATCAGTCGCCTTGTTCTCAAGACCGTTGGCGGCGACCGCCTCGAGTTCCCGGTCAGTACCACCTACAAAACCAGTCATAAATACGAGATCAACGGTCTGCTGGCTTCTACCAGGTATATATATGAGCTGGTCTGCACCGACAAGAGCAGTAACCGCACCACCACAGCTACCTTCGGCGTGCTTTCATTCACCACTCTTGAAGCGGCCGCGGTTACAACAACCACAACAACAACTCCTACTACACCAACGACTCCGACGACTACCGTTTTCAGCAGTATCGATATCACCAAGAGCGGTCCTTATAAAGCCAGCGTCAACTTTTCGGTAAAAGAACCGGCGAAATGTCTTGTCTATATTTTCAGAAAGGGCGAAACCAACCCGCTCGACGAAGAAGACCTCGGAACAGTAACCAGCAGCTACAGCGGCAAGCTGTTTTCTCTCAGTGGCAATACAACCTATCAGATTCGCATCTTTGCAACCCCGGTTTCAACCAATCTTGAAGAGAAAACTCCTCCTTACGAATTTACAACCGATCCAGCCTGATCGATGTTTCCTGGATTCGGAATTCTGTGACAATTGCGCCTCCCCGTTCGGAGAGGCGTTTTTCTTTTGCAGTCTATCGTTTCGACAGGTTTCTTCTTGAAACTGGTTATTAAATCTGGTATAACCAGATTTTATGAAAACATTTCCAATTCTTTACATATGGCGGTAACGCATGGGATGGTTTGACAAGCTTACCCGTCCCAGACGGGACACCCCCTCCGACCTCTGGAAAAAGTGCCCGGCCTGTAACGAAACTCTTCTAATCAAGGATCTGGCAAAGAACCTGTTTCTCTGCAGCAAGTGCGATCATCATCTTCGCATGCCCCTCTGGGATCGCATTGCTCTGCTCACCGACGACAACTCTTTTGTCGAAATCGATCACGATATGAAGTCGGTTGATCCGTTGAACTTTGTCGATTCAAAGCCTTATCCTGAGCGCATGGTTGAAGCTATTAAGAAGACTGACGTCAATGAAGCCGTCGCCACCGGCAGAGCGACTTTATCAGGCCGCAAGGTATTTCTCGGGGTCATGAATTTTGACTTTATGGGTGGCAGTATGGGTTCGGTGGTTGGCGAAAAGCTGACGACGATTCTTGAGCTGGGTGCACAGGAAAAAGCACCGGTTATCATTGTTTCTGCCAGCGGCGGTGCCCGCATGCAGGAAGGTATTTTTTCGCTGATGCAGATGGCCAAGACCTCGGCTGCGGTTAAGCGGCTCAATCAGGCCGCAGTGCCTTTTATTTCGATCATGACTGACCCGACCACCGGCGGTGTTTCGGCAAGCTTCGCCAGTCTTGGTGATGTTAACATCGCTGAGCCGGGTGCCCTGATTGGTTTCGCCGGACCGAGGGTAATCGAGCAGACGATCAGGCAGAAACTGCCAGAGGGCTTTCAGCGTTCAAAGTTTCTGCTCGAGCATGGCATGCTCGATTGCGTCATTCATCGTCGGGTGATGAAAAATACTGTTGCACGAATTCTGCGGCTTCTGGTAGCCTGACGGGGTACATATGGCAAAAGATTTTGAATTCGAAAAATCAATTATCGAGCTTGAAGCCCGTATAAAAGAGCTGCAGGCCATTTCTGAAACCGGCAAAGTCGACCTTTCGCGCGAGATCAGAGCAATTACCGAAAAGGTCGATGCCCTCAAGAATGACGTCTATGGCAATCTTGAGCCCTGGCAGATCACTCAGGTGGCCCGCCACATCAATCGCCCGTCGACTCTTGATCTGATCAAACATCTGTGCGGAGAAGAATTCGTTGAGCTGCACGGTGACCGTCTGTTTGGCGATGATCCGGCGATTGTTTCCGGTATCGGTAAAATCGGCGATCAGCGGGTCATGATTATCGGGCACCAGAAGGGGCACGATACCGAAGAAAATATTTACCGTAACTTCGGTATGCCGCATCCCGAGGGCTATCGCAAGGCTCTGCGCATGATGCGCACCGCCGAACGCTTTGGCTTGCCGATTGTCGCTTTTATCGACACCCCCGGCGCATTTCCTGGCATTGGTGCTGAAGAACGCGGCCAGAGCGACGCGATTGCCCGCAATCTCGCCGAAATGTCTGGTATCAGGGTGCCGATTCTCTGCTTTGTCACTGGTGAGGGCGGTAGCGGCGGTGCTCTGGCGATTGGCGTCGGTGACCGGGTGTTTATGTTTGAATTTTCGGTTTACTCGGTAATTTCAGCAGAAGGCTGTGCCGCCATACTCTGGAACGACCCGGCCAAAACGAAAGAAGCGGCGACCGCGCTCAAGCTTCGTGCCAGCAACCTGCTTGAAGCGGGTATTATCGATGGCATACTTCCTGAGCCGATTGGCGGCGCGCATCGCAATCATCAGATGGCAGCCGATGAAATTAAAAAGCAGATCGAAAAACATCTGCCTTCATTATTGGCGATGAACGCCGATAAATTATTGGACGAACGCTACAAAAAGTTTCGCGGCATGGGAAAATTCACCCGCGAAGAGGAGCTGGAGCATGCCTAAGAGCAAGCCAAAAGCAGGCGAAGTGACTGGCAAGGCTGAAAAGCCGGTTGAAACCCGGAAAAAGCCCGCGCATGAAGATATCAAGGTAGCTTCGCCTTATCGCAAACGAAGTGATGAGGACGTTGTCGATCATCAGGACGAACGCGAAAAGCGCAAGGAAGAGTCGATTTTTGACGACTCGGTGAAGCTCTATCTGCAGCAGCTCACCAAGCTCAGCCTGGCAACCCATGACCAGGAAAAGGACTTTGCGCGGCGCATTCTTGAAGGCGACCCCGAAGCCCGCGAGGCTCTGATTACTGCCAATCTGAGACTGGTCGTAAGTATTGCCAAAAAATACACCAACCGCGGCCTGCTCTTTCTTGATCTGATTCAGGAAGGCAACCTCGGCCTGCTGCGTTCGATCGAAAAATTCGACTATACGATGGGCTATAAGTTTTCGACCTATTCGACCTGGTGGATTCGGCAGGCGATAACCCGCGCTCTCGCTGAGCAGTCAAGGGTTATACGCATTCCGGTTCATATCATGGAAATCGTCAACAAGGTTCGCAAGCAGATTCGCATGTTCGTCCAGGAAAAGGGCCGCGAGCCCAGCATGGAAGAGTTGTCTGCCCGCGTTGATATCCCTGTCGACCGCATCGAAGAAGTGGTGCGTCTGACCCAGGAGCCGGTTTCACTTGAAATTTCGGTGGGCAACAAAGAAGACACTTCTCTCGAAAACTACATCTCGAATGACGATGCCGTCAGTCCCGAAGAGGCTGTTATCGACTCACTGCTGCGCGATCAGATCGGTCGCGTTCTCGAGACTCTCTCAGATCGCGAACAGATTGTCATCAAGCTGCGTTTTGGCCTTGACGACGGCACGCCGCGCTCACTCGAAGAGATCGGCAGAATTCTCGGGGTAACCCGCGAGCGGGTGCGTCAGGTCGAAGAAAAAGCGCTGAAAAAGCTGCGCGCCAACTCGACGCCAAAGTTGAAAGAATACTATCATCGCTGATATTTACCTGTAATAAAAAACCTGGCTGTCTGATCTGACAGCCAGGTTTTTTATTAACCATTTAATCCCAGATTTTGAACAGATCGTCTGTTCCTGGTGGCGGTGGCTCAAGCTCGGTTGGCTGGGCTTTTACAGGTGGAGCGTCGGGGTTTTTTTCGATGCTTTCGGTTTCTGAAGCCGGCTCTGCAAGAGTGCTGATTTCGCCAGAGTCGAACTGTGCCAGTCTTTCGAGTTCTGCGAGCGGATCATCGGACTCGAGAATTGCAGGGGCAGCGGCGGTTGTGGTGCCCTGAGTTTCTGCCGTCTGACCGCTGACCGGTCTGAACAATTCCTTGATGCCTGTGCCAAAAGGCTTTTTACTGCCGGTTTCGATGAAGCCGCGCAGAACCTTGATGCTGCCGTCAGATGGAAACAGGGCGGCAAAAGAGGCGAAATAATCGTTCAGCAGTCTGAATTCTTCGTCAGAAAGTTTCTTGATCGCCCGGTTAAGTCTGGTCATGAGATCGGCATCTCTCTGTGGGTCAAGGTTGAGGGCTTTCAGCAGGGTCAGATGAAAAGCCCGCCTTAATTCAGGGGAGAGGCGGTTGACCAGTTCCGGGCAGAATTGCAGAAGAGGCATCACTGACCAGGTTTCTGGTCTGGCCTGCTTCAGAACTACAGAAAATTTACCGTTGCCGAACTGGCGTGCCAGGGTGTATGTACCCTGAACCTCGTCAAGCAGTATGTAGAACTTGCGATGAATGGCCCACAGTTTTTCTTCTGGCCTGGCTGCGGCAGCTTCTGCCGGCGGCATGAATGAAAATGGCAGAGATGTCTTGCTGATCAGCATTTCGTCAGAACTTAACGAAGACAGGGCCCTGGCTTCATTGTTCAGCAGCCAGAGCTTGAATGGCGAAGTGATGTTGTTCGCCTGGGTCTGGCCATGAATCGGCCCTGCAACAAGAAGTGAAAGCAGCAGAAAAATCTTTTTCATCTTTTACTCCTGCATTCCGGTCATTTTCAGGCTGTGACTGACCTGTTTTTCGAAGTCCCAGAGATTGCGGGTGACCGCAAATTCCTTGTTGATGAAAGTAAATTTGTAGGCGGTCTGCCAGTCTGCCTGATGCACGACACCCTCAAAAAGATTGAACAACAGCCGGCCCTTGAGACTGAAGGCCTTCTGCCGCAGACGGTCATCAGGCAGTTTCATGGTTGCCGCAAAAAGAATTTCTGCCAGTCCCTTTTCATTGTCGACAGACTTCAAAAGCAGGTTCCAGGCAGCGGGTACCGGTTTGCCGCCGATGTTAAGGTCTTTTTTTATCTGGCGTTTTTCTGAAACCTTCCAGTCACCTTCCGGCAGCGGCATAAAAAAAGGTATTGTCTGCCCTGATTCGGCTGGAGCGCCTTTGATTTCGCCGTTTTCTTTGAGATAACGTCTATAGGTTGAGTTTTTGTTGCCAATGTCGACAATGAAAGCTCCGTCCTGAAAGTCGATTGCCTTGATCGTGAATTCATCTGTAGATGCCGGCTGGCTTGCTGATGGGCTGGAGGTGAAGGTCTGAATCTTGCCGGCGCTCTGCTGAACATACTGGTATGAATATGTATGGCCCTTACGGAAGGCATACCTGATCTCAACTGCACTCAGGGTCGCGCAGCAGAAAACAAGAGCCAGCAGCAGAATGATTTTAGGCGTTGCTTTCATCCTGATCTCCATCGATGGTCTCACTGTAATCGTTTTCTGGAGCGTTATCTGGAACATTATCCGGAATATTTTCTGCAAGGCCTGGCAGCATTCCCTGTTCCGGGGCTTCTTCATGCCCGGCTGGCGTTTCGGCTGATTCCTGTGCTGCCTCACGGTTCTGGTGGCCGTGCGGTTGTCTGTCATTCTGTCTTTTGCCTGGTTTTACCGGTCTTTCCATTACCGGCTCGATTTTGAAGGTTTCGATGTCGAAACTGCTCGCAGGTTTGAGAATGAGCTTGCGGCGAAGCTGGTTTTCGAGTTCTCTGATGCCGCTGTTGTCTTTACCGCGCAGATGATCGATAACCATGCGGTGGGCGTTGAGAATAATCCTGTCGGTCTGATAGCGCTTTGCTTCGTCGATCAGCCCGGAGCGGATCTGATTGGCGATTGTGGCTGCCGAGAGGGTTTTGCCGGCCCCCTGACAGCATGGACAGAGGGCTTTTCTTATTTCATCGAGGCTTGCCGAAGTTCGACGTCGCGTCATCTGAACAAGGCCAAGTTCAGAGAAATCGAGGATATTCGGTTTATTGCGGTCGCCTTTGAAACCTTCCCGCAGAGTTTTCAAGACCTGTGCCCGGTGCGACGGTGCTTCCATGTCGATAAAGTCGATGATAATCATGCCTGAAAGATTGCGCAGTCTGATCTGTCTGGCAATTTCACGGGCGGCTTCAAGATTGACCTTGAAGACTGTTTCTTCAAGATCAGACCCGCCGGAAAACCTGCCGCTGTTGACATCGATGCAGTACATGGCCTCAGTTTTGTCGATAAAGATGTAACTGCCCGAATCAAGCCATATTTTACGGGCCAGGGCCCTCTCGATTTCTTTTTCGATGCCGAACTTTTCAAAAATCGGGGTTTTGTCTTTATACAGTTCGAGCGAGGCTCTCTGCAGAGGCGAAAGAAATTCGCAGTCTTCGATAATGGTTTTGTAGGCTTCTTCTGAATCGATGATCATTTCTTCGATATCGTCGGTGAAGAAGTCTCTCGCTACTTTCATCGGCAGGGGGATATCGCGGTGCAGCATCGTGCGCGGCGGTGATTTGGCAATTTTGCCCTCAACTTTGCGCCACATCTTTACCAGCAGATCGAGGTCGGCTTTGAGTACGCTTTCTTCAAGGCCTTCAGAAGCCGTTCTGAAAACAACTCCGCTGCCTTTGGGGGCGATGCGCTTGCCAATGGCGCGCAGTCGGTCTCTTTCGCGATCCTGATTGATTTTGCGCGACACTCCGACGTGATCGACCTTTGGCATGAAGACCAGATAACGACCGGGAAAAGAAATGGTCATGGTCGAGCGCGGGCCCTTTGTGGGGGTGGGCTCTTTGAGAATCTGCAGGATTACTTCCTGGCCGACTTTGAGCTGGTCCTGGATCGGGCTGCGGAAGATGTCTTTAAGATCTTCGTCGTCGTTGGTTTCAACGCCGGTAAGGGTCAGGTAGGCGTCTTTGTGAATGCCGATATCGACAAAAGCACTCTGGGTGCCGGCTACGACATTGGCAACGCGGCCTTT
>CAZFUG010000059.1:16535-19143 GCA_964522035.1 uncultured bacterium
AAATGCAGCCGACGATTTTTTCGCTGTCCTGAATTTCGTATAGCAGTTCGACGAGTTTGCCATTTTCAATGATTGCGGCCCGCGATTCATAGGGGCCGATATTTACGAGAATTTTTCTGTTCAATTCGCTGAAATCTCCTGTTTCTGTTGCAATTCGCTGAGTGATACCCTCTCTATCAGCTTGAGACAATCTTTCTGTGAATCGAGAAAGCCGGCTAAAGCCGTGACAATCTTCGAAACCGACGGCACATCGGCCTGGCCCTGAATAAAATCAGCTTCAAGAATCTGGCTGGCATTTGCCGTGAGGCTGGCACCGAGAATGGCGCTTTTGATCATGTAGGTCCGGGTCTTTCCTTTGCTTTCGGCTGAAAACGCAGTTTCAGGGTTCAGCAGCCACTTGCGTGCGATTTCTGCAGCTTCGGGGCAGGTGAAGGAAAACCGGTAATGCAGTTTTTCACCAAAATTGCCATTGCGCGTTTCCACATAAGGGTTGATGATTGAGATTACCCTCATGCCGCTGGGGAGCTCGCGATTCAGTGATTCCTGGAGTTTCTGTGAATCGACCGATTCGGTCAGCGTCAGAACAAAATATTCGCAATAGCTGGCATGGCCAAGGGGCAAAGGCGGGCCAAAGCTGATTTTTGGCCTGACATGGCAGCCCTGGGTTACGGCATAAGGCAGCTGCAGTCGTCTTAGAGCTTTGCAGATAACGTCAATGGTATCAAGGTGGGCAATATACCGGGACTGGCAGGTTTTACTGTATTCGACCCTGACTTTTATTTCGGGGCGGCTCTGATTTACTTCGCTGTTCATGCCTGTTCTCCTGCTGCCTGGGTCGCGAGGCGGTATTCATTTTCGAGATAGGCGCGTGGTACCTGGAAATCGATGAAATCCCAGGGAAGCTGCTCATCAACCGGGCGGGCCCGCAGATAATCCTCTGCGTTGATACCGGTTTCGGCAAATGCCTTTTCCCATTTGTCTCTTGAGAAAAATTCATGCCAGCCGTCGAATTTGCAGCCGTTTCTGAAGGCGCTTTCGATAAGTTCGCCGATCTTTTCATCGCCGCGCGAGAGCACCGATTCAAGCAGACAGAGAAATTCTTCGCGCCATGAAACGCGGCTGCTGCCGTTTTCGAGGCCGCGGCAGACTATCTGGCGCTTGCGCTTCAGCTCAGCCATGCTTGCCTGTTCAGACCATTGAAACGGCGTGAACGGTTTGGGCACGAAACCTGAAAGGCTGATCGATATCTGTTTGCGTGGCTTCGTGGTTTTGCCGATCGCTTCGAGTCTTTTAACGAGATCGACGATGCCGTGAATGTCTTCGTCGGTTTCGAAAGGCAGCCCCATCATGAAATAGAGTTTTACGGTACGGTAGTCTGAGCCGCCGGTGGCCTTCATGACACTGATGATGTCATCTTCGGTGACGTTTTTATTGATGACGTTGCGCAGTCGCTGAGTTCCGGCTTCGGGGGCGAAAGTCAGGCCGCCTTTGCGAATGTGTGGTGTAGCGTCGAGCAGAGCGATGGTATTGTCGTTCATGCGCATCGACGGTATCGACACGCTCTGTTCCGGGTAGAGCTTGCCTTTGTCGAGGCTGCGTATCAGGTCTTCAAGGTGGTTGTAGTCAGAGGTCGACAGCGAAAGCAGCCCGAGTGACTCTTCACCGGTATTCTGCAGCAGATCGCTGGCGTATTTTACGAGGTCTTCAACCGAGCGCTCGCGTTTAGGGCGGTAAAAGAAGCCGGCGTTGCAGAAGCGGCAGCCCTTCATGCAGCCCCTGAAAATTTCGAGGGGGGCACGGTTATGAATTGCCTGAACATTTGGAACTACAGGTTTGAGGGGCGGCTGACTCTGCGAAAAGAGTTTAAAGACGCGACGTTTTACCCGGCCTGGGAATTCAGGCACCCAGAGACCTTCAACTTTTGTCAGAGCCTGTCTTGTTTCAGAGCGGCTGGCACCGGCCCTTTTGGCAGCTATCAGGCTGTCGCAGATTTCGAGTATTGCTTCTTCGCCGTCGCCGATCAGAACCGCATCCATAAATTTAGCTACTGGCAGCGGGTTTGACGCTGACGGGCCGCCGGCAATCACGAGCGGGCCATCGGTTCTGTCTTTCCATGACAGGGGCAGGCCGGCGAGATCGAGAATGTTCAGGACATTGGTAAAGGTCATTTCGTAGGGCAGAGTAACGAAGATGACGTCAAAATCTTTGAGCGGCATGCCTGATTCAAGGCCGTAAAGCGGCAGGTTTCGGCGGCGCAGCAGGCCTTCGAAGTCTGGCCACGGCGAGAAGGCCCTTTCCGCGACGATGTCGGGGCGTTGATTCAGAGATTCATAGAAAATCTTCAGGGCAAGGTTAGACATGCCAAGTTCATAAAGATCTGGAAAAACCAGGCAGGTGCGCAGCGCGGGCGATTCTTTTGCCGCTGCCTGATTGACTTCGCCGCCGAGGTAGCGGGCCGGTTTTTCGATTTCGAGCAGTTCCCAGTGTGAGAGAGCTTCTATTACATTTTTCATCTTTTTGCTTTGGGGGTGTTCTGTTTGTTTAGGGTGAATACAAGGTCGAGGTCGCGGCCGGCAATTCCCGGCAGCATCCGCATCCGAACCTCGTG
>CAZFUG010000060.1:0-4471 GCA_964522035.1 uncultured bacterium
CTGGCTGAAATTGCTTTTCAGCGACAAAGGTATCAGACAGCCCAGTTTGGCTTTATGGATGATTCGTTTTTTTCAGACAAGGCATGGCTACGGGAATTTTTTGCCGGGATTGGCAGCATGAACGTCAAATACTGCTGTATTGGCCGGGCAGACCATCTGACAGAAGATGATGTAGCTGGCCTGTCGGCAACCGGATGTATTTATGTCGCTTTGGGCATAGAAACGGGTAATCAGCTGAGACAGAAGAAACTCAAAAAGCATCTCGATCTTGAGAGAGTGAAAAAATCTGTTGGATTGCTCAAACAATACGATGTTTTCTGCAAAGGCTTTTTTATGCTGGGCTTTCCTGATGAAACTGCCGAAGAAATGCTTGAGACAATCAATTTTGCCGTCGAGCTCAAGCTGCTTGGAATGGGCGAATGCAGCTTTTTCCCGGTTTCCATTTATCCCGGCACCGAACTCGCTGAGAGGTTTTCGAAACACTATCATGTTTCCAGGATTTATGAATCAGGCCTTCTCAACACTTTATCCGAGGATGATTTTGCCGAAAAAAGAATGAAGCGTTATGCCAATATTCCTGACGCTGATATAAACTCTTTTTTTACTGCCGGGCAGATTCTCAAAATCATCAGATTTGCCTACCAACGCATTGAAAAATGTGAAAAAGCTGAAATGTCAGAGCTTGTTGCTGCATCAGGTGCCTGATTAATCCACTCATTTACCAGCCGGAATTGTCGATCGAAAAACCTTCGGTAGTGAAAACCCTTTCAAGATCGATTATTAAAAGTTCATGAAAAGATATAAGGCTCATTAATTACTGCCTGCCTTCTCAGTGAACAAGCTCCAGAATGTTGCGAACAGCCGGTTTCATGCCGGGTGCATTCATATAGCCTGTTATTCAGCGGGCCTGCTGTGCGGGAAGTCGGGGAAGCTTGATTTTATAAGCAACCTGGCGTAGATTAGCCGGATGCTCGAAAGGGGTCTGAGCTAATCAAAGCGAATTGCAGGAGCTTAATATGTTTAAAAACAGATTCTCAATCATTGTGTTTCTGGTCATCATCCTGTCGACTGTTTCAGCTTCAGCCCAGAACATCGAACAGAAAATAGCCAGGCTTTTCAGCTTTGACCCGCACCCGATGGTGGCAGAATTCCCCGAGCCCGTTCCATACAAAGGCGAATTCCTTAAACACGAGGTTCTTTTTCACGAAACCTGGAAAAGCGGTGCCGGTAAAGAATACCTCGAAAGTATTCATTTCACGCTGAATATCATTCAGTCAGGCAGAGCTGTCGCGTCAGCTTCTACTGAACCATTCACCACCGTCAAACTGAAAAAGGGGCAGCAGATAGCTGAAACCAGTATCGGAACAACCCAGCTGGCAGTATTTGTCGAGGATTTTTCAAAATCCGGCCCAGGAATCGCAGAGCTCACGCTGACCTTCAAGCTTTCTTACCCTGAAGTGAAAGTCGAAAAGGCCGAAGCAAAAATTGCCAATCTTAAAACTTCGACCGCACTCGACCTCTGTCGCAAACTTGCCGACCGGGCCAGCCAGATTCCGGCCGAAAATGCCGGGGCGCGGCTCAGTCTTTATAAAAAAGCTCTGGCAGCAGCACCGGCCGCAGCATCTTCACCTGAAGCGGCAGAATTTCATGCCAGTATTGGCAGTCTGATTGCCGGAATCGAACAGAAAGACACAATTAAACCAGAGCCGGCTTCAGCCACTAAGCCGGTCGAAGAACCGCCACCACCGGCGGGCGCAGAAGCATCTTCCGCAGCCCCGGAAAAGACACCGGAAACTGCCATACCGGCAGAGACAAAATCGGCCGGTACTGTTGCGCCAGAAGCCGTGGCGTTATATAGACAGGCTCAGTCTCTTTTCGCACAGGACAAGGGTTCTGAAGCAAGAGACGCCCTGCGCAAAGCAATTGAAATAGCGCCGGACTACCGTGACGCTTTGATTCTCCTCGGCGACAATGCTTACAGCAACCGCAAGTATGCCAGAGCCAGAGAAGCATTTGAAAAGGTCATCAGCCTCGATGAAACAGATGCGGATTCACTGCTGAAATTTTTCAAGGCCAGTTATTATCTTGGCGAAGGGGCCGAAGCTGTTTTAAAGCTTGCGGCCGCAAAAGAGAAACACCCGAATGACCTGAAACTGAAAATGGCATTTGCCGAAGCATCTTTTCAGCTTGGTGACCTTATCAATGCCGAAACGGCCTGTGTCGAAATTCTTAACGTGAATGCCGGGCATTCCCAGGCAAAAGATCTGCTCGAGCGGGTCAGAAAACATCTGAAATAATCAGGCAAGGATTCAAAAATTGTTTGAACTTTTTCACCTTTTTTTTCAGGCGATATTGAACATTGGGGCCTGGCTGGGGCTGATATACGTAATTACCGAGCCCTCTCTCGGCTCACACGCCATCTATATCAAAGCTGTCGATTTTTCTGACTCATTCTTTCTGTATTCATATTTTCTTTTTATACTGGTCTCTATTTTCAGACTAAAAGTTTCCAGCCGCTTTTTTTCAGCCTATTTTTACGATATCGTTTTTTTCATACCGCTATTTCTGATAGGATTCGAAGGCATTCAGGCGGTTCATATTCTGCTTATCAGGCAGGGAACGGCTATTTTTGCAGAATATCTCAATCAGTATACCTTCGGGCATCTTGCCGATTCCATTGCCAGACGCCCGGCAAGACTGGTTCTCACAAGCTTTTTCGGGGTCATTGCACTTGGCGCTTTTATTCTGGTAATGCCAGTTTCAGTTACACCCGACCATTCGCCATCGCTGTTGACAGCGCTGTTCACTTCTACTTCTGCAGTTTGTGTTACCGGGTTGGCGGTTGTCGACACCGGCACTTATTTTTCGACTTTCGGTCAGATTATTCTGATCGCCCTGATACAGATCGGCGGTCTTGGCCTGATGACGCTTTCGGCCGGCATTTCACTTATTGCAGGCAAACGCATGGGCATGACCCATTCTTCGCTGATGCAGGAAGTGCTCGACCTTTCTGATCTGGTCAGTTTAAAATCGGCACTGCATGATATTTTTCTCTGGGCTTTTCTGATCGAGCTTTGTGGCGCAATCGTCATTGGCTTGCGTCTTTACATTCTTAAAGACTGCTGCATCTCAGAGGCGGCTTTTTCTGGAATTTTTCATTCAGTCTCAGCATTCTGCAATGCCGGTTTCTCGATTTATGCCGATTCTCTCATGGGTTTCCAATCTGACCCTGTGATCAACTTTACCATAATGGGATTGATAGTCACAGGCGGCCTGGGTTTTACGGTCCTTGGATCTCTGAACAGTTTTCTCAGGGGCGCCAAAAACCAGCGCCTAAACACCCACACATGGCTGGTGGTAGCTGTCAGCTTTATTCTGATAATCGTTGGTGCAGTATTCATTCTGGCACTCGAACACGACACCGCACCAATGCATAATCTTTCGAATTTTGACAAGATAATGGCAGCGCTTTTTCAGTCGGTCTCAACCCGTACAGCAGGCTTCAACACTATAGACTTTACCTGCCTTAAAACCAGCACGCTGTTTTTCATGTGTATACTGATGTTCATCGGTGCTTCGCCTGGTTCTACCGGTGGCGGGATCAAAACCACCACATTTGCCACCCTGTTTTTGTTTGTCAGAGCCAAACTCAAGGGCCAGAGCCAGGTCAATATCAGGGGCAGGCGCATTCCGGACGAAACGAGTCTAAAATCGTTCCTTATTGTTGCCCTATCAGCATCTCTGGGGGCGCTTTTTACCTTTCTGATGATTCTCACAGAAGAACATCAGTTGATTCAGATAATTTTCGAGGTGATTTCTGCCTTTGCCACTGTGGGCTTGTCTACAGGCATTACGCCACAGCTTACCGCAATCGGCAAGCTGCTTTTAATCGTTTTAATGTTCATAGGGCGCACCGGCCCGGTGACTATGGCCCTTTCAATAACGTCTCAAAGCAGTCGCGTCAGTATTCAATACCCAGAAACCCGTGTTCTTGTTGGCTGACAGGAGGTTAATTCAATGCAATATGCGGTAATTGGACTCGGAAGATTTGGAGCCAAACTGGCCAGCTCTATTTTCGCGAAAGGCGGCGAAGTTATGGCGATCGACAAGGATCCAGAAGCGGTCGATGCCGTAAAAGACCATGTCAGCCAGGCCGTACAATGTGACTGCACCAATGAAAAAGCTCTCAGAGAACTGGGCGTGCAGGATCTTGACGTGGCCATAGTCGCAGTTGGCGACAACATAGAAACAAGCATTCTTGTTACAGCCATTCTCAAACGACTTGGGGTGCACAGAATTCTTTCAAGAGCTTTAACGAAGATGCAGGGCCAGATTCTTTCAGAAGTTGGCGCCCACGAAGTTTTTTCGCTCGAGGAACAGATGGGTGAGCAGATAGCTGATCGGCTTATTTCCCCGCATATTCTCGAGAGCATCAAGCTCAGCTCTGGGCACTCGCTCACCGAGCTTGAAC
>CAZFUG010000060.1:4497-19087 GCA_964522035.1 uncultured bacterium
ATTGCGATAAAAACGAGAAAACCAGCAATTAACGAGAAGGGTGAAAATATTGTCAAAGTAGTTCTCAACGACTTGCCCTCGCCCGACGAAAAAATTTCTCCGAATGACATTCTCGTTCTGGTTGGCCGTGATGAAAAAATACGCCAGCTTTCAGAACTCGACAGCGGGGAGGCCTGAAAACATGCGAATTTCAATGGATAAAAGATTCAAGCTCGGCACCGCGTTCAATATCTGCCTGCTGGCTTTTTTCGGGTTCTTTTCGGCCTATCATGTCTACTCATTTGACAGCAGTGTCAGGGGCGGTCTCGAAAACGATATCAGATGGTTTCTGACTACTGAAAAAAACGTCAGAGAATGCCATGAACTGCGGCAGAAAGCTAATGAACTTAAGCCCCTGAGAGAAGACGAAATCAGGTCGGAAGCGTCAAGAATGGCAATGGCACTGCGCGATGATTCGCTTGAATTCATTGCAAAAGTTGGCCATCTGATCGCCTCCGACAGCGTGCTTGCCGCAAAAATTGCAAGTCAGACAAAAGCGATTACCACTGGTGGAATTGCATCGGCAGAATTCATGATTCTTCAGGCAGACCTGAATAATAATATGCAGAAACTTGCGACAGAACTGCTCTACGTCAGAAATCGCAGTCTTCAGCTCCTGACGGCAAAAAAAGACGCCATAACTCTTACCAGAAAATCTTTTCAAAGCAGATTTCTTTTAACAACCCTTGCAACTTCGATTGTGGCATTCGTTGCCCTGTTTTTTATTTCACACCAGATCAAACTGCCTACCAGGAAAATCATGGAAATCATCAGAAAGCTGCGTGACGGAAACTACAGTGTTCCGGTCAGGGCCCATACCGGCAATGAAGTCGATCAGATTGTCGCCGGCCTCGCAAGCATCGCCGATACTCTCAAAATAAGAGATCAGCTCAAGATCGATAAAATTCAGCTTGAAAAGAAACGTTTTGCGGCCTTTGCCAACTTTGTTAACGTGCCTCTGCTTATGGTCAACGACGAGAAGAAGGTGGCCTTTGCCAACGATGAGTTCATGACTCTGTTCAAGCTGACCTGGGATGAACTTTATGAAATAGATTTTGCGCAGGCACCTCTGCCGGTCGAACTGCGCGACAAGCTGACCATGCTTATGAGCGAGAAAAAATGGGTCGAGAATGAGCAGTGTGACATAATCGGCGAGAACTATGCCTTTGACCTGCGCCTTAGCCTGATACCGGTAAAATCGGCCGACAACCCGGTTGCATCCGTTATTATCACGCTTGGAAAAATCGATTGCCGCAAACGTACTGTTCCATCGCAAAGGGCCTGAATTATTGAATCCTGAGCCTGCAACTCTCGACGCACATTCTTCTGGACAACAGATTTATCAACGAAAGTAAAAAGGTGAGCCTTCAGCTCATCAATCCGGCAGTCGCATTAAACTTCTGGATTCCGGGTTCCTTAATTCCCGCGAAGATTTGAATCTGGCCATAACGTAAATAGAATGAATTTTGGTGCAATTGCCTTGATCAGCCGGGTTGCTTTTTCCACAGCAGATGTTATATTTATATTGACACCAATTTAAGGGCTTTTAAAAATGGACAAGCTACTGCAATTAATCAACGACTGCTGGATAGTCCTCGGGCAGATGTCGCCCTACCTGATACTGGGCTTTCTCGTTTCCGGCATTCTTTCGGTTTTCATCTCGCCCAGATGGGTCGAACAGCATCTCGGAACCGGCAAAGCAAGCTCTGTAGTCAAAGCCACTCTGCTGGGCGTGCCCCTGCCTCTCTGCTCGTGCGGAGTAATTCCGGTTGCGGCCTCGTTGCGCCGGCATGGTGCCAGCAAGGGTGCGACCACGGCCTTTCTGATTTCGACACCGCAGACAGGGGTCGATTCTATTCTGGCCACATGGGGTCTTCTCGGGCCTTTTTTTGCAGTTTTCAGACCGCTTGCAGCCCTGATAACCGGCATTTTCGGCGGCCTGATGGTTTCAGCGACAGACCCCGAAGACATGACCAGAATTGCTGCGACCGGCAGCCAAACAATCGACAAGGCGTCGCTGACGATTGGCGAAAAAGTTCAGGCGGCCCTTCGCTATGCGTTCGTCACCCTGCCTTCAGAGATTGCCAGAGCCCTTATCATAGGTATCATAATTGCGGGTCTGCTCTCGACCTTCCTTTCTGGTGATGCAATAGCGGCATGGATCGGCAATTACCATATCACCATGCTGGTAATGCTTGCTATAGGGATTCCGGTTTACGTCTGCTCAACCTCTTCAATTCCGATTGCGCTGGCATTCATCAAGATGGGTGTAAGCCCCGGGGCTGCCTTCGTTTTTCTGATTTCGGGGCCGGCCACCAATGCGGCAGCCATCTCGGTCGTCTGGAAAATTCTTGGTCGGGCTTCGGCCGTCATTTACATTGCCACAGTTATTTTCGGCTCACTTGCCGGCGGTTACGCCCTCGACCTTTTTGCCCAACGCTTCTCAGAAGCCGGCTTGAATGCAATAACTCCTGCCTGCCATACCGAGCTCAGCATGCTTGAGATTGGTTCAGCAATATTTATGCTGGCCGTCATGATTTTCAGCACCATAAAAAGTCGTGAACAGGCAGGTGAATGTTCGGCATGTTCAAGCTGCTCCGGCGTCGATCAGAATAGGCCCGCCGGCGAAAGCATTTCGGTTGCGGTCGAAGGCATGAGCTGCGGCAAATGCGCCGAAGCGGTCAAAAATGCTCTGCTTGAAATACCGGGAGTTGTCGGCGCAAATGTCATGCTTGCAGAAAAGCTTGCGATGGTCAGCGGGCACGGGGTAAACCCGGAAACAGTCGTTAACACAATAAACAGTCTGGGTTATACTGCGACAAAAAAATAGATTTTGCATCCTTCTGGTCTCTGAGCTGCATTATCACCGACTATGCACGGGGTATTGACGTGGAAGTCATTGTAGTTTAGAATCCATGCATGACTTCAAAAAAGCAGTATTTTCTTTCGGTACTCTTCGTGGTGTTCATTTCTCTTTTTTGCTATTCAAGCTGCGAAGCGTCTTATCTTAGTGTTTCCAGAATCGTCAGGGTTGGTCTGACAAAACTTGGCTGCCCTCAGACGTTCACGATCGAACCCAGCACCGGGTATATCGAGATATTCGACCGTTCGAAAAACCACGCGGTTTACTCTGGCAAAGCTGTCCAGACAAGCCTGTCACTGTTAAAAGACGGGCAGATGAAGCTCAGCATCGATGACCGCAAGACTCTTTATTTTACCAAGACTGAACTTCAGTTTTCTGCCGTTGGCAGAATGCCGATAAATCTCAAAATCAGAGGCGGCAACGGCAAGTTTCAAAGCTTTCGCGGCAGCCTTGCCCTCGCCCCCGAACGCGGCGGTCTGCTCGCAGTCAATCATGTCGACATGGAAGACTACCTGAAGTCGGTTGTTCCCTGCGAGATCTGGGTCAAAGCCCCCGATGCCGCCCAGGAAGCCCAGACAATCGCAGCCCGCACCTACGCAGTGCGCCACATCGACCGTCACTCAAATGAACGTTACCAGATCTGTGACACCGTTCATTGCCAGGTTTACACAGGTATAGTAAGAGAAACGCCCTTGTCTGCCAAAGCAGTGCGCAAAACCGAAGGGCAGATTCTCAGCTTTGCCAAAGCCCCTGCCAATACTGTTTATCACTCAAACTGCGGTGGTTATCTCATCAGCAGCAAAGCAGCATGGTCAGGCAGCAAAATCCCGTATCTTATAAGTCACTTTGACGGAAGCCAGGGCGAAGAGTCTTTCTGTTCCTATGGCGAGCGCTTCAAAAAAAGCCGGCCAACCGGCAGACTGCCAAAACCAGATGCCGGACTCAAAGCCAAGCCCCTGCCCTGGAATGCCCGCAAGCTCGAGCACAAAAACTACGGTCACCGGGTTGGTATGTGCCAGGACGGCGCTATCGGTATGGCTCTGATCGGCTACAGTCCTCGACAGATTCTTGCCTTCTATTACCCGGGCACCAGACTTGAGACTCTCAATTATGCCGGCCCGCAGATAGAAAGCGAAGAAGCGCCAATCGAAGAACCTGTTGTTCTTGCATCTGCAAGGGTTCAGCCGACTCAACCAGTTCAGACTGCCCAACTTCTGCCGCTTGAAGGCCCGATCAACCCGACACAGATCAGCGCTCTCAAACGTCAGAATACTCCCGCTGAAACCCGCAAGAGCAATATTCTCGAAACTTTGAAAGAAATTTCCACCGTAAGGGCAGGCAACACTGCTTCCGGCATCAGAAAAATGTTCTGGACTCCGGCTGAACCCGGCTTGTCAAAAAACCGGGAAGTGTTTTAAGCGCCTGCAATCACAGCAATGATCCAAGCCATCACCCTTGAAAATTTTCTCTTCATGCACCGGGCTGAACTCGAATTCTCTGCCGGTCTCAACGTAATCACCGGCGAAACTGGTGCAGGCAAAAGCGTGCTGCTTGAAGCCGTAAAACTTCTGCTTGGCAAAAAAGCCCGTGCTGGTCTGGTCCTGCCAGGTCAGACCCAGGCAAAGGTTCAGGCCGAATTCTCTATTACCGGCCAGAAAGAGCTGGCTGATTTTCTCGAAGAATCGGGTTTTGGCAATGAAGAGTCGCCAGAGACTCTTACTATTACGAGAACATTCAAAGACGAAGGCAGCGGGCGCGTTCTGGTGAACGGAATTCTTTCCAATGCGGCATTTTTAAAGCAGCTTGGCAACCATCTGATGGAAATTCATGGCCAGAACGAGCACCAGACACTGTTATTGCCAGAAGTTCAGAAGGAAATGCTCGACCGCACCGGCAACACTGCTCACAAGAACAACCTTGCTGAACTGCGGCAGGTTTTTAAAGACCGGCAGAGGCTCACTGAAAGGCTGCTTGAACTTGAAAACCGCAATCAGCAGTCTGCTGCCCGCATAAACGAACTGCAGGCAACCATCCAGGAACTGACGGCTCTCAACCTGACAAGCCCCGATGAAGAAGATCAGTTAAAAGAAGATCTAAAACGTCTGAGTCATTCAGAGCAGATTATCAACTGCCTGCAGACGGCAGTCGGCCTTCTCTCGGGCACAGATGAAGGCGTCGGTGCTACTATGCAGAGTTACCGAATTTCTGAGCAGCTGAAAAAGATTTCGGGCTATGACACCAGACTCGAAGACTGCTTTCAGCGCGCCAATAACCTTTATTTTGAGTTAAAGGCCCTCGAAAAAGACCTCGAAGCCATGGCGGAAAGCACCGATCTTGACCCCGAAAGACTTCAGCAGGTGCAGGAACGGCTTATGGCTTTTTCAAAAGCATGCCGCAAACATGCAACCGATTTCAAGGGCCTTTTTGCGCTCAAAGAAAGCATCAGCCAGGAACTTGAAGAACTGATGACGCCCGACCAGACGCGCGACCGCCTGAAAAAAGAATATGATGCGGTCGACCGGCAGTTTAAAGACCTGACCACACGCATCAGCAAAGAACGCCAGAAACTGGCCGAAACTCTCAACAAAAAGGTTTCGCAGGAAATGGCGGGCCTTGGTTTCAATGCCGCCGTTTTCAGAGCCGAACTGACGCCTGTCAGCCCGGCTGCCGCAGGCGCAGAAAACATCGAATTTTGTGTCTCTCTCAACCCGGGTGCGCCGGGTGGACCGTTGCGCAAAATTGCCTCAGGCGGCGAACTCTCGCGCGTAGCTCTGGCGATCAAAAAAGTTCTGGCAAGCTGTGACGCGCTGCCAACCCTTGTTTTCGACGAAATCGACGCCGGCATCGGCGGAAAAACCGCTGAAGCGGTCGCCGAAAGCCTGCGCAGTCTCGGCAGTGAAAAACAGGTGCTGCTGGTAACCCATCTGCATCAGATTGCCAAAGAAGGCAGTCACCATTTTACCGTCACCAAGACAGTTGATTCTGGCGCCACCGTGGTCAGCATCAGAAGAGTCAAAGACAGCGAAAGAGTTGAAGAAATCGCCCGCATGCTGGGTCAGACCGACAATCAGGGCCTTGAATTCGCCCGCAATCTTCTGGCAAAATCTTCAGGTCAGAACTGAGCTTCAGCGAAAACTGCTGTAAGGCACCCCGTTGATTCCGGGCTTTGCGCTGGCTGATCTTACCGTAAAAGTACCGCTGGCATCGATACCCGTCTGCCAGTCAAAACTGCCGGTCATCGGGTCGATGTAGGCGCGTCGCAGAAACCGCCGGCCTTCGGCGTCGCGAAGAAGTTCATCGAGATTTTGCGGCTGCCGGTTATGACAGCGCTCAAAGCGCACAACCGCGCGCCTGAATTCGCCGAGCATAAAGCGAAGATCGTCTTCGTGACGTCTTCTGACTTCGAGATCGGCCCGCGGAATAACCACGCTCAGGCCAACTGCCAGAAGAATCACCGCTACGGTTACCACCAGCAGCGAGATGCCGCGGCGGTCAGAAATCGGCATATCTCACTCCGTCGAGGCTTACTCCTTCGGCACCTGATTTGACGTCATAGACATCCGCGACGTCAGGCTCTGACGAAACGGTTTTCCAGGTATCGGCTTTTTCGGTGAACGGGTCAGCCGGAATGGCCCTGATGTAGCCATCACGCACCAGAGCTTCAAGACTTTCAGGCCATTTCTCGTGATCTTTATAATAATTGTTCAGCGTGGTTCTGAAAGTATGCAGACTGTTCTTCAATGCGGTTTCTCTGGCACGCAGAATTGTTTTTCCGTACATCGGCACCACAGTTGAATAAAGAATGCCGATGATGGCAACGACAACACTCATTTCAACAAGGGTAAATGCACGCCGGCTGATTGTTCTCATGCTTACTAACCTCTGGTTCCCCGGTAAAAATCAAGAAAGTCTTCACCCGCAGCTCGTTCGAGATCATTTTTAAGACTGAGCTTCTGCACTGCCTGCGAAAACAGCTGACTGCCCGGCCCAAGACTGGTAATATTCGGCTCGAGCTGAGAAATTTTACCCTTCTGAATGATACTCATGGCGGTATTGTTCATCACCAGAGTTTCATGAACCGGCACGACGCGTTTGCCGCCGGTGTCAGAAATCAGAGCCTGCGAACAGATTCCCTGCAGATTTTCGGCGAGAACCTGGCAGACATACTCACGGTCAGATTCGGGAAATGAAAAGATGAACTTTTCGAGCGTGTTTACCATTCCGAGGGTCTGCATGCTCAAAATCACAAAATGGCCGCCGGCGACATATTCGATAATGTTTCTGAACGGAATTTCGCGTTTAAGGTCACCGATAACCAGCGTATCGACATCCATGCGCTTCGCGAAATTTATGCCCTGCTCGATCAGATAGATATCTTTGCGGAACTGGCGCTGTGAAATTCGGCTGCGCTTCTGTTCGAAATGAAATTCGATCGGGTCTTCGATAATCAGCACATGCCGCTGATGCTGCTGATTGATGCGCTCGACCATCGCGGCAAGAGAGGTCGAAATACCTGATCTGGCCGGCCCGGCAATGATAAAAATGCCCTTTCTGGCATCGACGCACTGAATCAGAGAATCAGGGAAACGGATTTCTTCGAGAGTCGGAATTTTGCTGTTGATGATCTTTATCAGAGCAACGGGTTTCTGCTGCGAATGAAAAAGGGTCAGGCGAAAATTACACGGAGGTTTGCCGAAAAAATTTGCCTCGAATGAACTGAGTTTGGCGAATTTCTGCTGCTCTTCGGTGTTGAGAAGATCTTTTATCAGAGTGCTCATATCATCTTCGTGCAGAACCGGCAGTTCCATGTGGCGCAGGAACTTGTTTTTCCGCATCAGGGGCTTGGCGCCGACCTTGATGTGCAGCTCGGTGCCGCCGGCGGCTTTAACCTTATCGATCATTTTCCGGATATCCATGCTTCTGACTCCTTTCAGCTGTTGATCCGCGATTTATCGATCGCGAAATCAGAACCGACCTTCTGGCTGACAATACGCTTTCTGACCAGATGTGCCAGCTGAGAATCGAAGGTTTTCATACCCGCAATTTCGCCCTGCCCCTGCAGGGCTCTGAACATGCTCATATTGTTGTTGCGCACCAGCGCCTTCATCTGCGGTGTATTGATCATGATGTCAAAAATCGCGACCCGGCCGTTCTTGTCTTCACGCGGTACGAGACGCTGGCTGACGATCATCTTCAGCTGCGCCGCGATTCTGGCGCGCAGAGCCTCGCGGTCGGCCGGTTCCCGGCAGTTGATCAGGCGTTCAAGAATCTGCTGACAGTCGCCGCCTTCGGTCGAGCCAATGACCATGCAGCCAGACTCGCACAGGGTAAGTGCCTGGTCCATGGCATCGGGATAATTGATCGAATCTGAAACGACGACGTCGGGGTCGACGCGGTAAGCTTCGCAGAGGCCATTGTAGAAATTCGAGATATCTACCGGAATACTGCGCTGAATGAACGCGGCCTTGTCGTCTTTAAAGACGTATTCGACCGGGTTTTCGATAGTAAAAATGCTCTTTTCGAAGTGGCGGTTGATGAAATTCAGCATCGCGGCAATGGTGCTGGTTTTGCCTTCGCAGGAAGGGCTGCCGACGAGAATCAGACCTGAGGGCTGCGAGATGACCTTGCGCACCCCTTCGGTAAAACCGAGTTCATCGAGATCGAAGAACTTCTCGTTGATAAAGCGTATTGCCAGCGCGAACTTGCCCTTGTCGAGAAATACCGAGAAGCGAAGGCGGCCAACGGTCGGCACTTCTTCGGCGTAGGTTACCTGCCGCTGTTTGCCGAGAATTTCGCGGGCTTTGGGAGTGCTGGTTTCGAGAATGATCTTCTTGATCTGATCTTCACTCAGCTGAACTGAATCAAGCTTTTCAAGCTGGCCATTCAGGCGGTAAAAAACCGGCTGATCCGGGAAAAGATGCAGGTCTGAAGCACCTTTAACTTTTACCAGCTGACAAACCTTCATTAATTCTGACATTTCCTGACCTCTTCAGTTATTTTACTTCTAAATGCGCTGCAGCAGCTCTATAACGTTTTTCAACACCTGACTGTCGGCCGGCAGCGTCTTGCGCAGCGTTTCGAGAATTCTTCTCGCCTTTTCGGTCTCACCGACAGAATAATAGCAGAGAGCGAGATGGTAAGACGACGACAGATCGCGGGGATTAGCCTGCAGACCAAGATTCAGAGCTTCGATCGCCTCTGAATACTTTTTCTGGTTGAAGTATGCCAGGCCAAGTGCCCCATATACTCTGATAACATTTTTTCTGTCGTCAGCAGGAACGTATTTTTTGAGCTTTTCATAGCAACTGGCCAGCCGGCTCCATTCCTTGCGGCGGAAATAGATCTGCCCAAGCAGAATTCCGGCCTCTATATGAGCGGGCTGGCGACTGACAGTTTTTTCGAGAATTTCCTGGGAACGCGTCATGTCGCCGAGATTATAGAGCGAACTTGCCAGATAAAACGCCAGGTCAGCATTATTACTGTCTTCTTTGCAGAGCTGTTCAAAGATTGCTTTCGCCCGGTTGAAATCGCGACTGTCGAAGAAAGCCAGACCTTCTTTCATCAGGCTTTCTGAGTCTGCCGCTGGCGAAACTGTTGCAGGCGACTCGAAAGTTGCGATACCTTCCATGTCGCGTTTGACTTCTTCGGCAAGAGCATCGAGAAGCACCCGCGAAAAAGCGTCGGTCTGCTGCACGAATTCGCCCAGCACCCCGGCAATTTTTATCCAGACCTGCAGCTCGGCTTCACGTTTCTTGTCTTTCAGGCCGGCGGCAAGTTCTTCAAAAACGTTCAGTTCGCCGTTAAGCAGCAGGGCCTTATAGTATTCAGAATAGACGCCTGAGCGCACAGCCCCGAGAAACTTCTTGACCTTGCCGAGTTCGTCACGGGCGCCAAGATGACCGAGAGCCGCAATCAACCAGGGCAGCTCCTCTTCGGGTTCTTTTTTGATGCGCTCGAAAATCTGCGGAACCGCTGCAGCCAGGCGGCGGTCAACGATATATCTGAGCAGATATTCAACTACCGGCGGGCTTTCTTCTTTTTTGAACAGTCCGATAATCGCGTCATCAGGAAAATCGGCAATGCGGGTCGCGCATTCTACGGCTTCGCGGCGCACCCACTGGTTTTCGTCGGCGAGAAGCGGCTGAATTTCGCGAACCCCAACCAGATCGCCAAGTTCAAGGGCGGCTTTCAGTGCCATTTTCCGCACGCCAAAATTTTCGTCGGCCAGCAGCTGATGCACATACTCTTCGCGTTTGGGGTTATTGATTCTTGCGAGAACATAGGCGGCCGAGCGCCTGGTAGGCGCATCACTGCTCTGCAGCATCGCTGCGAGTTCTTCGGTAACCGCCTCGGAATCGGCATTGGCCAGAGCAATGCACAGATTGGCCCTGACGCGGTTATTCGGGTGCCCGTAAAATTTCTTGAGCTTGCGCTTCATTTCGAGCGCCGGAATTTTCAGCAGCGAAACGGCTTCGACCGAGTTGGCCTGAATACGCGGGTCATACGAGGCCAGACCGCTCTCGAAAGTCTTCAGCAGACGCCCTTCAGCGAAAGGTGCCAGCGACGAAATGATAATTGCCTTCAGTCTTGAATCACGGGCAATTTCGAACTGCCCGACCAGTGCCGGAATCGCTTCTGGGTCACGCATTTTCGAGAGAATTTCGAGAACGTTGATGACGATCCATTCGTCAGGGTCGTTGAGCAGGCCACACAGGGCCTGAACCACGTCACGGCCACCCATTTTATGCAGCGCACGGGCCGAATAATAGCGCACCATGCGGTCTTCGTCGCGCAGCAGTTCCATCAGCGGGCGGGTCGCCATCGGGTCGCCGATTTCGCCGAGAACTCTGACGATTTCTTCTTTATAAAGCGAATCCGGGTCTTGCAGTCGTTCAAGCAGCTTTGCGACCGGAGTGCTGCTGCGATAATGACCAAGGGCGGTCACCGGTTCGATATAATCCGGGTATTCCTGAAAAGCCCTGGTCAGGGTCTGCAGCGATTCGGGGTCACCGATGCGACCCAGGCTCAGCAGAGCTTCAAACTTCAGCTCGTCAGAAAAGTCTTCACTCACCATGCCTTCGAGCCGCGTGGTCGATGGCTTGAGCAGTCGACGTGCCGCCTTCACATAGCGAAAGGCTTCGATTTCTGGTTCGGCGGGCCGGTTCTGACGATGATGTTTGTGGTGGCTCATTCTACAATCTCCTTCATGATCGTCGAAACAAGCTTGCCGTCTACGCGTTCATCCTTGAGAATTTCGGTGAGCGAATCCTTGAGGGTTTTGCAGCCATCTTTGCGGGCAAGCATCAATGCCGATTTCAGCTGGTTGGTTTTCTTTTCTCGGATCAGATTGCGCATTGCCGAATTCATCATCATCATTTCGTATGCCATGACGCGCTCTTTCTTGTGCAGACTGGGCAGCAGAATCTGTGAAATGATGCCGATCAGCGACATCGAAACCTGGGTGCGGATTTCTTCATGGCGGTGGCCGGGAAACATGTTGATGATGCGATCGATCGTCTGTACCGCACCGACCGTATGCAGAGTCGAAAGCACCAGATGGCCGGTTTCGGCGGCGGTCAGAACCATCTCGATGGTATCTACATCGCGCATTTCACCGACGAGAATCACATCAGGGTCTTCGCGCAGAGCATTCATCAGGGCGCTGTGATAGCAATTGGCGGTCACACCGATTTCGCGCTGTGTAAAAATCGACTTGCGTTCGCGGTAAACGAATTCGATCGGGTCTTCGATGGTAATGACATGCCGGGCCGACATGCGGTTGATCTCGTTGACAATTGCTGCAAGCGTATGGGTTTTGCCGGAGTTTGCCGGCCCGGTGACCAGGAACAGGCCGCGCGGTCGCGTGGCGATTTCCTTGAGCAGAGGCGGCAGACCAAGTGAATCGATCGACGGTGTCGCCAGCGGAATAAAGCGGAAAGCGCCAGAGAGACAGCCGCGCTGACTGAAAATGCAGGCGCGCACCCGCCAGCGGTTTTTGTATCTGACCATGAAATTGGCTTCGTGCTGGCTGCGCAGGTCGCTCTGCGCCTTGACATCCATCAGTGGCAGAAAGAGATTTGGCATTTCCTGGTAGGCAAGCGGCTCTTCGGGCAGCGGAATCAGGCGGCCACCGACTCTTATCAGCGGCGGTGAGCCGGCTTTCAGGTGCAGGTCAGAAGCCTGGCGTTCAATCGCGATTTCGAAAAATTTATGTATTGTCAGCATCCGGCTTCTCCGTCAGATGGGCGGTTCATTGAGCATTTTGCGCAGGGCTGCCGGGTTTGGCGCCACCGAGTAAGCGTCTTCTTTTCTGACGACGCGGTCTTTAACCAGCTGTGCCAGTGACATTTCCATCGTTGTCATGCCGACTTCAGTGCCAGTTTCAAGATAAGACGGCAGCATGTGAATTTTGCCATCGGCGATCAGCGATCTGACGGCAGAAGTATTCAGCAGAATTTCGAAGGCAGCGACGCGGCCGCCGTTGATGCGTGGCAGCAGCGTCTGCGAAACGACACCACGCAGCACCATCGACAGCTGCAGCAGAATCTGGTGGTGCCGGGCTTCAGGAAAAACGTTAACGATACGCTCTGCAGTGCTGACTGCCGAACTGGTGTGCAGGGTCGCGATGACGAGCTTTCCGGTTTCGGCAGCATTGAGGGTCAGCGAGATCGTTTCCGGTTCGCGCATTTCGCCAACGACGATGATGTCCGGGTCCTGTCGCAGCACTGTCAGCAGCCCGTCATAGAAGCTGAGGCAGTCGATGCCGACCTGACGCTGATTAAAAAAGCTGTTGTTGTCTTCGAACTGGTATTCGATCGGATCTTCGAGTGTTACCACATGACGGCGGGCCATGCGGTTAACGTAACTGAGGTAGCTGGCCATCGTCGAAGTTTTGCCGGCGCCGGTCGGGCCTGTAAGGAGAATCAGCCCATTCGGCTGTTCGATAAGACGGCGGGCTGCAATTGGCAGGCCGATTTCGTCGAATTCCATAACCCGGTAGGGTATGACCCTGAAAACCGCGCCCGCACCGTTGAGGTCCATGTAGAGGTTAACCCTGAAACGACATACCCCTTCGAGGGAATAGGCGAAGTCGATTTCATGGTTCTTGTGGAACTGGTCCTGCTGATCAGGCGTCAGCAACACTTCGATTATGCGGTCGAAGTCGTATTTGTTGAATTTAAAGTTTTCGAGATGACGAATATGCCCATCGACTCTGATAGCGGCGGCTTTGCCGATTTTCAGGTGCAGGTCAGAGGCGTTCTCGTCAAAAGTCAGTTTCAATAATCTGAATAAGCTTTTTTCATCTGCCATGGGGGCAATTATACCCGTAAAAACCCAGAGTATTCAACAAAACAAATCATTAAAAAACGAAAATCTCGTTATTGATTTCTAAATAAAACCAACTTTGCCATGTCCGAGGTAAATGTTTATATCTTCTGCCACTGATGAATACCGATGCGGCCTGTAAAATCTGCTTTAATTTTGTATTTATCGATAACTTTTCTTAAAGTTTTGCGTATTTAAAAAAAATGTCTTTTCTGCTAGAATTCTTGCTGAAGCCTTATTCTTCCGGGGAAATCCGATGACCGCCAACAACACCGTCTTAACCAGCATCAAGCCTCTGATTGCGAGACTGATTCACAATTTTCTTGCCGGCGACTATGACCAGCGACGCGAAGCAGCGATCGCCCTTTCCAAATTCAAAGGCGAAAAAGCGACCGATTTTCTGCTCGAAACCTACGAAAGCGACAACATCCAGGATTTCATGGCCCTGGCGCTTGGCAACATCGACAACAACAAGGCAATTGGCCTGTTGATCAATGCTCTGAATGACTCACAGCAGGAAGTAAGGTTCAACGCCGCCCGCGCCCTTGGTATGCTCGAAAACCCCGAAGCTTTCGACATTCTCATGGAAGCCCTGAATACTTATGCCGAATCAAGTGTCGGCGTCAGTACCCCTGCTCTCGAAGAGCATGCTTCACAGATTTTCTTCGAAGAAGATGCAATTATCAGTGCGATTCTGGCGGTCGGTAAAATAAAGAACTGGCGGGCCATTGCGCTTCTTAAAAAACTGCTTGCCCAGGAAAAAAGCGCAAGAATCCGCGCTTCGATCATCATGGCACTCGGTATGATGGCCTCAGACAAGCTGATGCCGGTTTTTCAGTCGGCTCTGCGCGATGAAGATCCGCGTGTACGCGCCAATGCCATCGAAGCAATCGAGAGTATCAAGTCAGGCTCGATTGTCGGCATTCTGCAGCCATACCTCGAAGACCCGAGCAACCGTGTACGCGCCAACGTCGCCAAAGCCATCTGGAAATACGGCGACTTCGACGTTTCTGAAACCCTTCGCCAGATGCTGGAACACACCGACAAATGGTACCGCGCCTCGGCTGCCTACGCCATAGGCGAAATCAAAGATGCGCGCTTCATTCGCGAACTTGGCCGTTCTCTCAAAGACGAAGACCCCGACGTCAGACGCAATGCTACAAATGCGCTGCGCAAGATCGAATTCAAAGATGCCCTGCCCCACCTGAAGCCAATGATCGACGATCCGAATTTTGACGTCAGAGTCGAGGCCGCGCTTGCCATCTCACGTTGCGCGCCTGAAGCAGCCCCGCCAATTCTTAAAGACAAACTGCAGAAAGAAGAAAACTTCATCGTGCAGGCAACCCTGATCTCGTGTCTGGG
>CAZFUG010000061.1:0-18892 GCA_964522035.1 uncultured bacterium
TTACCGGCAGCAGATGAATCGTAGTGCAGCCAAGAGCTTTGATGTAGCCAAGCATGGCAATGGCTTTGAGAAATGTGCCGGATTCCCGCATACCGTCTGCGTTCAAGGTCAGGTCATTCTTGCCGCCACCGAGTTTGCCATCGCCATTATGGTCATAGGCAGCGGTCAGGCGCACGAAAATATTATAGATGGCTTCGCGGTTGATCCAGTTGCCGCCCTCGCCACCGGGCAACTGTTGATTCAATGACTTAAGCGGGTCAATGTCATTACGGGCATTTTTTTCGATCGCTTCAATATGCTTAAGATAGAATTCACCAGGATGAACTGCCACAGCAGCCTTGCCATCTTCTGGCTGACAGCCGGTTTCGACCCAGAGAGCCGGAACTTTATAGGTTGCCTTGAACGGCCGGGCGGCCAGTTCCTTGAGCTGCTTCTTCACTGCGGCAATTGGATTGGTAACAGTTTCAGTCATCTTTGCGCGACCTCCGGAAATTTTATGGCCTGACATGCGCCGATTGTATCACAACCTTGCCCATAAGCCAATTGAAGCAACGCAAAACTCAAATATCAGCCCGGCGAAATTCTAAAACTTTACAAGCAGGCAATAATTTATTATCATGCAGGCATTACGCAGCACAAAATTGCTGAAACAAGGAGAACCGTGATGGCTATCAAAGTCGACAGTGACAAATGTGTTGGTTGTGGCGCCTGCACAGGCACCTGCCCGGTAGAAGTTCTTGAAATGAAAGACGGCAAAGTCGTTTATAAAGGCGACGGTTGCATCGAATGCGGCGCCTGCGTTTCAGCCTGCCCGGTTGAAGCTCTCAGCCTGTAATTTTTAATAAAAAACCGCCAGACCCAGGTCTGGCGGTTTTTTATTTGTCTATTTTAATTTAGAGGTTTTCTATAAGCTCGTCGAGTTTCCCGGTGGAAGTACCGCTGCCAGCGTCGCCGGAATTGCCGGAACCGTCAGTATCACTGTCGTCGACAAGGGGTTCACCGGCACCGGGGCCACCAACCGAGCCCTCAGACGGAAAATCAGGATTGCCGGCCGGCAGAGGCTCACCCGAAGGCTGACCATCAGCAGGCGGGGCGCCATAATCGTTGCTGGGCGGCTGCACCGGGGTTTCATCGCCACCCTGCGGCGGCTCTGAAGTCGAGGTTTCTTCATAGCTGCGAATCGGGCTGGCTTCTTTTTCCTTTTCGACAGCACTCAGTTCGCGCTCGAGGGTTGCCGAGGTGCTTTCGATTTCTTCAAGTTCGCTTCTGGCTTTGGCAAGTTCGGATTCCTTGGCGGCAATTTCATCTTCGAGCTTGCCTTTGCGCCGGTCATAAAGATCGTCTTTGAGAGAATACCAGAGGCGTTTTGCCTTCGCATGCTGCTCCTGTAAATCTTTCAATTCTTCTTCAAGCTGCGGTATTTTGTTTTTCAGACTGTCTTTCTGCTTGTAGGCTTCAGCCAGTTTCTCTGATTTTGCCTGATTGGCGGCAGTTTCTTCGCCAAATTTGTCGAGTTTTTCCATTTCGCTCCAGCTTTTCAAACGCTCATCGCGAAGCTGGGCGCTGACTTCCTGCTGATAACTGCTCTGCGCCATTTCTGTTTCGCGCAGACGTTCGATCAGGCTGGCAGTGCGTTCTTTGACCTTTTCATCGGTAACCAGATTAAAAACTTTCTCATAACATTCGATTGCCGACTTATGGTCTGAATAGCAGACCGCATGCACGAAACCAAGTGTCTCGAGCAATTTAACGTCGTCAGGGGTCTTTAACAGCTTTTCTTCGCAATCCTTTTTCAGAGCTTCGATCAGGCCCTGGTCGTCCTGGGCGAGAATAGAGCGGTCTAGACGCATGGCACGGGCGAAAGTATCGATCGCTTCGGGCATTTTCCCGGCTTTTTTAAGATCGAGAGCTTCAGAAAAAAGAATCTGAGCGTCTTCTTTGTTGGCGGCCGCGTCAGCGGCTTCCTCCTGGGCCCATATCGGCGTTGAAAAAAGCGGGCGTTCAAGCGCACCGTTAAAAACAGCACTTGCTGCGAGCACTAACAAACCGGCACTGAACTTTCGCATCGGCAACCTCTCATCAGGAGTATGTCATAAAGATAACACCAGCCCATCAATTTCTCAACCTCTTACCTCCACAAAAGAATCTTCGGGCGGTTTTAATGGGTTGACTTGCCCGCCGGTCGGTGCTATAGAGAGTAAAAATGCTTCGACAAGGAAAGGAATTTTTGCACCTGCCAGGAGCATAATTAAAAGGAGACAGTTATGGCACACAGAGTTTACAATTTTTCCGCCGGTCCGGCCGTTCTTCCTGAAAAGGTTCTGCAGCAGGCAGCAGCCGAAATGCTTGATTATAAAGGCTGCGGCATGAGCGTAATGGAACTCAGTCACCGCTCTTCCACTTATCAGAAAATCATCGACGACGCCGAAGCCGGTCTTCGCAAGCTGATGAATATTCCTGCCAACTACAAAGTGCTTTTCCTGCAGGGCGGGGCCTCTCTGCAGTTTCTCATGATCCCCATGAATCTGGCCAAAACCAAAAAGGCTGATTATGTCGATTCTGGCGAATGGTCAGGCAAAGCCATCAAAGAAGCTCAGAAATACGGCGTCGATGTCAACATCGTTGCCTCATCAAAAGCTGACAACCATAGATATTTCCCCAAATTTGACGCCGCCAAAGTAAGAAAAGACGCCGACTATCTCCACATCACCCCGAACAACACCATCTTCGGCACCAAGAACATGGTTCCGCCCAAAGTCAGTATTCCGATAGTCGCTGACATGTCTTCTAATATCATGAGCGAAAAATGCAATGTCGCAGATTACGGTATGATCTATGCCGGCGCTCAGAAAAACGTCGGACCGGCCGGTGTTGTCATTGTCATCATCCGCGAAGATCTGCTCGGTCTTGTGCCGAATCTGCCGACCATGCTCGACTATAAAACCCATGCCGACAACGGTTCGATGTTCAACACCCCCCCAACCTACGGGATTTACATCGCCAAACTGGTGTTCGACCACATGCTTGAACTCGGCGGCGTTGAATATTTCGAAGCCCTCAACCGCAAAAAAGCCGCGATCGTTTATGACGCCATCGACAGCTCAAAACTGTTCAAGGCTCATGTTAAAGATGCAGCCGACCGCTCGCTGATGAATATTCCGTTCTTCACCGACAGCGAAGAACTCAATGAAAAGTTCCTGAAACAGGCTTCTGCTCAGGGCCTGGTAACCCTCAAGGGTCACCGCAGCATCGGCGGTATGCGCGCCTCTATCTATAACGCCATGCCAATCGAAGGCTGCCAGAAACTTGCCGATTTCATCAGAAAATTCGACCAGGAAAACTCCTGATCCGACTGATTCTCTCTAGCAGGCATTGAACATATCCCCGCGCAAGCGGGGATATTAACAAAAACGCAAAGGAAAGAACAATGACGAAGAAAATTCTCGTGGCTACAGACAAACCTTTTGCCCCCGAAGCGATAAACCTGATGAAAGACGTCATCAAGGGTAAAGCCGAATATAAAATGGAACTGCTCGAAAAATACACCGAAGTCGCACAGTTCAAAGCTGCCGTAAAAGACGCCGATGCTCTGATCATCCGCAGCGACCTCGCTTCGAAAGAAATCATCGACGCCGCTGAAAAACTGCAGATCATCGTCAGAGCCGGTGCCGGTTATGACAATATCGACCTGGCAGCCGCGACCGCCCGCAAAATCGTCGCGATGAACACTCCCGGCCAGAATTCAAATGCCGTAGCCGAACTGGCGATCGGTCTGATGATCTACATCTGCCGCTGCAAATTCAATGGCAAGTCAGGCAGCGAACTCAAGGGCAAAAAACTCGGCCTGCATGCTTTCGGCGCCGTTGGCCGCGCTCTCGCCAAAATCGCCCACGGCTTCAACATGGAAGTCTACGCTTTTGACCCGTTCGTCACCAAAGAAGCCATGGAAAAAGAAGGCGTCAAATTCATCGATAAGATCGAAAACCTCTACAGCACCTGTGATTTCGTATCGCTGCATATTCCTGCTACTGAAACCACCAAAAAGTCGATCAATTTCGACCTGATGAACCGCATGCCCAAAGGCGCCGTGCTTATCAACACCGCCCGCAAAGAAGTCATCTGCGAAGAAAGTCTCAAAAAGATTTTTGCCAGCCGCAAGGATTTCCGCTATTCATCTGACGTGGCCCCCGACTGCGCTGCCGAACTCGAAAAAGAATATGCCGACCGCTATTATGGCACCGCCAAAAAATGCGGCGCTCAAACCGAAGAAGCCAACGTCAACGCCGGCGTCGCCGCCGTCAGACAGATCGTCAATTTCTTCGAAAAAGGCGACAAGACCTTCCAGGTCAACAAGTAACCTCTTCAGCCACAATAAAAAAGCTGCCCATACGGGCAGCTTTTTTTATTGCGAAAATCAGGGGTTAATCGATAGTTTCAGGCGACGATCAGGCCGCGGCTTTTTACTTCATCGCGTTTTTTAGCCACTCTGGCAAGCATTGCCGGAACGAATTCATTCGGAGTGCTGCTATTGAGAAGCTTCATCACCAGCGGCACATTGGCCATGTCTTTAAACGGAATCGGCTTTTCGATGTAATAGGAAACGGTCTTTTCTTCGCTGAGCCAGGGCTTTTCTGAGTGATCGAGTTTTGCAGCGATCTTTTTATCGAGCAGGGCCAGAGCCTTTTCGACTGCAATGCCCCTGACCTTTTTGCCGGTCAGCAGCAGAAAATCAAACACTGCTTCGAGACCACGGGTAAAATCGAATTCGTAGAAACGTGGGAAAATGACTTTATCCCAGCTGGTACCTTCGACAGGCTGGCCCTTACTTGTCAGAAACAGCTGGTGTTTAAGCAGGTAACTGACCGCCTTCTGCATATTGGCTGCGAAAATATCAGGCTGCTGGCTGAAACGGGCATACTCGATCATGCCTTCGAGCATGACGGTCGTTGAAACGAAAGAACTTTTACCACTGCCGGTATAAACGCTTTCGTCGCAGTTGTAGCCACCATCTGGAAGCTGGTAGCGGTTCACCCAGTCTTTTGCCCAGGGAACATGGGCGAACACGTCGAATTCAAGCTTTGCAGCCAGCTTCATCAGACCGCCGAAAAAGCAGAAACACATCACTTCGGTATGGCCGTTCACCGGACCATCAACGTCTTCTTCTCTTACCGGGAAAATTTTAAGAAACTGCCGGTCAGCGCAGGTTAGCAGTTCTTTAAAGACCGGCACCGGAATTTCTGACAGCCGCGAAGTCTCATCGAGAAGCAGCATGTACCACCATGGGGAATCCCATTTGGGCCAATAGACATCTCTCTCGATCATCAGCAGTGCTTTTTCGCTCTCAATAACTTCTTTAAGTTCGTCAAGGTCGCTGGCTTTCAACATGCCCGGGATCATAATCACCGTTCCTTTTTAAAATCTGGTAACCATAACATCTATAAGATAAACCGCCACAAAACCATATTGCAAACAAATTTTCAGCACCTATCGACAAAAGCGACCAATTCATTAATAAAAAACCGGGCTCTGAAAGAATTTTCCTTCAGAGCCCGGAAAATTACAACATATCAGCGGTTTGGCGGAGCAGCTTCTCGAACAAGCGAACCAGCTTCATCGCTCATGATCAGGATTGAGAATTTTTCGACGTTGTCGAGCTGGCTGGTACTGAGCGAGGCGTAGTCGAAGCGACCGCGCATATCGGTATAGCCATCTTTATAGAAGCTTACCTGGCCTGAATTGTCGCGCGAATAGACCTTGACATAGGCGCTGACAATCGGCTTACCCGTTTGCTGGTGGCGCACCTGCAGCTGGCCGTAGGCTTCGAGCATACTGACTGCCAGAGAATGCGGGTAATAAGCGATGTTTCTTGTCAGACCGCCGCCGGTGACCTCGATCATCAGATTGCGGTCTCTGAATTTGTCTGGCAGCGAGATCTTCAGTTCTTCTGGTTTTCCCTCAAGCATCAATTCTTCAGAGTAGTTCGGGCTGATGATAGAGAACTGCCCGGAAACTTCCTGAACGAAAGGTTTACGCGAGAACAGCAGTTCGATATCCATCAGGTAATAGCTGATTCTGACCGACTTGAGATTGCGCTGACGCAGTGTTACAACCCGGTTTTCGACGCTCAGTTCGATATCAGGCTGGGTTGCGGCGAGCAGGCGCTGCTTCTGATCACGGTCTTCTTCGTCACTGATCTGCACCTGGCCACCTTTGATTTCGGCCGCCTGTGCCAGAACATCGGCAAAAAGAACCTGCCAGCGCTGTACCGGGTAGTTTTTGAAAGGTTCGGCTATGCCGACCGCCTCGTCGACCTGCTGATGCGAGAACGCCAGATAGGCCTTTATATATTTGTATTGAATGGTTTCGACAATTGCAGCATCCTTGATCTTTGCAAAGAACGTCGACGCCTCTTCAATTCTGTCCTGCAGCAGCAGATAATAGACAACTGCCATCAGATCGTAATCACTCAACTGACTGCGGTATCTCAGATCGGCAAGCAGGGCGTGATACTGGGCTGCGAACTGCTGATTGAGAATTTCGCGGCGTTTTCCGAGCGGGTAAACACGGGCATTTACCAGAGGCCAGTATTCACGATGCTGATAGGTATGCCGCGCCACGGGGTTAACCGTGAGCAGTTCACTCACAAAACTGCTGCCCACCTGACCGGCAAGAGCAGTATAGGGCAGATAATCTTTAATGGCGGGCAGATGACCGTGCATCAGGCCATAAGACCAGATTACATCATTGAATACGTGGCGTTTTTTCAGCAGGTCGGTAACCTTGATGAAAAAGTCACGATTTTTTAGTCTGAAAGCAATCTGAATCAGGTCGAGTCTTTCGACGTTGTTCTTTTCGAGGTATTCGAGCACCTGCGCATCGGTGCCATTCTGCGACAGCCACGGCCATGAATTCTTGTCAAAGTTCGTCAGCTCTTCGACAACCTTGAAAACAAAAGGCTTTGTGGTGGCGAGCATCACTTCGTTTTCAGAGACATGAACCGGGTAATGCTTCCAGCTGCCGGCTTTCGGGAAATAGAAGAAATACTCGAACGTCTGCGTCGAATAGGCTTCGAGCTGTAGATGAACACTGCGGGTATAAAGGCTTCTGAGCACCGGCAGGGCCCCTTCAGGAATCTGCATCAGCACATCGACTTTGCGCCGCGATGAAGTCGGGTTGGTAACCACCACCTGGCAGCCATAAACGACTCTGGTAAGGAATTCATCGGTGACGAATTTGTCGAAACGCTCATTGCGCTCATAACGATAGCGGTCATTCTGCGCAAAGAAGTTCTGGCCGGTGAGAATGCTGGCAGTATCTGCTGTTTCGCTGGCCGTTCCGATCTCTTCGCGGAAAACGACAGCGTTGCTGCCTGCTTTTATAGTCATGCGTGGGCCATCAAACTCGCTGCCATGCTTTTCAGAAACAAATGGCAGGTCGAGGACAGCCAGAGCCAGCATCATTTCGGCAAAATTACGGGTCGCAAAGATAAAGTTGCCAGAAACGAAGGGGCGGCCGGGCTTATGCATTGCATAATCTCGCCAGAAAGCGTTGACCTGAATCAGATCGGCGGTCTGCTGTTCGATCGGTAGCTGGTAATAGTTGTTTTCGACCCACTCTTCGGTCTTATCAACCTGCCTGAACAGCTGACGCACCGGTTCACGCATCTCCGAATCACTTTCGACATCGAAAGCATCCTCGTCGAAACTCGGCGCAGCGCCAACCATCTCTTCGCTTTCAGAATAATCCGCGCTCTGCAAAGACATTTTACTTTCTTTGGCTACCATAGAAGGCGGCGGTGGCGGTGCCGGCGCAGCCATTGGCTTTGCGACCCTTGCCGACGGCATGATGCCTTTGCCGAAATCCATCGGTGCCGGTTCTGGCGCGGGCATATCACCCAATTCATCACGGCGGCCTCTTTCAAGTTTGTCGCTCAACATTTTTTTGCCGCTTTCGAGACCGAGTTTGTCGCCGGTTTCGAGGGCATTTCCCTGCAGAGCGGTCTTGAACAGACTGTTGAATCTTTCGCGATCATCTGGCAGCAGATCAAATTTTTCGTTAACGTGCCGTTCGATTGTGTCTGCCATTTCTGGCAGTCTCTGTCCGAGAAGAATTTTTTCGACGATATTCAGTCTGGAAAAGGCCCATGGTTCGGTAAATTCACGCAGATCGCGTTCGAGCAGCCATTTGTCCATGAACGTCAGATCGCGCTTGTTGGCGATGTAGGGTTTGACAACCTTTTCGAAGAAGCTGCGGTCACGCTGACTGATGAAAAAATTCAATTCATGGCAGGCATTTTTTGAATAAAGATCGAGTTTCTGCTTTTCGTCGAGGCTGTTCCAGCCAGTAATGAAACCGAATTTAATCAGATTTGCATCTGGATTGATCGTCGAAAGCAGCCGGTAGGCAGACTTGAGACTGTCGTAAACCTCAACCCTGGCGGTCGATATATCGGCAACGCTTACGGCTTCGCCAGTCGTAACAACTGAAATGTTTTTCTGTTCGGAAAAATGCTTTTCGGGTGCAAGAGCATTTCTAAGGCGCAGGTCAAGAAACTCAGGGGCAACACCTGGCACAGTTATTTCTCTGCAGGCGACGTCAAAACCATCGACAGCGATTATCTGAATATTGCGCAGGCCCTGAAGCTCATTGACCGGCACACTGATTGTGCCATCTGCCTCAGGCTTGAGATTGGCAAACAGAACCGAAGCACTCGCGAGAAAATCATAACTGCCGTAACCGCCGGCATTTTCCGTTGCCAGCTCTTTCATACGACGTTTCAGACCGCTGGTAGAAGCCATCTGACCCTCTGGTTCAGGGGCACCGGCCCAGGCGCCGCCGGCAGAAGCTTCCTGAGTGCCGGTATCGGTCTTTCTCAGACTCCAGGGGTTCAATAGCAAACCAGGCCTTTTCAGCATATTGCCCGGAAAGATTTTTGCGAAACGCCGTTCGAGAATGTAGCGGTATTCATCACCGATATTGCGTCCGGAAACGTAGCGAGAAACCGGCTGGGCCAAGGCAATTATCGGAAAAACCGGCCCGCAGATTGCTGCAAATTCGGCAAATGGTCTGAATTCAGGCATAAAATTGCCGGCAATTATATGAACGCGTGATTTTTTGCCTGAATTAGCCAGTCTGATCAGCAGTTTTGCGTCTTCGGCTACCTTGACCTCAGTTATCTGAAGTGTCGAGGTATTGTTCAATGGCAGACCACGACGCTTCGAGATGACATAGCCCCCCAGCACTTTGCCATCAGCGACGCGAATGGCAATTTTCTGCTGCGACTGCCTGATATACATTTCATAATCACCGGCAGGCAGACCTTTGATCGAATAAAAACCCGGAACAAGCGACACTGCTGAGCGCCAGTCGCGCACCAGTTCACTGCCACGCAACTCATACAGACATATCTGATCGGCAATGGTCTTATCCTGATTGTCGGTGCGCGGCACCCGGATCTCGTAATCAGCTGGTGCGGCTATCGAATCAGCGATGGTATTCTGGTCGCCAACCGGCAACAGATCAAAAGATACCCCGTCAGGGGCGCTCAATTTAACGTATTCTACGTCATCGAGACGACCGAGATAAATGCGACCCTTTTCATCGGTCTGCAGAGAACCGATTACGTTGCGCCTGATCAGGCGGTGGCTGATTTCGAGATTAATGACCCGATCTGGGCATGGTTCACCGGTTTTGCCGAGCAATTCAGCGACGTATTCGCCGTTTTCGCGTCTGACAAAGAAGGCATGGGTTCTCTCGGTATTGTCTATACCATTAATGGTATAGGAACGGGCAACACTGAGGTCGTCTTTGCGGCCATTGCTGAGGTTATCGATACGCCCGCGCAGCGAGAAGGTGACACTTCTCAATTTATCGGGGGTCTTGAACTCATGCACCGCTTCTTTATCATTGAACAGCTTGAAATCTGCAATTTCACGGGTTGAAGAAACACCGTCACGATCGACGGAAGTTATCAGCAGTGCTGGTTCCTGCAGCAGGCCCACATCGGCGGGGCAGCCATTGATCGAGAGAACCGGGCGAACGACAACTTTTGCGTTTCTTCCGGCGAGAAGAGCTTCGCGGTCGACATGAATCGACGCTTCAAGATTGTAAGCTTCGCCGAGATGATTGAAGCTATGCAGAGCGGCAAATTCGCCCTGTTTGATGACAATCTGCCGGTTGCCCGGACTGGTGGTATAGGGTACAACGATCTGGCCGTTCTGATCAGGGCGATATTCGCTGCCGGCAAGCAGTATTACAGCATCTTTCACCTGCTGGCGCTGCTCATCAAAAATGGTAAAAATATGGCCAGCGGCCGAGGCACGCTGCAGATACGAAAGCTGGCCGCGGCGAATCATGGCGCGGCTGCTTATACCGTTACCAATCAATTCAACGATGTACACACCCCGTTCGCCGAGTTTATCGAGAACGAAGTTTTCTTCATGGCGCTGCCATGCAGGATGCTTATAATCAAAGCTCAACTCTTCGTTGGCCACCAGACCGTCAAGATCGATCGCGGTTGAAACTTCGCTGCCGTTCTCGCGGTAATAACTTGCCAGATTGAGTTTATAGATCTTAAGCATCAGGCGGTTAACATTCTTAACCCTTACTGCGAGCTTGATAGGTTCGCCCGACTGATAGACCGGCCGACAAGTCGGCAGAAATTCGAGCTCGATTCTCTCTTTGAGCTCCTTAACAGCCTGGCCATCAAGCAGTGAGAACCATTGTTCGAGATCGCCAACAGCATTAACTATCATTGTTTCAGCGAGAAGCCGCTTGAGATATTCCGATTCGATTATGTCTGAAAAGTTATCAGAGCTTTTATCTTCAAGCATGAATCTGGCGAGATAGTCACGGATCAGCGGTTCATCGTTATTGATAGCCGGGCAAAGGCTGACCTGGCGAAAATCGGCATTCAGATCGGCGCGATTATACTTCCATTCATTTGATTTCTGGTATTTCTTATCAATATATCCGACATTGCGTGGCAGTTTAAGATATTCCAGGAAAGCATTACGGTCATAATTGCCGGCATTGCGCTGCAGATCGAGAATATTGTAGAGCAGATGCGCTTTGAGAGAGTTGAACGCTGGCTGCAGAGGGCTGGCGAAAGCATACATCTGCCTGAGAACCGCAAGCTTTTCGACCGGGTCCGTTTCCCAGACTGAATCGGCACCTGGCTGCATCTTCTTCATTCTGGCAAGAACGAACGGGGTCTGCTCAAGCAGTGCAGGCATTGCACGGCTGCAGAAATCGAGCTGTTCCGGGAGCAGTTTCCCGTGAATCGGCAGTGAGCCAAAACCGCCACTGTATTGATGCTGCAGATCATCGACGACCATCTGGGCGATATTTTCGCCATCCGGGTATTGCAAACGACCGAGAAGGTCGCGACGACGGTCACCGACAAATTCTTCTTTTACCAACGCTTCGAGGCCTGGGTATTTAAAGCCACTCAAATCGTTGTATTCGCGCAGAGCGATATTTTTGAGATTCTGGTAATCGAGCCATTCGGCCGGCATGCGGCTGGGAAAACTGCGGCTGGTGACCGGCTGCTGACGGGCATGGTTGAACTGCAGGTTCAGACGCTCGATCATAAACTGCAGAATGGTTTCGGGGTTGCGATTGAAATCGAGCAGCAGCTGGCGCGTGCGAATTTCTTCGTAGCGGCTGCTGTGACTGTAACGCTTGACCCACTGCTTCAGCAGCGAGGCGACTTTGGCCGTTTCACCCCGTGACTGGTGGTAGATACAATTATAGTAATAATATTCTTCAGTGCCCGGAATAAGCTGCTGCAAAGGCACCGAACGATCTTCGGCGAGGCTGAATTCTTCATCGTAACCAATTTCCACTGCCCATGAACCTCCCATCAGATTTATAAGAAAAAACAAAACGACAAAAACTCTGGCATGCAATGCGACGGCTTTCATAGTGCCTCCTGACTCAAGACATCCGATTCGTTATTTTTTATGACTTCCATTATAACGCAGCCCCGTTGTTTCGGATGCAACTTTTCGCAATCCTAAATTTTTGGGGGTATTTGCCGATAGATATTGAAGAAAATAATGAAGCCCGGAGGCACGCAGATGCATAGCAGAAAAATTATCGCAATGGCCATAGCCATGAGCCTTGGAAGTGGAGCATACGCTGCTGACACTTTCGACATGGGCAAAGTTCAGGTTATCGGCAAAGACGCACAGAGCGAAAAAATCGACCCGTCAAAGCAGAAAATCAGCTTCGACATGGGCGAAAGAACTGCACCGATGCCAGAATTGGTTCCGGAAATTGGACCGGCGGTCTATCGTCCGATGACCGAAAAACCGGTGCTCGAAAATTTTCACCGCGAAGAAAAAGATGAAATTTCGGCATCAGCAGGCCTTGGCACCAATGGCGCCCGAGAACTCATCATCAACGGCAAAGGCACCAAAGAAGGCTACACCGGCGACATCGTCATCAAACGCGAAAGCCGCGACGGTTTCAAGTCGTTTGTCGACACATCAAAAACCGGCCTCGAAGCCAATATCGCCTCTACCGGTGAAGGCAGCTACACCCTGCTGGCCGGTGGCGAATACAGCGTCGAAGAATACGCCCAGCGTGGCGTAACCAAGTCACCGAGCCCCGATGCCGGTATTGAAAACAGCACCAGCCGCATCTGGGTCAATGGCAACTCGACTCTTGAAGATGGAGCTTTCTTCAAAGGCTATGCTTCAATGGATTCACTGAGCCGCACAATAAGCAATGCAGCCCTCGCTTTCAGTGAAGACCAGACGGTTTTCACCATGGCTGCAGGCGCCAGTTATCTTAAAAAGCTTGGCAACAAGATCAAAGGCCGTGCCGAAGCTGATCTCAAATCAGACAAATTCACGGTTACAGCAGGAAGTGATCGCGAACTGACCAAGACGGTTCTGCGTCTCGGAGCCGATTACGAAGTTTCCTCTAAAGCGGATGCAAAATTCGGTTTCAAACACATGAGCCTTATGGAAAGCGACGCGACCGCTCCCTACGCCAGTCTCGACTATCGTCTTTCTGAACCATGGCAACTGGTGCTTGGCTATGAAGAAGACCTCGGCAACGACAGTCTCGAAAAGATCTTCATGCCCGACCACTATGTTGAAGGCAATGCCCTCGAAGCTTCTCGGCAAAAAACCATGACAGGCTCACTGAATTACCGCACAAACAAAGGCGATGTCTTTGGTGTCGATCTTTTCAGTCAGAAAGAACAGGATGCGATTGAATTCGTCGACAGATACGTGCCGGGCAAAGGCATGCTGGCGTCGAACTTTCAGTTTCTTGACGATGTAAAACGCCGTGGCATGGCCGTGCGCGGCAACTTTAAAATCGAAGACCATTTTAAAGTAAATATCAAGAGCACTTTTCAGAAGCCAGAAGACGAAAAAACCGGCAGAAAGCTTTCTTACGAACCGAAAAGAATACTGGATGTCGGGCTCAATTATACCGAAGGTAAAGTTATGGTTGATTTTTCACGCAGAGCTGAATTCGACCGCTCAGCGGTTACAAATCTGGGCACCTTTGGTGCCGACGATTACAGCCGCTCCGATCTGGCAGTGCGCTATCGCCTGAATGACCGGTTCAGCACTTATCTGAAAATCAAAGATCTGTATGATGAAGCAAAAAGCTTACGTTACGATGTTCCCGAAGAAGGCAGAGTCTCTCTCGCCGGTGTCGAAGCACATTTCTGAGACGTTCCCAGGAGGCAGTTAAAAAATGGAAAAAATCTTCTTGATCGACCTGTTTGTAAGTGGTGGCCCGGTAATGATTCCGATCGCTCTTTGTTCAGTGTTTGCACTGGCAATCGTTATCGAAAGAGCCCGTTTCTATATGCGCAATCCCAATAACTCAGCCGCATTCATGAAGAAGGTCAAAGGCGCACTTGCTGCCCGTAACTTCTTCGATGCGATGAAAATCTGCCGCGCCGAAAACACCCCGCTCGCCAATGTAATCGCCGCCGGTCTCGACAATGCCGACCTCGGCCGCGAACATCTTCTCGACACCATGCGTCAGGAAGCCATGGTGCAGGTTAAGAAATACGAACGCCACCTCGGCAAACTCTCGACCATCGCCAGCATCAGCCCACTGCTCGGCCTGACGGGCACCGTTACTGGTATGATCTCAGCTTTCAGCGTCATCTCGACCGTGGGTATCGGTGACCCGACCGCTCTTGCCGGTGGTATCTCTGAAGCTCTCTACACAACCGCCGCCGGTCTGCTGGTTGGTATTCCGGCTCTTGTCGCTTTCAACTGGTGCGAAGCAAAAAGCGTCGAATTAATCGAACAGGTTGAAATGCACTCTCTCGACCTGACCAACCAGGTAACTGCGATGGAGGTCAGCCTTGAAAAAGTTGCTGCCTGATAAAAAGAAAAGCAAACCCCAGATTGTCGTAACCAATCTGATCGATGTCATTCTGCTGCTCGTATTCTTTTTCATGATCACCAGTTCTTTCGCCCGCAATCAGGAAAAACTGCCGGTGAACGTGCCGAAAGCCTCGAGTGCCACCACCATGGAAACCGACAGCATGACCGTTCAGATTGCAAAAAACGGCCGTCTTTATGTAACAGGCAAGCCGGTTGAAATGACCGATCTTACCACCTCGATCAAAACCTGGATCACCAATTCACCTGATCGCCCGATTATGGTTGAAGCAGACAAAGATGCCAACTATGGCCGCATCGTTTTCGTTCTCGACGCTATCCGCAACGCCGGTGCCGTGAATATCGGCCTGGCAACCAGACCCGAAATGAAGTAAAAACATGAAACTCCTGAAAAAACTCAAAGCCGAAAATGTTGAAGGAATGGAAGAGCTGCAGCTTTCCGTTCTTCTGCATCTTTCACTTCTGCTGGCCCTCTCAGCTTTCTTTGCCTGGCGCTCTGTCAGTGCTGAACCGCTGCAGAAACCGGTAGTGCCTGTAAAACTTATTGCTCCGGTCAGCAAACCGCGCGTCGGTTCTGGCCAGGAACACAAAAAGGAAACAGGCTCAAAGAAGTCTGCCGGCAGCGACAACAGGGTTAACAGAGCTAAACAGAAGAACACGGTCAAAAAAGATACCAAACCCAAATCTGCAGTAAAACCCGAAAGCACCAACCCGAAACCGGCAGCTCCCAAGGTTGAAACTCCGGCTCCCGTCGCCGCACAGGTTAACGACAGCCCGATCGTTTCAGAAACCCCGGTCGATACAACCAAACCCTCGGTCGTTCAGGAAACCACCACGACCGATGCTCCAGTCAGACCCACTCACACCGTTCCGTCGTTCGATGCGGTGAGCAACCTCAGTATCGACAAGAGCAGCGCCAGCGACCCGACCCCCGATCTTACCGGACCGATGACCAGCGGTCAGCCTGACATGCTGATGCCTGACTCGATGCTGGCCGACGAGAAAAATACCGCCAATCCAGAAGATTTCATGCCCGCCCCGACCGGAACCGAAGATGGCAAGGTCGATAATGGCGCCGGCGTTTTCGAAATCGGTTCGATTGAATCGTTTGGCGGCAATGGCGAACGTTTCAGTCCGCCGTCGATTCTTACCAGAGTATTACCTGATTACCCGGCATGGGCTCGCAAGAGCGGCGTGCATGGTAATGCGGTCTATCGTGTTCTGATTCAGCGCAGCGGCACTGTTGGTGACGTTGTAACCATGAGTTCGACCATTGACCCGAAACTGGCCATCAACGGTGCCCAGGCCCTGAGACGCTGGGTATTCGCGCCGGTTCTCAACAATGGCGAACCAAAGGAAACCTGGGTGAAAATCACCGTACAGTATTCGCTCAACTGATCAGAACCTTATTAAGAACATTTTTTACCGCTGCAGTCAAACCGACTGCAGCGTCTTGCTTTTAGTCGCTTCGCTGCGTTAGAATACGCCGCAGCAAATCTTAATTTCAGGAGCATCTATGTTGAATTACATTCTGATCGCACTGCTTGCTATTGCACCGATGGCCATGGCCCAGGTTCCCGAAGGCGTCACCCTCGAAAAAGCTACCAACCCGGTTATCAAAATCACCACCAGCAAAGGTGAAATGGTTCTTGAACTTTACCCTGATGTCGCCCCGAAACATGTCGAAAGCATGCTGAACCTCATTCGCAAAGGCTTTTACAACGGCCTGGCGTTTCATCGCGTCGTTCCCGGCTTCGTCATTCAGGGCGGCTGCCCCAACTCAAGAGAAGGCGCAAGCGGCATGCCCGGTACCGGTGATGCTGGCTACAAGCTCGATGCCGAATTCAATTCACGCAAACACCTCAAAGGCACCCTGGCAATGGCCCGCGCCATGGACCCGAACTCAGCCGGCTGCCAGTTCTATATCTGCCTCGATGCTATTCCGCACCTCGATGGCCAGTATACGGTTTTCGGTCAGGTCGTAAAAGGCCATGACGTTCCCGAAAAAATTTCTGCCAATGACCGCATGGAAATCACCATCCTGCAGGACAAGGCTGCTTCAGCCACTGTTGCTCCCTGACGCAAACAGCTAAGACCCGGGCGGTCTTTGCCCGATAGTTTCTATAGGGTAAAGACCGCCGGAGGTTTACAAATGCAATTTTCGCCCGAACTGATCCAGAAAAACGTTCCGCTGAAGAATCTCGTCACCTTCAAACTGGGTGGCCCGGCCGAGTATTTTTATACGGCCGACAACAGTGAAAGTCTGCGGGCTGCCTTTGAATGGGCCCGACAGCAGAAAATGCCGCTGTTCATTCTCGGCGGTGGTTCGAATCTGGTGGTCTCAGACGCCGGCCTTGAAGGCCTGGTGATTCATAACCGCTGCATGGAAATCAACAGCGTTGACACCGAAAAACACCAGATAAACATTTCGTCTGGCTATGACTTTGAATATCTTGTCGAACTGGCCCAGAGAAACGGACTGGCCGGTGCCGAATCATTTGCCGGCATACCTGGCAGTATCGGCGGCGCCATTTACGGCAACGCCGGCGCTTATGGTCGCTGCATTGCCGATGTTCTCATCAACGCCCGGGTTCTTTGCCCGGATGGCAGCATTCAGACAGTAGATAATTCTTTTTTTGGTTTCGACTACCGCACCAGTCGGCTCAAAACCGACCCTCACATCATTCTCAGTGCCAGATTTCAGCTCGAAGCCGGTAATGCCGCCGAAATTAAGGCAAAGATGGATGACATCGTAGCCCAGCGCCACAGCAAGCACCCGCCATACGAAATCGGCTGCGCCGGGTCTTTTTTCAAAAATCTGCCGCCACTGCCGGGTGAAGATCGTCGTCGCGCTGCCGGTGCAGTTCTTGAACAGGCCGGAGCCAAGAAAATGTCATGCGGTGGCGCCTCAGTCTTCGAAAAACACGCCAATTTTATCATCAACACCGGCAATGCCACCGCCAGTGACGTTAAAAATCTCGCTGCCATGCTCAAAGACAAGGTCAAGAAAGAATTCGGCATCGAGCTTTGCGAAGAAGTCCTTTACGTCGGCCGCTGGCCGGCAGCCCAGGCAGTTGGTCACAACCGGTAACTCTAAACGGCCGGTTAACTTTATTAAAATTTAGTAAGCCCCGTAAACTATAAAACCCCGGTGACTTCAACGGGGTTTTATAGTTTACAGTCCGTTCTTCAATTGCTCAGCCGCGGTCGCGCTCGGCAAGCATCTGCGGGAATTTTGTCTCATATTCACGCAGCATGTTGCTTGCTACGCCAGAAAGGCCGATCAAAGCGAAGAGATTGGGCAGTGCCATCAGCCCGTTCGCCAGGTCAGACATGTTCCAGACGAGTTCAAGAGGCACAGCAGCACCAATCGGGATCAGCAGAACATAAATCAGCCGGTAGGCAAAAACAGCCTTTTTTGCCTTAACCGGGTCTGAATCGAAGAGAAAACGCACTGAACGGTCGCCATAATAGCTCCAGCCAACTATGGTCGTGAAGGTAAAGAACACCAGACCAACAGTGACAACGTGGTGACCCCATGAAACATTGTGGTGATAAGCGGCGGCTGCAAGCTCAGCACCTTTCAGGCCGGCAAAGATCTGCGCATCGGCCGGGTTGAGATAACCGCTGGTAATGATAACAAGCGCTGTCATGGTGCAGATAACCAGCGTATCGATAAAAGGTTCGAGCAGGGCAACGAAGCCCTCACGTATCGGAATCGAGGTTTTTGCAGCTGCATGCGCTATCGGGGCAGAACCAAGACCGGCTTCGTTAGAAAACAAACCGCGCGCAATACCCCAGCGCATTGCCTGGGCAACGCCATAGCCAAGCATGCCGCCGGCGGCCTCCTGCAGGCCAAATGCTGACGAAAAGATCATTTTGAATGCCGGAATGATGTTATCGCGCTGAATGAACAAAATATAGAGCGAAGACAGCACATAGCCAAGCGCCATGAATGGCACGACTTTATCTGCAAAGCTGCCGATTCTGCGTATCCCGCCGAGAATTACCATGCCGGCGAGAATGGCTATTACCACGCCGATACCGAATTTTACAGGGTCGGCGCTGCCATCACGAACTGCGGCAGGCACCAGGCCGGCATCGGAAAGGTAATTGTGCAGAGGCGCGGCAACAGAGTTGGCCTGAACCATGTTACCGATACCAAATGATGCCACAAAAGTGAATATGGCAAAAAGAACCCCAAGCCATTTCATTTTCATGCCGTCACGCAGATAATACATCGGACCACCGGCAACTTCGCCGTCTGCATCGATAGTTCTGAAATTCATTGCCAGAGTGCAGCAGGTGAATTTGGTGCACATGCCGATAAAAGCGCTTACCCACATCCAGAATACAGCCCCGGGGCCGCCACTGGCGATTGCTGTAGCAACACCGGCGATATTGCCGGTACCGACGGTTGCCGCCAGAGCCGTCGAAAGCGCCTGGAAATGGGTTATCTCGCCTTTGTCATCGTGCTTGGCCCAGCGGCCGGAAATCAGCGACCAGGC
>CAZFUG010000062.1:0-12288 GCA_964522035.1 uncultured bacterium
CATGGCATCCATAATCTCGTTCACCGGGGCCTGCTGCTGTACCTTATACTGATAAACCTGCTGGTAATACAGGTAAGATTCGTAGGCGAGCTGAAGATCTTTAGTGGTCGGTTTTGTACCAGACGAAGTCTGAGTATTTGTTTGAGTCTGAGTTGCAGTAGTCGTGGTCGGCTGAGTCGTAACGGTTGAACTGCTTTCAGATGGGGCCTGACCGCTGTTTGAACCGTTTCTGGCCGGCAGTTTTGCGATTTCTTTCTTAACAGCATTGATACGATCGGTCGTCGGCGGGTGGGTTGAAAAATATTTTGTAATCTTTGAAGCTTTGCTGTCGTTATTGATCTTGTTGAAGAAACCGATGATGCCGTTCGGGTCGTAGCCGGCAGCGCTGGTGTATTTGACTGCGCAGGCATCGGCCTGATATTCATCGTTTCGCGAAAACTTCAGATTGGCGAAATAGGCGGCAATTGCGGCGAAAGGCGCTGCATCTTTGGTTTTTTTGTTAAGACCGAGACCAAGCACCAGAGCGGTCATCAGACCAGCCTTTTCAGCCTGCCTGACGCTGTGTTTTTTGTCGATGTGACCCATTTCGTGAGCAATAACACCGGCGAGCTCGTTGTCATCCTTGCACATGTTCAGCAGCCCGCGAGTAACGTAGATGTAACCGCCGGGAGCGGCAAAGGCATTTACTTCATCGGTATTCAGAACCGCAAAATGCCAGGTCAGGTCTTTGCGTTCAACCTGTTTGATCAGGCGGCGGGCAACATTGCCCACCCGGTTGAGCTGATTCTTGTCTTTGGAAAAGCCCGGATCGGACTTGAGTGATTCGTGGGTCTTGGCGCCCATCGAAGTTTCCCAGCTGTCTTCCCACTTTCCAAGGAAAGCGCTGGTCTGCGGGGCCTGCTCGCGCGACTGCTCGACAACCTTCTGGTTGTTGGCATCAGCACCGCCAAAGGTACTGTCAAGAGTGGCGGTAACCCGGTCAAGAGTACCGGAAACTTCATCGAGGAAACCACCGATATTAAGAGCCTGTGCCTGCCCGATAAACGCGGCCTGGAACAACAAACACAGCACCAGAACCAGCATCTGTTTTTTATTACTCACTCTTGTACCTCTTTTTTAAGGAAAGTATGACTAATTGTACTGATGAAACAATAAAGCGTCAATGCGCTGCCAGAAATTTGCACTGATGCCTGTCTCAAGCCACACCGACAAACCCGTTAGAAATATGCGATATGCTCTGATATAAAAAGTTTTGTCTCTGTATCGCAACAATTTTCTGCTGTTCATGGACACTTTGTTGCCTACTTGAGACTCGGGCTAAAATCTGGGATAATTAGGATAGAAAAAACAATGACGGATCGAGAGACGGGAGGCCCTAAGTGCACTTTGTTGCTTCACGGCCAATTATTCTCACAGTTGACGATTCAGAAGAAAACCTCGACTTCATTTCCGGTCTGCTTGAAGGCGACTACACAGTGCAGACAGCTGGAAGCGGCGAAGAGGCTCTGAGCATCGCCCGGCATCTTCCCCGCCCGGAACTCATTCTTCTCGACATCTGCATGCCGGGAATGGATGGCTTCGAAGTCTGTCAAAAGCTTAAGTCAGATCCTGAAACCTGCCTGATTCCGGTCATTTTTCTGACATCTCTCAACCAGCCGGAAGACGAAGTAAAAGGCCTTGCCAGAGGCGCGGTTGATTTTATCACCAAACCGTTCAAGCCCGCAGTGGTGAAAGCCAGGGTCAGAACCCACATAGAACTGGTCAGAGAAAGGCAGCGTGGCGAAAGCCTGCTGGCAAATATTCTGCCACCGAAAGTGATCGACGAACTCAAGACAAATGGCTTCTCTGCTCCGCAACTCTACGACGATGTAAGCGTTCTTTTTGCTGATCTGGTGAATTTTACAAGCCTGGCTGCCATTATTCCACCAAAAACCCTGTTGAATGAACTGACCGAAATATTTTCAGCTTTCGACGATATTCTTCGGAACAATGGTGCCCAGCGCATCAAGACAATCGGCGATGCCTACCTCGGGGTCTGAGGCTCGCCAGATGTGGTCTTGAATTCATCAAATTTCTGCAGCAGCGCAACGGCCACGGCGCGCATCAATGGCAGGTCCGCATTGGCATCAATTCTGGCCCGGTAGTCGCCGGAATAGTCGGCTTCGCGAGGTTTCAATACGACATTTTTGGCGATACCGTTAACCTTGCCTCAAGGGTTCAGACGGCCAGTGAGCCAATGAGAGTCTGCGTTTCAGATAATACGCTGCGCCTTCTGAACGGTCAGTTCAACGTAACCGATCGAGGCGAGGTCGATTTGAAAGGCAAGGGCCCGACAAGGCTCGCATATATTTCCTGAGAAAGCTGGTATAACAGATGAACAGCCTGATCAGTCTTTATGTCCTGATAATTGCCGCCGACCTGATCGTTCTTTTTATTTTTTACCGCGCCAACCGTCGACTGCGAAATGCAATGGAAGGCCGGGAAAAAGCCGAAAAAGACCTCAAGGAAAACCAGGATCGTCTCGCTCTGGCGCTGCTCTCATCAGGAATCGGCATCTGGGACCTTTCACTGGCCGATGGCAAAATGATCTGGGACGAAGGCATGTATCACATCTTCGGCATGCCGCCCGGAACTTTCGAAGGCACGCGAGAAAGCTTCAGAGGTCGAATTCTTACCGAAGATCTGCCGGCATTCGAAAGCGCCACCCTTGCAGCCATGGAAGGCCGGGCACCATTTGAAGCTGAGTTCAGGGTAAGACGCAAAGATAACCAGGTGATGTGTCTGCGGGCAAAGGGGCAGGTTTATCGCGACGAACAGAACGCACCCTTCCGTATGCTGGGGGTCTGCGAAAACATCACTGCTGAAAGGGAAGCCGGCGATAAGATCCGGCAGCTTTCGCAGGTTGTCGAACAAAGCCCGACCATGGTCATCATAACCGATCTCAATGGTCAGATTGAATACGTTAACGCCGCGTTTTCTGAAATTACAGGCTATTCAAGAGCTGAGGCAATTGGCAAGAATCCGCGTTTTCTCAAAGGTTCTGAGTCCACACCAGCCATATCAAATAATCTCTGGGCGGTTGTCGCTTCAGGCCGCACCTGGAAAGGGGAATTCTGCAACCGTCGCAAGAACGGTGAGATTTTCTGGGTAGATTCATCGATTTCGCCGGTTTTGAATGACCAGAAAAAAGTCACACACTTCATGGCAATTCAGCAGGACATCACCTCACGCAAAGAAATGGAAAAGGCCCTCAAAGATGCTAAAGAAGCGGCCGAAGCAGCTACCGAAGCCAAAGGCCAGTTTCTTGCCAATATGAGTCACGAAATCAGAACCCCGATGAATGCAATCGTCGGGCTCGCTTATCTGTGTCAGCAAACCGATCTGACGCCACGCCAGAGCGGCTATCTGAAAAAAATAACGGTTGCAGCCGACAACCTTCTCGGCATCATCAATGAAATTCTCGACTTTTCGAAGGCCGAAGCGGGCAAAATAAGCCTTGAAACTATCGAATTCGACCTCGACGACATCCTCGACCAGCTCTCAGACCTGATTACCGGCAAGGCTCAGGAAAAGGGCCTCGAAGTCGTCTTTCTGACCTCGCCCGAAGTGCCGACCAGACTGATCGGTGACCCGCTGCGACTCGAACAGATACTGATCAACCTCGCCAATAATGCCGTAAAATACACCCCATCCGGTGAAATTGTCATTTCGTCAGAAGTCGCCAGACGCGAAAATGACTTTGCCTGGCTGCGCTTCACGATCAGTGACACCGGCATCGGTATGACTGAAGAGCAGCAGCAGAAACTTTTTCAGCCGTTCACTCAGGCTGACAGCTCTATCACCCGCCGGTTCGGCGGTACCGGGCTTGGCCTGGCAATCTGCAAGCGTCTCATCGATGCAATGAACGGCGACATAAAAATTGAGTCGGCTCCCAATCAGGGCAGCATTTTCCGTTTCACTGTAAAACTGGCTGTCGCCGCAGACCGGCAGCCGCTGCACCCCACATCTGACCTCAGAGGTCTCAACGTGCTGGTGATCGACGACAGCGAATCGGCACTTAACGCGTTCAGGTCACAGCTGCAGTCGCTTTCTTTCGTCGTTTCAACCGCCAGGTCGTTAGAAGAGGCAGCAGAGAGACTTTCTTCGCGAGTTGCCGTGCGCCGGTTCGACCTTATCCTCCTCGACTGGAAATTTCCGGGTATCAGCGGCCCGGAAGCAATCAGAGCCATCAGAAAATCATCGATGACAGGAGAGGAGGGCGGCCGGCACATTCCGATCATCAGCGTCGTTCCATTTGGTCAGGAAATAATTGCGGAAAAAACCATCGGCAGCGAACTTGAAGCTCTGCTGATTAAGCCTTTCACTCTGTCAACGTTGCTTGACACAGTTCTCAGGGTTTTCCATAAAGATGTGTCGATTCCAAGACGCAGCTCCCGCACAGCCATAAGCCAGGAGGCCCTTGCCGGCTTGAAGGGCCTGCGGGTTCTGCTTGTCGAAGATAACGAAATCAACCAGGACTTCGCTTCTGAACTTCTTGCCAGAACCGGTATCAGCGTCGAGATTGCCGGCAACGGCATGCTTGCGCTGCAGATGCTGGAAAAGCACCAATTCGACTGCGTTCTGATGGACATACAGATGCCGGAAATGGACGGCTATGCCGCTACCAGAGCCATCAGGCATCAGGAAAAATTCCGCCGGCTGCCAATCATCGCCATGACCGCGGGCGCCATGTCTGGCGATCGAGAAAAAGCTCTGCAGGCCGGAATGAACGATTACGTCACCAAGCCCATCGACCCGCAGAAACTTTTCCGCAAGCTGCTGCAGTGGGCCCATATCGAACCGGAAATCGCCATGACCAGCAGGTCTTCGGTGACAAGCAGCAAAGAAGTAGCTGAAATGCCCCGGATTCCTGGCATGGATACCGAAGCCAGTCTTGAACGCATCGGCGGCAATATTGCCATGCTGGTTAAAGTGCTGAAAAAATTCTGCCTCAATCATGCCGATACAACCGGCAAAATTCAGAAGGCACTCGAAGCGGGTCAGAACGATGAGGCAAAAATGCTCGCGCATGGCCTTGCGGGAGTTGCAGGGAATCTTGGAGTAAAGGCCATCGAAGAAAAGGCGCGGGCAGTTGAGTTGTCGATCGTCGGTGGACAGATTGAAGCCGCCCGGGAAACGCTTCTCAAGCTTGAAACTGAACTGCACCAGTTCATCGCTGCGGCAGAACAACAGTTGAATTCAGCCGCCCAACCAGTAGTGGCAGCACAAGCAGCCACGCAGCAACCACAGAAAGGCTTGTAAATGGCAAAAAACAGTATTACAATTATACAATAATCTTGCAATACAGGCATTAATGCGAAAGAGCGGCAGAGCAACAGCAATGAAAAATCTCGAAGAACTTCTCGTCACAGAACTAAAACTGCGCTTCCAGCCAGACATTATAATTCTCTACGGTTCCCGCGCCCGCGGGGATGCTGATGTAAACAGCGACATCGACGTTGCCTGTTTCTGCCAGAAGCCCGAACTGAAAAAAGAAGCGCGCAGCTTTCATGGGCTTTCGCTCGATGCCTGGTTCTACCCGACCGAATCGATGAACCCGGATAATGACGAATTTCTGCGCCTGCACGACGGTCGCTGCCTGCAGGACATGGACGGAACCGGCCGCGCTTTTCTGCACAGGCTGCACGAAAGATTTCTCAAGGGGCCGGCACCTGTTGCCGAAGAAGAGCGAAAACATTCGATCGAGTGGGTCAGAAAAATGCTGCAACGCGCTTCGGGCAGTAATATCGAAGCTCTTTACCGTCGCAGCTGGCTGGCAGTCGAAATACTCATGATCTACTTCCAGCTGCGCAATCAGTGGTATTGTGGCCCCAAAAAAAGCTTCAGCTGGCTCGAAAAAAATGACCCGCAGGCTCTCAGACTGTTTCAGGCGGTTTACCAGAACCCCGAAAATCTTGCTGCGCTTGTCGCCCTTTCTGAATACGTTATTGCAGCCAATCCATAACCAGAACCGCAAAAGGAAAAACACATGACGAAAAAATCTGCCTGCTTATTAACCGGCCTGTTGCTAGCTGTTTCAATAACCGGTATCGACGCAGGAGAGATTCATTCGGCCTGTATACTGACCCCTGACGCAGCCAAAGTGGCAGAAATACTTAAATCCGGCCGTGAAAAAATTGACGACCTCGATGAAACCGGGCACTCGGCCATGCATTTTGCCGCCCGCTACGGGTTCAATGATTGTCTCGAAGTAATGTTCAGTTATGGGGCTTCCCCTGATATTGCCAGTCGCGACGGCGAAACCCCTGCGTTTGAAGCCGTCCGTAACGGGCATCTGCCAACCCTTAAATTTCTTGAAAGCAAAGGGGCAAATCTGGCATTCCGCAACCCCAAAAACAACCGGGGCCTGCTGCATGCCGCGGCGGTCGAATCACAGGTCGAGGTCATGGATTACCTTCTGAAAAAAGGCTTCTCGGCTTCTGATCGCGATAAGAACGACGACACCCCCCTTTATATGGTAGCTCTCGGCAGCTACGACGACAGTCAGAAACAGGTGGAAGCCGCCAGACTTCTGCTCAAAAGCGGCGCAAAGGTCGATGAAGCCTCCAGCGGCGGCACCACCCCGCTGATAATGGCATGTGGCAACAAAAACCTCAGCTTCATCAGATTTCTGCTCGAAAACGGCGCTAACATCAACTGGCGCGACGGTGACGGCGGAACAGCGCTGCATTTCGCCTGCCTGACCGACAATCGTGAAGTAATCGAACTTCTGATCAGCCATGGCGCCCAGATCAACATGCCTGACAATAATTACTGGCTGCCGATTCATTCAGTTGCAGCCCAGGGCAATGTCGCGCTCGCCGAAATACTTTTCAAAGCCGGCGCAAAACTTGATCCATTAACCCACAAAGGCCTCAGCCCCATGCACCTGGCACGCAAACGCAACAATCTTGAAATGATAGACTTTCTTCAGAAGCATCTGAAAAAATAAGCCAGCTGCTTTGTCAAAATTCATCTGCAGTTTTGCCGGCATTCCCGCGTTTATGCCCCAGGCAGAAATCTCATCGATAAGAATCTGGATCCATGTTTGCGCATGGATGCGCATGCAAATCATTGTTTCTGCACTTTCAATACTGACAGACCAATACTGCAACTCAAATTTCATATTTTTTGTAACGGGCATACAATCGGAGTTTTTCTGGAGCGGGGCTTCAGATATTCATTTTTTTTTGCAGGCTTTTTAATGGCCTTTGCAATTTTTGTCATGCTCTAAAACCCCCAAATCAGTGACGATCAGCACATGTGTATTTTTTCACATGCCTATGTTACTTTTTTCACTTCCGCGCGCATAGTGCATGTTACTTTTTTCACTTATCTACGTATTACAGAAGTCTTATAAAAAAAATAATTTCAGGGGTGTTGAAGACAATGGCTAAAAAACTTGCAAGAGTGGTTGAAGTCGACAAAGACAAATGCGTGAACTGTCACGCCTGCATCAGGGCCTGCCCGGTGCATTTCTGCAACGATGGCAGTGGCGACCACGTCAATATCAATGACGAAATGTGTATCGGCTGCGGCGAATGCATCAAGGCCTGCACTCATGAGGCCAGAAAACCTGTCGATGATTTTGCCAAATTCATGCACGACCTGAAAAACAGAAAAAGAATTATCGCTGTCGTTGCCCCTGCAGTAGCCGCACGCTTTCCCAGTGAATATCTCAATCTGAACGGCTGGCTGAAGTCACTTGGAGTAGAAGCCTTTTTCGATGTCTCGTTCGGAGCAGAACTTACAGTGCAGTCTTATCTTGACCACATAACGAAAAACAAGCCTGAATGCGTCATCGCCCAACCCTGCCCGGCGGTGGTAAATTACATTCAGATTTACCACCCCGAACTGATTCCTTATCTGGCACCCGCTGACAGCCCCATGCTGCACACGGTGCGCATGATCAGAGAGTATTACAAAGATTACGCCTCGGCAGCGATTGCCATCATTTCTCCCTGCATGGCCAAGCGCAGAGAATTTGACGAAACCGGTCTCGGCGATTACAACGTCACCATCGGAGCAATTCAAAACCATCTCAGGGAAAAAAACATCAGACTTTCAGTTTTTCCGCAGGTAGACTACAGCAATCCGCCGGCAGAACGCGCGGTACTCTTTTCAACACCCGGCGGACTTCTTCAGACGGTTAAGCGCTGGGTCCCGGAAGCTGCAGACTTTACAAGAAAAATCGAAGGGCCAAAAACTGTCTATCACTATCTCGACCATCTTGGCAGTTCAATCAAAAAGGGCGTGGCACCGAAACTTGTCGACTGCCTGAATTGCGAAGCGGGCTGCAATGGCGGAACCGCTGTCGGCGGCTCGATCAGTGACGAAATTCCACTCGATGAACTTGAATACAATATCGAGCAGCGAAACAAACAGATGCGCGACAGATATAAAGCCGTCGGACCTTTTTCTGAGGCCAGAAGCCGCAGAAAAATCGAAAGCCTGGTAAAAAAATACTGGAAGCCTGGTCTTTATGACAGAAAATACCAGGATCTGCATGAAAATAATCACGTCTCGAAGCTTTCGAATCAGGAGCTGCAGCAACAGTATAAAAAACTCAACAAGTTTTCTGAAAAGGATTTTTACGACTGCGGCGCCTGCGGTTATTCAACCTGCGAACAGATGGCAACGGCCATGAAGCACGATCTGTCAAAGCCGACTCAATGCTACCACTATACCCAGGACCACCTGAAAGAAATAGCCGATTCATTTGAGCAGAGCATCAGCGACCTGGCAGCCAACTTTGAAGAGATCAGCTCTACTGTCACCCAGATTCACAATCATTCTAAATCGGTAGCTGACCTGGCAGGGGCGGCCAGCTCGAACGCTGTCGAGATGGCGGCAAAGTCTGAAAATGGCAGACAGGCGGTTGATAAAATTCAGAAGGCCATCACCGACATTCAGTCTTCAAGCAATCAGACGGGTAAAATTTTAAAAGACATCGATGGCATAGCTTTCCAGACGAATCTGCTGGCTTTGAACGCTGCAGTTGAAGCAGCCAGAGCCGGGCGCCACGGCAAAGGCTTTGCAGTCGTGGCTGACGAAGTCAGAAATCTGGCCGGCAGAAGCGCCAAGGCCGCCAAGGAAACCGAAACTCTCGTTCTGGACATGATTAAAAATGGCGATATCTGCCACCAGGTAGCTCTTGAAACCAAAGACATGTTCGAAACACTTGTCAGCCTGGTTAACAAGGCCTCATCATTTTCGCAGGATATTCTTACCAGCACCCGCGAACAAACCTCTCAGATAGGTGAAATCAATGTGGCATTGCAGAATAGCAGCGAAAACGTACAGAGCAAGGCTGTTCACGCATCCGAGTTGAAATCCAGAATCATGTCAGACAGCACCCACCGTATCGAATAATACAAACTGGAACATCAATGCATCAGAAAACCGCTCCAAATCTGATGATAGATTAATCATGTTCGTGTTATTATCCTGATGGCTGCTATAAAGTTACCCATCTGGATGCAATTATGACTTATGACATGCTTGGCTTTCTCTTTTGCGCCGCCGGCATAGCTGGTTTTATCGACACGCTTGCCGGTGGTGGCGGTCTTATTACCATACCGGCACTTATTCTGAGCGGTATTCCGCCGCACGCCGCTCTCGGCACCAATAAACTGCAGAGCTCTATCGGCAGCGGCACCGCCACTTTTATTATGTTCAGAAAGCGCAAGGTAAACTGGGCCGACGTAAAATTTCTGATGCTGACAGCCTTTGTCGGGGCGCTTGCCGGAACCGTCGCCGTGCAGTTCGTCGATGCGAAGGTGCTGAGCTTCGTCATTCCGGTGGTTCTCGTAATTATTGCGGCTTATTTTCTGCTGGCTCCTACCCCATCGGAAGTAAATAACCAGACACGCATGTCACCGCAGCTGTATCAGCGGTTACTGGTGCCGGCAATCGGCTGGTATGACGGCATGTTCGGCCCAGGAACCGGTTCATTTTTTGCCTTGGCCGGTGTTTCGCTCAGAGGGCACGGTATGATCGACGCCACCATAATTGCCAAAACTCTCAATTTTGCCACCAATATCGCCAGCCTGGCAGTTTTTCTCGTTGTCGGGAAAGTAGTCTGGATTGCAGGCCTGACAATGATGGCCGGGCAATTAATCGGTGCCGCCGCAGGTTCATATTGCCTGCTGCGCATAAATCCACGCTATTTAAGAGTTCTGGTGGTTCTGATGTGCCTGAGCATGCTTGCCAGATACGCGGTAGCAAACGGCTGGTTCAGTTAAAAACCGTGCAGCGCTTAATTTTCGGTATCATCGGCGCTGTCGGCAGCATCGTCAGCATCTTCTACGTCTTCGTCGCCATTTTTTGCTGACTCGGCCGCCTCATTATTGCCAGAGTCCTTCGATACGGGAGTCAGAATCGTCTCAACCGGGCTGCCGGCCTCCCAGGCTTTGCCGTTCCAGGTATAAAGAGTCTCGACTTTTTTCGCAGAGGCTGCGACACCATTTTCGCTGTCCGCTTCTTCATTGGTGGTAGTTCGCAACAGCAGAGATTTCTCTCCCAGTCCTTCATCGCCCGGAAACAAAAATACAGATTCAACATGAAAAACCCCGGCTTCAGATACTTCCTCTGCTGTGGGGCCAGTTACGATTTCCCTGCCGGTCCAGAAAAACAGGATGTTGCCGCGCGTGTAACCACAGGCATCATAACCGCAGTTAATCTGAAAAACCTTTTTGATATCCTGAGTTCCCTTCCAGGGTAGTTCATCTATTCTTACATTGTAGCCGTAATTCTTTTCCTGGCCCATCATGGTGGCAATCCATTTAAACGGTGCCTTTGCAATGATCTGTCCATCAGAAATCACGCGGCACTCACCGGCAAAATTGAACTCGCCAAACCCGGTAATACCTGAAACCAGCGTCAGCTTTTTCCCTGCATCTTCGAAATTGATCGAGGCAAGTGACAGCAGGCCACCCCAGATATGCCCCTGAACTTCCGGCTGAGAAACCGACTGCACCCTGTACCAGGGAGCGGCAAAACCCGACATGGAGAATTCTCCGTAAGGCTCATCGAGTGTCTTCAGTTCAGTGCCAACCGGAAGATTGCCAACGACCCGGCCCGATGTCGAGGGAGCCGCCCGCAGGTTAACCTTGTCGGCGAAAAGGTAAACTTTTGCCCCGGCGCCAAATTTGCCATACTGGTAAATCTGTTCTTCAGCCTCTGCCGGTGGGCAGACAAACAGAATTGCAATGGTCAGTATTGTCAGGGCAGTATTCTGCCAAAAGCCGGTTCTAATCATTGATGTTTCTCCTCTATATGCTTTTGTGGCGGTTCTGTTCTTGAAATGATCGCAATGTGATCGCATTGGACAGGTTTCCGTGTCCTGTTGTTTTCGAAACGGTACATGATAAAATATATCATAACAGGATTTTTTAAAGGAACATTCATGCAAACGTCTGCAAAAGAACCGTTTCTGCCCGGGTTCAGAATCTCGCTTGTCGACATCCTTGTTCTGGTTGCAGGCACCACCGGCTCAGCATTGATAGGGCAGGAAAACACTGACGCAGCCATTCTGGTCGCCATGCCGGTTCTGCATTTTTTCCTTTTCTGCAATGTATTTCGCATCAAAAGACGCAAAGAACTGATCTGGGCTGCCACTTTCGTCGTCTCTGCAGCATTTTTTATTGTTTATCAGATGTTTTCAGCAGCGCTTCTGCTGATCGTGAACTTTCTCGTGGCCGCGGTAATGATCGCCCAGGAAATGCGGGAACCGGACTATCATGGAATCTTATGGCAGAGTATAAATCCAGGTCTTGAACAGTGGTGGAAAAATAAAATCGACAGCACCCAAACCGACCAGTAACAGGCTTAACCGCCAAACTTTTTAAAAGAGAGAATTTATGGCCAATTTACTCGAAAAGGCGAAGAATTTTTTTCAAAAGGTGCCGGCATCACCGACCAACCCACACAAACCGGTTAGTCGGCCCGAGTTCAAAATTGAAGATCTCTTCGAAACCGAACAACAGGACTCAGGCAAAGCTTCGGGGCTTGACGAAAAACTTCGCCAGGCCTATTTCTGGGTGACCAACACCGCAATCATCAGCCCGTTTTACGATATCGAGTATAACGACGAACCGCCGCGCACCTTTCAGTTCGGCGACCGCAAATTTGAACTGGCGCTGCCAACCGGGCAGAGTTATTCAAGCTTCGTTCTCATACCGCTGCTGAACCTGGCGGTGCGCGGCCGCTGCCTGATTGTCGGTGGCCCCGGGCGCGGCAAAACCGCAA
>CAZFUG010000062.1:12298-18689 GCA_964522035.1 uncultured bacterium
GATCGAAATCAAACGGGCCATTCAACACGGCCAACCGCAGATGACAATTGCCGACCTGCTCGGGCACCCTCTGCCTGCCGACATGGTCAAGGCTGACAACATTGGCGACATCAGAATTTCGTGGCGCAAATGGCTGTCGATGCGGGTAAAAATCATCGATGAATATAACCGCATCCCTACCAGAACCCAGTCAGCGCTGCTTACGGTTCTTGCCGACAACTACGCCGAAATTCTCGATCAGGTTTTTGAGTGCCCAGATTCAGCCTGGTATCTGACTGCCAACGACGATGGCGGCGGCGGCACTTATCAGGTTATCGAAGCACTGCGCGACCGTATCGATATCGTGATCAGGGCCTTTCACTTCAACACCAGGTTTCTTGCCGATCTGCAACGCCGCATCGAGCTTTCGTTCCGGCCCGAAGAAATTATTCCGCCTGAAATTATCTTTTCAGAAGATGAGCTGACGCGTATCAACAAAGAGATCCGCAAGGTACGCATCGACGAAAAAGTGCGCCGCCCGCTCGAATTCTTCTGCCGTCACTTCGAATTCTTCGAACCCGCCTCGACCAGGCTTGAATACATGACCAAAGATACGGCCAAGCTGTCTGGTCAGGATTTCGCTCAGATAGCGAAAGAGGAAACCGGCAAGGATCTGATCAGAGACCTCGGCTCGCAGACGAAAAACGGTCTCTCGGTGCGAAAACTGATGACCATCATTCAGTTCTCAAAGGCTCTTGCATACTTCAGAGGTTCGCCAGAAGTAGAAATCGAAGACCTGCGGCAGATTATTCCTTTTGTGCTGCATGACACGCTGACCCCGCATCTCGAATCGCCATTCTTCGATCAACCCCGCCATGAATCGTATCGAATCGACCGCATCAGCTGGCTGCGCAAATTATTCGACCTGTCGAACGAGGAATTTTTCAGGCGTGGCCTGCAAAAATCAGACCCCGTAACTGATCTGGAAAAGGAATTCGAACTTGGTCTTGAAGGGCTGCCGGTCGACGAAGTCGAAAGACGCATGAACGACATTGAAAAACAGCTCGGTATGATGGCAAAGTCGGGCAAAGTTTATGGGCACATGGCTGACGATATACTGAAGCTCAAGTATTTTCACCAGCGCTACACGAATTACCGGCGGTGGCTGAAATGGAAAAAATAACATACCAGCCCCTGATCGAGCTTATCCGCGAAAATGCCGAAAACCTGAACCAGCAGCTGAAGTCTTTTAACAACGGCTCGAGACGCCTCAACACCGACTCGATTCCGGGCTGGTTCAAAGAGGTTATCGAACCGGTTTTTATTGCCGTACACCAGCACAACCCTACCCTGAGCCGCAGAGTATTCGATGCTCTCTACAATGATATGCTGCAGACCATGTCTTCGGCCTCCGTGCAACAGTCTGACCAGCAGCTCAGGCTGTGCAGACTGCTGCTGGCCAATAACCCTGAGCTGACAACTGTTAACCCGGGCAAACTTATAAAAATACTCAGTGTGGCAACCCTGCGAATTTCTCGCCATTCAGTTCCAGCCGCCAAAAAATGGCTCGCGCTGATGCAGAAAATCTTTGCCGCAGCGGGCAGTATCGACCAGCTGCTTCTGGCAGCGAGATTTGCCGCCTGGCGCTGCGGCATGGCGCACCTGCGGCACCTTACCGGTTCTCTGAGCAAACTTGAACCCGGATTGCGCGACCTGATTTTTGCTGATGAAAAAATCAGCGAAAATGATCTGAGTAAAATCTGGCCAGATGGAGCTGGCACGAAGCCATTTTCGCTTGGTGCCTTCAAAGGTCTGCAGGGCAAATTCATGCGCCCGCCCAGGGTATTTCTTGATAATAACCTCGTATTTGTCTCGAATCGCCATTCTTCGATCAACCCCGCCATGAATCGTATCGAATCGACCGCATCAGCTGGCTGCGCAAATTATTCGACCTGTCGAACGAGGAATTTTTCAGGCGTGGCCTGCAAAAATCAGACCCCGTAACTGATCTGGAAAAGGAATTCGAACTTGGTCTTGAAGGGCTGCCGGTCGACGAAGTCGAAAGACGCATGAACGACATTGAAAAACAGCTCGGTATGATGGCAAAGTCGGGCAAAGTTTATGGGCACATGGCTGACGATATACTGAAGCTCAAGTATTTTCACCAGCGCTACACGAATTACCGGCGGTGGCTGAAATGGAAAAAATAACATACCAGCCCCTGATCGAGCTTATCCGCGAAAATGCCGAAAACCTGAACCAGCAGCTGAAGTCTTTTAACAACGGCTCGAGACGCCTCAACACCGACTCGATTCCGGGCTGGTTCAAAGAGGTTATCGAACCGGTTTTTATTGCCGTACACCAGCACAACCCTACCCTGAGCCGCAGAGTATTCGATGCTCTCTACAATGATATGCTGCAGACCATGTCTTCGGCCTCCGTGCAACAGTCTGACCAGCAGCTCAGGCTGTGCAGACTGCTGCTGGCCAATAACCCTGAGCTGACAACTGTTAACCCGGGCAAACTTATAAAAATACTCAGTGTGGCAACCCTGCGAATTTCTCGCCATTCAGTTCCAGCCGCCAAAAAATGGCTCGCGCTGATGCAGAAAATCTTTGCCGCAGCGGGCAGTATCGACCAGCTGCTTCTGGCAGCGAGATTTGCCGCCTGGCGCTGCGGCATGGCGCACCTGCGGCACCTTACCGGTTCTCTGAGCAAACTTGAACCCGGATTGCGCGACCTGATTTTTGCTGATGAAAAAATCAGCGAAAATGATCTGAGTAAAATCTGGCCAGATGGAGCTGGCACGAAGCCATTTTCGCTTGGTGCCTTCAAAGGTCTGCAGGGCAAATTCATGCGCCCGCCCAGGGTATTTCTTGATAATAACCTCGTATTTGTCGCTGATGGGCGCTATTCTGCAGTAGTTTTTGCCGACCGGTATGGGGCGCTTCTGCACGACGCACCAGAAATTTCAGATGAACTTATACCAAGCGTTTTAAAATCTGCTGATATGGCTCCACCAGAAGCGGCAAAAATTCTCAGCCGCTACCCCGATCTGACTTCATGGGTTTACCATGATGCAACTCTTTACCTTACCACCGCTTCGTCACATGCAGTTTTCGTCTTCGGAGCGATAAACGATTGAATAAAAAAACCGCTAAAGTAACGGATCTGCCAGTTATCCGCGACAGGTGGGCAGCAGCCTGGCCTGAAGCAGTGAAAATCTGGAACCCTTACGTCACGCTGCGCGAACCCGAATGGTGCATGTCGCAGAAAATGGCAGAAAAAGAAGGCCTGACCGGCAGTTTCGCGATGATCAGACTGACCGATCACCGTATCGTCATCGATATTGCAACCGTTCAGGACTACCGGGTCGAAGACTTCGCTCTGCAGGTTCTCGCCCACGAAATCGGGCACCACGTTCTTATACCGGCCAACAATTACGATAATGCTGGCCTTTTCAAGCGCATCCGCATTGCGCTCGCCGGTATCGAAAACCGGGCCCCTCTGGTTTCCAATCTTTACAGTGACCTGATAATCAACGACGCTCTGCAGCGCACCATGCATCTTGACATGGCGGCAGTCTACAAGCATCTGCAGGAAACCTGCCCGGTCACATCGAAGCTGCATATCTGGTATATGCGGACTTATGAATACCTCTGGAGCCTGCCGCGCGGCTCAGTTTCAGGCCCGCAACAGTTGCCGCAGATTGACGCAGACGCTTCACTTGCCGCTTCGGTTATCAGGAGCTATGCACGCAACTGGCTTGACGGGGCCGGGCGCTTCGCACTGCTCGCCTACCCATACCTTATCGAAGAAAAAGAGCATCAACAGGCGAGAAATGAGCTTGCACGCTATCTTGACGCCGAAAAGTCAAGTGAAGGTTCCGACATCCCCGGTGGAATGGCCGAAATAGATGATCAGATTCTCGAAGGAATCGTCGACCCACGCTCAGAAGCCATTGCCAGTTACGAAGGCAAGGGCGAGGCCGAAACTGACTTGCCTGAAAAACCGGGCAAACCAGAGATTTCAAAACTCAGATCGATCACCGGAGGCACAGGCCCCCAGCAGCGATATCAGCAGCCAGGCGTTTACATCGACATGATGAAACAGGTTGACCCGTCGGCAGATGAGAACAAGCTTGTAAACCGTTATTACCGAGATATCGCCCTGCCCTATCTCGTGCCATTTCCGACTGACACGACCGAGCCTCTGGCAGAACTGCTTCCAGAAGGCACCGATCCATGGGAACCGGGCGACCCAATCGAAGAACTCGACTGGTTCGAAACAGCTCTGGTGTCGCCGGTAATCGTGCCCGGAATAACCACCCGCAGCCGCGTCTTCAGCGTCGATTACGACACCCCCGAAAAGGAGCAGCCCTTTAACCTTTACGTTGGCATCGACTGCTCGGGCTCGATGAACAACCCGCGAATCAATTTTTCCTGGCCGATCTGCGCCGGCACGATTGTTTCTTTATCGGCTCTGAGGGCAGGTGCCCGCGTCATGAGCTGCCTTTCCGGCGAACCCGGCCTGTTTCTTGAAACGCCCGGATTCATTAAATCAGAAAATGATGTGTTAACCGTGCTCACTTCGTATCTTGGCACCGGGTATGCATATGGTATTCCGCGTCTGAAAACCCCTCATCTTGAAAACATAAAAGGCAAAACCCATCTGCTGATCGTTTCTGATGACGATATATTCTCGATGCTGCAGGCCAAAGATACTGATGGCCGGGCTAATTATGAAATCGCTGAACAGGCACTTGAAAGAGCTGGTGGTGGTGGCACCTTCGTTCTGCATTCACGCCCCGGGTGGCACCAGGGAGATGTCGAGCGCTTGCAGAAAATGGGCTGGGTAGTGCATTATGTAACCGCCGAGAGTGAGATGCTTGACTTTGCTCGGGCTTTTGCCGATCGTTTTTACCGCCGGAAGGGGAGAAAACCTTGAAAAATGTTCAGAATGTCCTGAATATTCCCAATGTTTCAGAAATGATTCATCACATCAAGCAGTGCCCGGCAGAATTCCTCGGGCAACCAGACCGCAATGGCCGCTCTGGAGTATGCACCGAAGCCCTGGTAAACGACACGGTACGCACCCTGACCGGCGATGCCACGGCACCCCGCCTGATCGATATTGCCGCTGCAAAAAGGTCTCTTGCCGAACTCAGTCTGCAGCAGATCTGCTGCTGGGTGTTGTCTCATCCATTTTTCCGGCAGATTGACAGCGGCTGGGTGCGCCAGTTTTTCTGCAAAGGCCTCAGCGAAGTGGCTCCCCTGGTTAAAACCGAACAATGGGTTAAAGACGAAGAACGCGCCGAAGAACTGGCCCGCATGATCTTTGCCGCCTGCGGCAAATGCCCGGGTAGCGAGTCTGAAGCTGAAGCCGCCGACCGCTTCGATTCAGTCAACACTGTCAAGCGCCTCAAAGTAATTGAAGAAACAAAGGCTGCCATGGAACGTGCCCAGGAAATCCGCCGCCAGATGGCCAAAAAAGCGGCACGCGAAGCGGCAAACGTCTATTCGAGGGAATAATGAAACCAGTACAGGGTCTTACGGATGAACAGAGATTTCCGCTGCTGAAAGATCGCCAGCTGCTCGAAAAGCTGCGCCAGGACGAATCGAGCCCGATTTTCAACTTTGGCTCAGGTGACCGCCTTGACGCGGCGGCTCTTAAACGCGTGACCGATTACAGTCTTACGCTTGCCACCAAAGAGTTCTGGCATGAAAACGAACAGCCATTCTGGCTGCCAGATTACCTTGGCTGGTGTAAAACCACGGTTGAGGCTTATCGCAGCTGCAGTCTCGTTTTGTCTGAGAACCAGGCACTGCGGCGTGAGCAGATTGCAGAACGCCCCTGGAAATTCGTTTCTTCTGATGCCCGTATCGATGAGATGCTTGTTTACTGCACTTCTGGCACTACCGGCACTCCAATGGATGTGCTGTTCGACCCGGTGTCACAGGCCGCCTGGATTCCGCAGCTCGAATCTATTCTAAGACAGAAAAACATCAGTATCGACCGCGGCCCCGAAAAAGTTGCAATCTGCCTGGTCTGCCATCAGCAGGAAACCCTCACCTACGCTTCACTTTCAACCTGGCTCGACGGGGCCGGGATTCTTAAAATAAACCTCAACCCGAAAGACTGGAAAAAGCCACAGGACCGCCTGGCATATCTGGAGAAATACAACCCCGAGATAATTACCGGCGACCCGTTCACTTTTATGGCGCTCGCTGAGCTGAACCCGGCAATTCGCCCGAAGGCAATGGTATCATCGGCAATGACGCTGAATGAAGGCCTGCGGCAGCTGCTGCAGAAACAGTTCTGCTGCCCGGTCTACGATCTATACTCACTCACCGAATGTCGCATGATCGCCGTATCAGAAAAACCCGGCATTTATCAGCTGATCAGACCTGAA
>CAZFUG010000063.1:0-10998 GCA_964522035.1 uncultured bacterium
AAATGACCATGCTACAGTCGCCCATATATTTATCGATTGTACCCTGGCTTTTTAGAATAAGGTTCGAAGCCTCTTCAAACCAGGTATTCAGCATCTGAACGAGGTATTCAATATTCAGCACCCCTGTCAGGCGCGTAAATCCGCGAAGATCTGCCATCATTACCGTTATCTGACGTTTTTTGCCGCCCAGCACCGCCAGATTCTCGTTGTTTACCAGTTCGCTGACAATGGCCTTTGAAACATACTTGCTGAAACTTGCCTCGATCTGCTGTGATTTCTTCGTCGCCGTGTCGAGCATGCTGATGCGCATTTCGTGCAGCTGGCAGTTTTCAAGCGCAGAAGCAAGAACGTAGGCAAAGGTTATAAACAGTTCGGGCTCCAGGTAGTGGCGATTTTCAGGCTTCTGCTTAACCACGGCTATCAGGCCAATCACCTTGCCGGCGGCACTGAGGGGCATTACAGCGACAGCATCGAGGCTTGCCCCCGGAATCAGCTGCCTGAGAGACGGCAGAGTCGATCGACCGCTGATAACGTTCAAAACACCTTTTTCGGGGTCATAGGCGTTCTTTTCCCAGAATTCAGGAGCAACCATAAGATTACCGACATTTTTATCAGCCATCAGGCCCGGACCAGAATAAGGCACCAGAAGATTATTTTTGTAATCGGCAAGAAAGACAACGGCCTTGTCAACTTTAAAAACCTGCTGCAAAGCGTGATAAGCCTGTGAAATTACCCTGTGCCTCTCTTTCATACAGCCGATGAGACTGAAATTAAGAAGTCGCGCCAGGCCGGTATCCTGTGAATCGCGGTATTCACGTTTTAGACGCCCAAATTCTGCCTCAGGTATATAGGCGGCAGCAAACTTCTGATGAAAAACCGAAACAACGGCGATTGCCAGCAGCTGTGAAAAAATGCCGTAAAAAAATTGCCCGGCAATGCCGCCAGCAATGGCAAAAATAAAAATAACCACAAGATTCGGAACGGAAAGCGCCAGAGCCCAGAGAAAGAAACGTTCATCGGCTTTAAGACTGAGCCCCAGCAGAGCAACCGTAGCAATCAGGGCATGCCATGAAAAAGAAAGGGCACCTGAATAAAGCAGACACCATGCATCGAAAAGCGCCAGAAAAATGGCCAGCCCAATGCTGGCCAGCGCAATATCGGTGCGAATCAATTCTTTGAACTTTGCAAATTTGTCTTTCATTATGAACCCTGAAGTCTGCCTGGCAGAGCTCCAGATTCATTTTAGCATGAAATGACCGAACCATGGCCACTTTTTTAACAGAGCTCACCAGTCAGGGCCATCAGAAGGTGCCGGTGCCTGAGGCCGGCGGCGCTTTTCCATCCATTCGCGCAATTGCTGCGCATCCATTTCGAACGGGTCCATTTCATCCGAGCGTCGCGGTTCATTGCGATAATACAGCTGCGCTTCTTTCTCGCGCCGTTCCATTTCTTTGAGAATTTTTTCAATCATGTACGGATTCACTTTGGTGTTTTTCATCGCCCTGGCTCGCTGCGAAGCTTCGGGCATGTCTTTCGCCGCGCCAGACTCTGCCGACTGCATCTGCACATCTTCTCTGGGCTCATTTTCGCCGGCACTCTGCTGCTCAGTCAATTGCTGAGTGCCCGAAGCATTTTCTTTGCCCTGTTCTGAAGAGTCACTGTCTTTTTGCCTGCTCTGATCAGACTCTGCCGAATCCTGCTTTTGCCCATCTTCAGCGCCGTTCGATTTTGCAGATTCATCTTTTTTATCAGTCCCGTTCTGCTGATCTGCATTATTTTCGCCGCCTTCCTTCTTCTGCTGGTCGCCATCTTTTTTTTCGGAATCATTGCTCTGGCCTGGTTGAGCATTCTGGCCCTGCTGCTTATCGCCGGCCTGGCTCTGTTGATCCTTATTTTGCGAATTTGCATCGCCAGACTGATCTGCTGACTTATCGTTCTGATTCTGCTGTGACTGCTGCTGTTGCTGCTGTTGCTGCTGTTGCTGCTGTTGCTGCTGTTGCTGCTGTTGCTGCTTTTCCGAATTTTTCTGTTTCTCGAGCTGCTTCTGAAGTTTTTCTCTGGCAACCTTGAGATTATATTCGGCCTGCTCGTCTTTTTTCAGTTCAAGGCAGCTTTCGTAGGCAGATACGGCTGCAGCATAATCACCCATGCGAAAAGTGGCATTGCCCATATTGTAAAGACTGCTGAATCTGGTCTCTGAAGAATCCTGATCGGCTGCAGCCATGGCAAAATGTCTGGCCGCGAGTGCATAGTCGCGTTTGCGATAGCTCACCACTCCCAGATTATATTGTATATCCGGGTTATCAGGCATGGCAAAGCGAGCCTTCTGCAGTTCAGCCTCAGCAGTTTCGAGATCACCCTTCTCAAGGGCAGAAAGTGCCTGCCCGACGTTGAAAGACGGGTGCGCCAAAACATGCTGACTGCACGCCAGCCCGGCAAAGATCAACATAATGCCGACATAAATTTTTCTTTTCATATTCGCTTCAGCCAATGATCTTTTTCGCGCTCATAAGGTATCCGCTCAGACACCATCCATTCGATCAGCAGAATCAGAAAAGCCAGCAAAACCGGAAAGAAATAGAGTTCGCTCCTGGTCAGCCGCGTTCCGCCGCTTACTGCCACCCGCTTTATACCGTCGAGACCGGCAATGACTTCGCGGGCGCTTGAAATATCAGAAGCACGGAAGTAGGAAGCACCGGTACGGGCGGCAATTTCTTTGAGATTCGCTTCATTCAGCCGCGTTATTACGGTTTTGCCCTGATGCTTTTTATAAACCACCTCACCAAACCAGGTTCGGCCCTCAGGAATATAACCACCTTTTTCACTGCCAATGCCAACCGTGAACACCTGCACATTTTTTCTGGAGGCTTCAGCAATCGCATTCTCAAGCCGTTCGCGGTTTTCGTCTTCGCCGTCAGAAATCAGCAGAATTGCCCTTGACTGCGAGGCGGTCATGTCGAAACGGTCGAGAGACGTCTGAATGGCCCCGGCGAGGTTAGTTCCCTGCCTGGCCAGCAGATTCGGGTTAACTCTTTCGAGAAAAGTGAGAAACGCGTTTTTATCATAAGAAAGCGGGCTTTGTATCATGGTTTCGCCGGCAAAAACCACCAGGCCAAGCCGGTCATCGCGAAGTCCGTTCACCATGCGCCCGAGAATTGCCTTGGCCACATCGAGGCGGCTGTTACCTTCGATATCATCTGAATACATTGATTTTGAAATGTCGAGTGCAACCACGAGATCTAGGCCTTCGCCCATGATTGCCTCTTCATGGTAACCGCCCTGCGGCCTCAGCAGACCTGTTCCGATCATGATCAGACCGGCAATGATGGCAAGCCATTTAAACACCGGGCGCCGGGTGGGCTTATGGCCGGTTATGCGGCGATACATCTCAGCGGTGGCGAACAATGACCGTCTTTTGAGCATTTCAGCCGCGGCGTGCCGCCATAGCAGAACTACCCAGCAGAGAGCCAGGCAGACAAGCGGCAGATATTCAAAAGCACGAAACATCAGCATCAGAATAACCTCTGAAAAACGCGGCTGCGCAGATACATTTCAACGAGCAGCAGTACAAAAGCCGGAGCCAGAAACCAGAAAAAACGCTCAGAGTATTGAATCGTTTTATTAACGTCGATTTTTCCCTTTTCAAGCGTGGCAATGGTTTTATAGATCTCTTCGAGAGCTTTATTGTCGGTAGCTCTGAAATATTGCCCCCTTGTAATGTAAGCGATATCCTTCATCAGCTGCTCATCGATCTTGGGAATATACAGCGTGCCATCAGGATTTCTGGCATACTGTTTGTAACCGTTCTGAATAACCGGGATCGGCGCCCCTTCGAGACTGCCGACACCGATCGTATAAACTCTCACACCTTTCTCTGCGGCAATTTTAGCCGCTTCGTGCGGATCGATACCAGAGTTGTTTTCGCCATCACTGAGAAGGATGACCACCTTGTCACGTTTTTCCCGGCTTTCAGACGAAAACTTGTAGACCGCGTTGACAATAGCATCGCCAATGGCTGTACCGTCATATTTCAGCATCTGCAGGGAAGTTCGCCGCAAAAGCTCTGTTACCACACCATAATCGATGGTTAACGGACATTGAGTCAAAGCCAGACCGGCAAAAACCACCAGACCGATGCGGTGGTCGCTGATGCCGCTGATAAAATTCTCGGTTATCTTCTGCGCCGCCTTGATGCGGTTCGGCTTAAAATCTTCGGCCGCCATGCTGCCAGAAACGTCAAGAGCGATCATGATATCGATGCCCTGACGGGTGACGTTCTCATGTTCCTGACCGTATTGTGGCTGCATCATGGCAAAAACCAGCAGCAGCAGAACTGCCGAGCGCATCAGATCGGGAATAAAAGCCAGCCTGACTTTCCAGCTTCTTATGCCCGACGCCAGCGTGAAACCCTGGGCAAATCTGATTCCGCCTCTTTTCAGGTTTCTGCTGAGATACAGCCTGTACCAACCGACAAGCGGAATTAGAAGCAGCAGAAGAATAAATTCCGGGCTGTTCCATCTCATCTGAGCCATGCCTCCCGCCTGACCAGATTTGCCAGAGTTGTCAGCAATACTTCAGGATCGATATCTGCAGACTCTCTGCCGGTAAATTTCACCAGGTCGCAGGCAAGCAGCAGTTCACGTATTTGTCCGTAAACATCACCGGCAATGGTCGACCGGTCAAGGATTATCAACAGCTCATCGGTCGTTGAAGAAGCACCCGGGCCAAGACTGAAAGCCTCATGGGCATAGGTTTTGAGAATGACCGCCATGGTTTCGCAGATTTCTTTCATCTGCCTGTGTCGCCAGACCGGCGACAGCTTCAGACGCTCTATCGCTCGCAAAGCCTGTTTTTGCGGCGACTGAACGATGGCTCGCTGAACTCTTGTAACCGGGCTCATCAGCCACTTGTAAAAAAGCCAGAGCAGCCAGAAAAGCAGAACTGTAAGAAAAGCATCGAAGGCTGTTTCCCACCATGGCCACGGGATCTGAACTGCCGGTCTGATATCGAAAATCTCTTCGCCCGGTGGCAGAAGCGCAGCCGAAGCCACCACGGCCGGAGCCGTGGCATTCAGGCTGAATAATGGAAGAACCTGTTTGCGCATCTGCATTTTATTCATGGCCAGAAATATTCTATTAATGGTTAATTTCCAGAACCTTCACCGGTCAGGCTTGCAGAACTCGAAGCCAGCCCCGGAAAAGCCGCATTGACAACGTCACGATTGATCGTCATCGCCTCTGCCTGAGCCAGTCGGTTGATTTCGTCGGCCAGGGCCTGTTGCCGCTGCTGTTCATCAAGTTTTTTATCTTTAAACAAACGATTGTTAAGGTAGGTGCTGATTGCCAGACTGTTTTCAAACTTTCTTACCCGGGCAATGAATTCAGGATCTTTTTTCAGGTTCTCGCGTTCAGCGGCCCGGTTAAGGAGAAGTTCCTGGGTCATGGCGCTTATGACACCATCGACAGTTTCCTTATTGAGCTGCGTTTCAGAGATATTCATCGTGCGCAGACGCATCTTGAGATCGTCAACACTGAGCGCATGTCGGTTACCCAATCTTACAACCGTATGCGAAGCGACATTGTTAATGACAGGGTTTTCGCCGCCCGCAAGCATTCTGCTGCGTTCCACATCATAAACCCGCCCAAGACGATTGAGGCAGTATCTGATTTTTTCTTCAGAGGCACTGGCAATCTCTGAAGCAGGCGTATGTGTTTTAAGAAAAACCAGTTCGGTCAGAGCTTTATCATAATCGTTCAACTCTGACATATAGATATCTACAAGGGCTTTGCGAAGCTTCATGCTGCGGTCTGAAAGCGGCTGACGCCTTATATTCTCTTCAAGCACACGGGCTGCCTCAGCCGGAAGTCCGTAGGCGAGAAGATTGGCAGCCAGATCTTCATTTTCGGACACAGTCATTTTGCGGCTTTGATAATAGTTATATGAAATTGCCAGACCAAGCACCAGGCCTGCAATGATCATCAGCAGCATCGCATCGATTTTTCTTGTAATTCCTCTGAGACTGTTCATATTTACCTCGCGTTATCTCTGCATTGCCATCTTTCTTTCACGTTCGGAAAAAAGCCGGCAAACTGGTTTAACTACGGACTCTCCCGCCGTAAGCCTGATTACATCGAGGCCGAGTTTCCGGCAGGTTTTCATGAATTCTTCATCGAGCAGGTTCTGACGCCGGGCAAGCTCTTCTACTGCCGCGCGATCAGACGTGTCGAACATCATTTCGGCACCGGTTTCGGGGTCTTCGATCTCGATCAGGCCAACATCGGGCAGCAGATTTTCGCGCGGGTCTCTTACCAGAACCATGATCAGATCATGCTTGGCTGCTGCGATACGCAGTTCACGTTCAAGCGGCTGAATCGTCAGACCGTCGGTTACCAGAAACACTATCGAGCGCCGGTTCAATGACGCGTTGAGAAAATCGAGCGGTGCCCGCAGATCGGTTTTGCGCTGCTGCGGCATAAAGTAGAGAAGTTCTCGAATCAGGCGCAGCACGTGGGTTCGCCCCTTGGCAGGCTGAATAAATTTTTCTACCCTGTCGGTAAACAGGCAAACACCGGCACGGTCGTTGTTGCGCTCTGCAGCCAGACTCATGGCAGCGGCAAACTCGACGGCGCTCTCGCGTTTTTCGCGGCTGCCTGAACCGAAAGCCATCGAAGCCGAAAGATCGAGGGCAACTACCAACTGCAGTTCGCGCTCTTCAATGTGCTCGCGGACATGGAATTTTCCGGTGCGCGCTGAGACTTTCCAGTCGATCGACCGGTATTCGTCGCCACGATAATATTCCCTGATTCCGGCGAACTCTATGCCTCTACCCTTGAAGACAGACCGGTAACCGCCAGAATAGAGGGAGTCGACGAGATGCCCGGTTTTGATCTCGATGCGGCGAACCTCTTTAAGCAGTTCCTTTGGAAGCATGCGAAACTTTTGCAGGCCCTCAGGGCACCGCTACTCCTTCCTTTATTCTTCTGACGAGTTCGTCTGAATCAATTTCGTCAGCCTCGGCCTCATAGGTCGGAATGACTCGGTGACGCAGAATTTCGGTCATGACCGCCTTGACATCGTCGGGTTTGACATAGGTGCGCCCCTCGATCATTGCCCGGCTGCGGGCAGCACGCGTCAGATAAATAGAAGCGCGCGGCGAGGCTCCGAACCTGATGTAGCTCTTCAGCTGCAGATTGTATTTTTCAGGAAACCTGGTTGCGTCGACGATTCTGAGAATGTATTCAACGATTTTATCGTCGACATAGACTTCTCTGGCGAGCTGGCGCAGAGAGATAATTCCCTCGGCATCGATCACCGGCTCGACAATGTCGATCTGATGGCTTTTTTCGGCAAGCCCCATACGCTTAACGATCATTCGTTCTTCTTCAAAAGATGGATATTTAACGATTACCTTGAACCGAAAACGGTCTACCTGCGCTTCAGACAGGGAATAAGTGCCTTCAGTCTCGATCGGGTTCTGGGTGGCCAGTACAAGAAAGGGTTCCTGCAGCTTGAAAGTCTCGCGCTCGATAGTAATCTGGCGTTCTTCCATCGATTCAAGCAGGGCGCTCTGCACCTTGGCCGGAGCACGGTTTATTTCGTCGGCAAGAACAAAATTCGAAAAAATCGGCCCCTTGTGCGTCTGAAACTCGGCGTTGCGCTGGTCAAAAACTCTTGTGCCGATCAGGTCTGCCGGCAAAAGGTCGGGGGTAAACTGCACCCGCGAAAAACCGGTTTTTACGGTTCTGGCAAGCGCCTTGATCGCCAGGGTCTTGGCAAGCCCGGGAACCCCTTCAAGCAGAATGTGCCCATCCGACACCAGCGCCAGAATGAGACTTTCAAGCAGGTCATTCTGACCAACCAGAACTTTTCTGGTCTGGCTGCGGATTTTTTCGACCAACTGCCCGGCTTCTTCAATTCTTCTGGCTAAATCAGCTGTCTGACTCATACAAAACTCCCATTATTCATTTATGGCTCTGATTATTTCGTTGGCATCGGCATCGATTACCGAAAAAGCCCGCGCCGGCGGACGATTGGCATACATAACCTGTTCAAGATCAACCGCAAGACGGTGTGATGCAGCAGTAACCCGTTCGATCGTCACCATTTCACTTATTTTTCGGAACAGCTCATCTGCAGTCATATTATCTGTGAGAGTGGATGACTGACTGAGTATCGCCTGTCTGAACAGTTCGAAATAGCGCCGATAAAATGCGCTGTCGGCGTCATGAAACTCACGTTTAAGCTTTGCAACCGCATCGGCAAAATTGATTTTTGTAGGTCTGGCTCTGGCAGCAGAGCCCACCTGTTCCACCACCACCGCATCCTCAACCTGAACCTGGTCACCAGAGCCTTTTGCGGCTCGTGGAGCTACCTGACCAGATACAGAACCCGACGCGACAGTTTCGCTTTTACCTTCTGCAGTAGAAGATGCTGGATTCCGATTTATAAAAGCAGAGAGAATAAAAGGCAAAGCTACGAGACCACCGAGTATTATTCCCAGCAGAAGCAACGCTCTGAATAAAGACACTGAAGTGTCATTGCGCGATTCTTTTGCCGACGAAGGCTCCACCGGTTTTTCTGGCTCTGGCGCTGCCGGGAGCACCTCGACCTCGATGGGTTTTGTGCTATGAATATTACCTTCCGGGTCTTTGAACGAAAATGCGGGAATCGTTATTTTGCCGGCATTCTGCGGCACAAGCTCATATAAAATCTGACTTTGCGTCTGGCCGACGCCATTAACAAAAGAGGTGCTCTGACCACTGCGGGTACCGGCAATATCAAAACCAGGAATACTGGATACGGCCGGAATGCTTATTCGATGATTAACTCCGGCACTCAAACTTTGTGAAACGGTAATTACCAGATTGAGAGACTCACCGAAACCTATCTGGTTACGGTCAACTTCAGCACTGACGGAAAATGACTGGGCATACAGTGCTGTCGAAAGGCTTATCAGCAGCACTAAAAGCAGGCACCGGATTCTGGGCACGGTAAAGTTCACCTCCTGTTTTCTAACTTCTTAGACCGGTAACCTTCTGCAAGGTTCCCAAAATCTTGCCATTTTATTTTTTTTAAGGATTGTGGTAACTTTAGTGCCATGAATAACAGCGTTTCAATATCTTATGTTTTAAGTGCATATATCGAACTGACCCGCACCTGCCACCAGAGCTGCGGCTATTGTTCTTTTTTCAGAGAAGACGCCCCGCTTCTGTCTATTGACGAACTGAAGGAAAAGGTCGCCGATATCGCCAGACGCGGCGCAACCGAAGTTATTTTTATCGCGGGAGAAGCGCCTCAGGATTTTCCACACATCCAGATCGCTCTGCACCAGAATGGTTTCGCTTCTTTCGCCGATTATTTAAATGCGGCCTGCCGTGAAGCTCTTGCCCAGAACCTTCTACCCGTGCTCGAGGTGGGTTATCTCGATGCGTTTACCATGGAAAGATTTATTAACGCCGGTTGCTCGGTCAGACTCAACCTGGTCTGCGCCACCCTGTCAAACCCAGGCCAGTCGCTCGAAAAATCGCGTAACCGTAATCCAAGCACCGGTAAAGCCTGCATCGAAGGGCTGCATGCCGCCGGCATCCCCTACTCTCTTGGCTTTGTCACCGGAATTGGCGAAACTGAAGAAGAACGTCTCAAATTTATCGCCGAAACCGGCAGATTCTGCACAGCCGACCCGCTCCTGCAGGATGTAAGACTGACTCCTTTCCAGCCCTCGCCCGGCTGTTCCATGCCAGATCGCCCACCAATGAGTTTCGCCGCCGTCAGAAAAACAATTGTGGCATTGCGGGAAGCCTTCCCGGTTCACCATATTTCGCTGCCACCGCATCTTTGCTATCGTTTTCCTGAACTTGTCGAAGCCGGTCTCAATGACCTTGGGTCAGTTCCCATTTTGACTGGCGACCCGGCACACGGCAATTTTGATGTGCCAAGCTTTGAAACCATCAAGGTCAGGCTTGAAGAAAAAAACATCATGCTCTACGAACGCGGCACACTCTCTACTCCAGTTGCACTCAACCGGCCCGAAGTTTTTGAGGCGGTTTCAAACAGCCGCAAGGCCATAGAAAGACGCAATCTCTCAGGTCTCAACCTTATCGATAACGACCACTGCTTTGTCTGTGGCCCAAGAAATAAAAGCGGCCTGCATATTCCGGTGCAAAAGTCTGTCGAAGGCCATACATGTACCTTCACCTGGGTGCCTGGCCCTGCCTACCAGGGCTACGCCGGCATCGTTCATGGTGGCATACTCAGCACCCTTCTCGACGAGGCAATGGCCTATGCCGTCATGGGCGCCCAGAAAGATATTCTCGCGGTAACCGCAGACATGCACATTCGCTATCTCAGGCCAACTCCGGTAGGCGTTCCCTTAAAATTCGCCGCAACTCTGGTTGGTCAGAGGAAAAATCTTTACTTCGCACGCAGTTCGGTGATTCTGCCTGATGGTTCGGTTCTTGCCGAGGCCGAAGGCCGATTTGCCGAAGTCGTTCTTCCTGGAGGAAAAAAATGAAAGCACGAAAAGATCAGTTGAAAGTGGTAATCTTCACTTCTCAGCATAAAATTCAGGGAAACCTGCATCTTATAGAAAACAGCAGACTTTCTGATATTCTGAACACCGAAAGCCAGTCGCGCGATTTTCTGCCGATTACAGATGCAATCATCACTGACCTGCGCACCAGCCATATCATTCATGCCGGTTTTATTTCGCTCAACAAGAGACAAATAGAACTGGTCATCGAAGAACACGAAATAAAAACAGCAAAATAAAACAAGGAAACGGCGTTTTCTTACACAAGGAGCCTGGAATGGTTAGACAGCATCTGCGTATCAGAGGCGTAAAATTTTACTGCCTGCTGGCATTTTTCTTTTTTTCTCTGGTGTTTTCGGCTTCTGCGGCCGAATTTATTCTTTTTCATACCAGCGATGTCCATGGGGCGATAAATGCGCACCCGGACCCGACCGCCAAAGCTGATCCGCGGCCCCTGATGGGTGGATACG
>CAZFUG010000063.1:11008-18148 GCA_964522035.1 uncultured bacterium
AGAACCTTATCGACAGTTACAAATCTGACCAGGAAAATTCTGATGCCAGAATTATGTATATTGATTCTGGTGACTTTTTTCAGGGCACCCCCATTGTCGACAGAACTAAAGGTGCGGTTATGATCGACATGCTTAATCGCCTGCGGGTCGCAGCGGTTACTATCGGCAATCACGAATTTGATTATTCATATCAGAATCTGGTTGAACAGATGGAAAAACGCGACTTTCCGGTCGTCTGCTGCAATGTGTTTGAAAAAGCCAATGGCAGACTCCTGCGTTTTGCTCAGCCCTACACCATCTTCAGCCATAAGAACCGTAAAATCGGAGTTATCGGCGTTGACACACCAGAAACAGCAACCATTTCGTTTGAAAAGAACGTCAAAGATGTTGTTTTTGCTGATCCAACCCCGATCCTGCCGCCGCTTATCAAAAAACTGCGCAAGGGCGGCGCCGATTTTATCATTCTGCTCTCTCATCTCGGCTTCGACGCTGATGTGAAACTTGCGGCTCAGGTCGAAGGCATAAATCTGATTCTAGGCGGCCATACACACGCGCTGAAAAAAGAAATCACCTGGGCAGAGCCCTTCAACACGGCTATCGTTCACAGCGGCAGCTCATGTGAACATGCGTCGGTCGTTAAAATTAACCTCGAAGACCCTGCCAGACCCACCATTCATTTAACTTCTACGCCTCTTTACCTCGAAAAAATCGGAGAAAACGCCAGAATTAAAGAAATCGAAGACAGCTACCTCAAAGATCTCAAAATTGAGATGCAGAGAGTCATAGGTGAGACCACGGTCGGGCTTTATCGCGGCGTCAGCGGCGGCGACTCACCAGAAGGCTCGCTGATAGCAGATGCGATGCGCAAGTATTCCGGTGCTGATTTCGCGTTCATTAACTTCGGTGGCGTCAGACAGCCTTTTCAGAAGGGCAAAATAACTGTCGAAGATGCATTCATGGTTCAGCCCTTCGACAATTTTATCGAAGTGATCGAGATGAATGGGTTTCAGCTTCGCGACCTCATCGAAAGATCGCTTTCGAACGAAGCCAAGGTCATCGATGCCGAAGACAAAGCCTTTGCCATGGATAATTACAATTTGAAGGCCGATGGCCTCAAACTCGTAGTTGGCCCGGACTACGGCTTTCTTCTTCCATCAGGCATGAAAATCACCTATGACCCTTCACAGGTGCCGATGAAACGTATTGTAAAAATCGAAACCGACAGTGGCGAAGACCTTCAGGCAGAAAAGGTATACAAGGTTGCCCTGAATGACTTCATTGCTGCGGGTGGCGACGGCTATACACTTCTACGTGACTTTAAAGGCCGCACTAAAATGGAACTGCTGGTTCGCGATGCTCTGATCCGCTACATTGAAGAAGCCAAAACCATAAGTGAGCGGCCGGAAAAAAGAATCAACAATATCAAACTGACCGAAGAATATCTTAACTGATGACCAAAGCCTGGTTCAAAAACCGCCTCAACGACCACTATCTGCAGAAATCGCGGGTTGACGACTATCGTTCGCGCGCTGCTTACAAACTTGAAGAGATCGACCAGAAATACCGGCTGATAAAGCCGGGCATGAAGATTCTCGATCTCGGTGCCGCTCCCGGCAGCTGGAGCCAGTATGCTCTGCGAAAAGTCAATGGCAAGGCCAGAATCATCGCCATCGATCTTCTCGAAATCGCACCAATCGAAGGGGTAACCATTATTCAAGGCGACATACGAGCCCCCGAGAACCAGGAAAAAATCATCGAACTGGCACCAAACGGCCTTGATCTGATCTTGAGCGACATGGCCCCCGATACTACCGGGGTGCATTACGCCGACACCGAGAATTCGGCACTTCTCGTGCATCTCGCTCTCGATATTGCCGAGAAACTTCTTAAACCTGGCGGAAATTTTGTCGCCAAGGTTTTTGAAGGGGTCGAATATCAGCAGCTGCTCCAGAGAACACGCAAGCTTTTTGGCTTCGCCAAATCTTTCAACCCCAAAGCCTCATTGTCGCGAAGCCGCGAAATCTTTATGGTGGCACAGGATTTTAAACCGCAGCCGGCGAAGTAATCTCTGGCAGGAAACAGACAACCTGCCGATAGATCTAATATGCAAAGCAATCTGCTGCATAAGGGTCAAACTCAGATCAATACCGTTAAACAGGTAAAAAAATGCAGCTTCTGCAAACGCAGCAACCCTGTTGTTGCGAAATTCTGTGGAGGCTGTGGTCGTTCTACCCGATTTTCCCATCTTGAAACCGAAACCATCAGCACTGCAGTTTCTTCCGGTGACGATTATCAGAACCCTGAACCCGCTGCCAGGCCAAAGAAAGTAACTCTGCGAAAGCTTCTCTGTGCCTATCGCAAACTTACAGTATTATTTCTTCTGGCCTTATTGTTCGGTCTTTCCGGGGCATTATACATTTCCAATCCTTTGCCTGCTGACGAAAGCACCGCCAGATGGTCTGACTTCAGGGCTTTTCTGGCTCGAAAGCTCGAAATTCCCCATTACGAGCTGGACAACGTATTTTTTCAGCTCTTTGCTCAGATTTCCGATGACAAAGCAACAATCAGCAGCGAACAGGCAGTCAGGCTTGAGACATTCTTTCAGGAATCATTCAGTCAGCCTGGCCTGGAGATTTTTCCGAACCCGTTTTTCGAAAAGCCATTGGCAAAAGCCCCCGGCGTTTCTGCGTCAGACTATTTCTCTGATGTTCCGCTGAATCACCCGGTCTACGTGGCAATTGCGCCGCTCAAAGCGCTTGGGGTAAGATGCGCCGATACCGGTAACAAAATCAGGCCTGACGAAAAAATAACCTGGAACGACTGGAAACTGGTCACCAGCAGTCTAATGAAGACTCTTTCTCTCGAAACTTCCTATATCGAACGTCTTTGTGCCGGCCGCAATGGCGCCATGACCAATCTCGATATCCGCAATTTTGTCGAACATATGCGTGAAAAGCTTTTTATAAAAAGCACCGAGCCGCTGATATACGCTCGCGAAACCTTTTTTCCCAGTCGGATAGAAGCTTTTGGAGTCTTGGGTTCGCTGATAAAAGAACTCCAGGCCGGCCTGTAATTACCAGGTTTCCGGTCAAAAACCACTGCTCAGAGTCGATTATCAATCAGCAATTTACCCGTCATCCCTACGGTGGCATGGATCTAAGCGGTTTAAGGCAAGATTCACGCTAACCACTCCCGGGCACAAGTGCGGGAATGAAAGAGAACCATGCAATTGTTGTGTGTGACAGGCCACTAAGTCTGGGTGAGAATTATAAACAAGATCCTGCATGATGGCAGGCATGCAGGAAACTGATCTGAGCTTACATTCCGGACGCGTATTCTTCGAATACCGGGCGCAGTTTTACGGCAAGATCGTCTACCGGCTCATTGCCCACGTGAATGATTTCGTGGGCTTCCATGAACCCTCTGGCAAAACACGAGAGCTGATGGTAACCGGATTTTACTCCCTTGAAAGAAAAATTGCCCTCAGAGTCTGTTCTGGTAGCTCTGGTGCCGATCTTGACCAGAACTTTGCCAACTGGTTCGCCTGATTCTGAATGCAGCATTTTACCGGAAACAGTTGTCAAAACAGGCTTGAGACTCAATTTTAAAGGACCGCTCCGGTAGCCGGTTCGATGCCGTAACGACAGAGCTTCATAACCTTCTGAGTAGACGGTCACATCAAGAACTTCACCCGAACCAGAAGAGAAGAAAAATTTTCCATTTTCATCGGTTGTCAGCTGCCTTGTTGCAATTAAAACAGAAGCACCCTTGACCGGGCTTCCGGTTACGGCATCAAGAACCGCCCCTTCATATTTTTCATCCGGGCTGGTTTTCGGATTATCAGTAACAGCTGCCGGCGGTTCTTCACAGATTTCCGAAAGGTTCTCAGTCGCGGGCTCTTCGACGACTGGCCGGCCGATTGTTTCACGCAAAGCCTTTTGCTCATCTGCAGCAGAATCATTCTTCGGCATTGCTTCAGCTTCGTTTCTTCGATTCTGCACGTCCGGCTCCGCTTTTCGTTCCGGCAGCGCCAGTTCCTTCAATCGGTTCCGCAATGCTTCGCGGCTTTTTACCAGGCCTTCTTTTTCTGTGACAGGCCTGCTCTGCGAGTAGATTTCCCCGGACCGGTATTTTTTCTGAATCTTGATCATGCCTGCCGATGCAAGGCCTTCTCTGAGTTCATAAGAACCGGTCTGAACATAATTTTCGTTCATGAAGTAGATATTCTGAATTTTTCCTGAGCGAAAATCCGGAATGAAGTTCCCTTCCGGGTCAACTTCATACCAGTTCTTTCTATTGAATGAATACTGCCAGCCATTGATTTCTACAGGCTTCAAAGTTCCTTTTGTTCTTATTCTGCCTGATTTACCGTCAAAAACCAGCAACAGACAGTTTGAACCCAGATATTCAATTATTGAACTGCCGACCTTCTTAACTTCACTGAAGCTCATTGCCTGATCAGGGTTGAGTCGCTTTGTGCCAAAACCATTGAGTGAACCGGTGCCCGCCAGAAGCTTCAGAGAATCAAAAAGCCAGTGAGCAGCCGGAATATCATTGAAATCAGGCTCAACACTTATCAGAACCGGGTAAAGAATAAGCTCGTCACTCAGCTTTTCAAGCAGTCTGGCAAAATAAAACAATCCCTCTGCTCTTGTTATCTGCTTGTTCCACAGCCATTGTCCATCAGGAAGGCTCTTCAGCAGACCACGGTCGGCAACCGGCCTGGCAAACTCCGGTATTTCTGAATTACTTTCAGACGGCCTGTTTGAATCAGGTTTTCTGACCGGCTCGAGAACTTTAATGACCCTTGCCATTTCTTTAACAAGAAATTCATTTGTCGCCTGGTCAGATGATTCTAATGCAGAAGATTCGCCGATGAAGCCCCAGATAACGGCAACGGCAAACACTGCGAGAAAAATCAGATTTCGCCTGGCCTTTAGCATATTTTTAATTTCTGGTTTCAGTTCCTAAGATCGGCTTTTTTAATTCCAGCCTCAGAACTCGACAGCGTAACATTCTTGCCAGCTGAATCGACAACATTCGGAGTGATGAGAATCACCATTTCGCTCTTTTCTTCCGTGTCTGAATTATGTTCAATCTTTCTGGCGAACTTGCGCAGAATAGGTATTTTGCTGATAAACGGCAGAGGTCGTTTGGTAGTCGTTTTTTTGTTGCGAATCAGACCACCGATGACCACCGTTTCTTTATCTTTGACCCTTACCATGGTTTTAATCTTTCGCTGAGCGGTCCATGGCCTGGTTTCGATGATATCTAGCAATTCGGTCAGGTCGATGTCGACCTTCATGGTTATTTCGTTGTCCTGATGAATAAAGGGTTGAACATTCAATTTGATACCGACTTCAGCCTCACTCCAGTTATCGCTTATGGAAACTGAAGGGCTTGAGTTGCCTGTCGAAATGAAGTTGGTGGTCGCATTCTTGATGGGTATTTTTTCAACAATATCGATGCTGGCCTCTTCTTTATCCATACACCTCAAAGTCGGATTGGCAAGGGTTTTTATGCGGTTGTTATCCTGAAAAGCGCTGAAGTTTGCAGGAATTACAATGCTAGAAGCGCTGAAATTTGCAATATCGCTGGTCTGGGCCAACTGATCAGGCAGCTTTATACCCATTGATTCCATATCTTTGCGCTTGATTTCAATGAGCCTGATATGAATCAGGGCCTGGCGGGTCGGGTCGAGGTCAAGCCTTCTGGCCATCTCGACAACGCGGGTAACCGATGTGGAGGGGCCAGAAATAAGAACCATGTCAGTTCTTTTGTCAAAAGTGATTTTGACGCCTTCCTTTTCACCAAGGTTCTCTTTTATCAAAGTAATCAGGTCTTCGGGCTTGGTGTTAAGAGGGTTGAAATATTCGCGAGAAAAAGAATCGCCAGCGGTCATCATTTTGCCTTCCAGGCTTCTGGCGGCTGTTTCATAAATATCGACCGCCTCCCTGTCACCTGTCAGAATGAGGTTGCCGAGGTCTTCCTGAGTTTTAACTCTGGCGGTAATGTCGCTGCTGACAGACTCCGAGATGATTGAATTCAGTTTGTCGAAAGGCACCTGCAGGGGCAGAATCCTTACGACCTTACCTTCAATCTGTCTCGAATTCTCAAGGGTCATCACCAGAAGCGTTTTTTCGTCAACGACAGCGAGAAAAAGCTCATGCACTTTCATCAGAGTTTCAAAAGCTCTGCGAATGCTGATCTTCTGGAAATAGATATTAACCTTGCGTTCCTTGACGGTTTCCAGCGATTTGTCGAGAGCGATGTTCACTTCAGCAATCTGCCCGAGCGCCCGCAAAACATCGCCCAATGCAAGATTAGACAGATCCGCACCCTCAACCTGGTCTTTTTCGGATATTTTCAACAAGGGGTTTTCGAGGCGCGAAACCCAGATGTCTCCATCTTCTACAGTTATTGCATAACCTGTGCGCTCGGCAATCTGATTCAAAGCAGCAAATGGGTCAGCAGCGGCAATGTCGAGCTCAATTCTTGTCTGTACCGGGTCGCGGAAGTGAATCGACTTGCCGGTCTGTCTTGCAAGTTCACGCATCAGAGTCGCCGCATCAGAATTGGTAACCTTGATGCGCGTCGGTTCATCAGCAGGATCTTCATGGGAAGCGGGGGTCACATTCGCAGCATTATCAGCCGGCTTTTTCACAGCTGCCTTTTTCTTCTCAGCCGGGTCGATCAGAGAGTAAGAGTCGCGCTTTTCGGCCTGATTTTTTTCTTCACCCTGTATAAAGGTGATTTCCATAGAATTTTTTACATATTTAATGGTTGGCAGCAAAGACCTTTTAAGAAAAAAAGTTGCCCGCAAAACTGGCGGATTCTCTGATATCTGGGTTAATCTCGCCATTTTTACCGGCCCACGCTCAAAGTTCATCAGAAAAGGATTACTCTCGACTCTGGCGCCGAGAATATCGGTGTAAAACAAAGGAATCGACGACTCCCTGCAGACTTTTGCCTTGATTGCGCCATCGAACGACAGAATATATCGCCCGTGCTGCTCTGAAGCATTACCTTCAAGCTCGCCAGGCACGAAATCAAGCCGCAAAAAGCGACTGCCATTGCTCTGGCTGAAAGAATCACCCAGGCCAAAGGCAAAATATACGACAAAGATAGCAGCCAGCGTTG
>CAZFUG010000064.1:0-18051 GCA_964522035.1 uncultured bacterium
CTGTGTCCAGACTGAGTTCCCTGAAATACTGCTAACACTCATAAATGCCTCCTGAGCATTCACTTTTCGCCGAAATTGATTCCTCGAAGCATTGCCGTTTTTGCCGGCAACTTAACCTCCCTGATATAAATTTCGACTGAAATGCCCGGTTTATCGCGTTAAGTAATCGTAACGAGTGTAAAGAAATGTAAGCAGAATTGTGGTTTTGATAAGGGATTGCCAGTTATTTCATCCGTGCCGGCATTACCTCTTTTTTACCCGGAACATGCCGGTAGGTTATCAGGCCGTCGACAGGACAGACCATGCTGCAGATCATGCAGCTGAGGCAGCGTTCGCTGTTGACTTCCGGTCGGCGCTTTTTGCTGTTCCAGCCGAGATTCTGACCACCGGCATCCTGGCAGACTATGTAACATTGGCCGCATCCGATGCACTTTTCCAGATCGAATTCAGCGGCGCCCTGTCTGTTAAGGTCGAAAGCGTCGGTTGAAACAACATTTTTAAGAGACTTGCCAATAATGCTGCTCAGATTTTTGAATTTTCGCTCGTCCATCCAGTCTGAAAGGCCTTCGGCCATGTCTTCGACAATGCGCTGGCCATAGTGGATAATGCCGGTGGTAACTTGCACCGCAGATGCGCCACACAGGAGGTATTCGGCCATGTCTACCCAGGTTTCAGCTCCGCCGCAGCCGATAATGGGAATCTTCAGTTCGCGGCATTGAGCCAGTTCGGTAACGCATTTCAGGCCGACAGGCTTGATTGCCGGGCCTGACATGCCACTCATGGCGCCTTTTCCTGAAATGTTGGGTCTGGGAACAAAGTCATCGAGGCCAATCTCGGTGAGTGCCCTGACGGTATTTATTGCGGTAATGCCGTCAGCGCCGCCTCGTTGCGCATAAAGCGCCGGAACCGTTATGTCGGTGACATTTGAGGTCAGCTTTGCAAGAATCGGTATTTTTACGGTTTTTCGCACCGCTGATGTGAATTTTTCTATCAGTTCCATGGCCTGGCCGACCTTCATGCCTGAACCCTCGACGGTCATGTGAGGGCATGAAAAATTCAGTTCAAGCATGTCGGCGCCGTTGTCTTCACCCATTTTGGCGAGTTCGACCCATTCCTGCAGCGAAAACCCCATTATGCTGACAATCAGCACGTTGCGCGGGTAATGCTTTTTCAGCCAGCGCACATCTGACCAGTTGTCTGCCATTGGCCGGTCTGTGGTCTGCTCAACATTCTGCAGGCCGACGAGGCCTTTGTTTTCGTAATTGAACGGTGCCATGCGTGGCGAGGGGTGAATGATTTTAGTTCGGTCATGGGCGATTGTTTTGTAGGCTACTCCGCCCCAACCGGCATCAAAGGCTCTTGCAACCATTTCGGCCGTGTTGGAAACCGGTGAAGAAGACAATAAAAAAGGGTTCGGAAACTTGATTCCGCAAATATCAATCGACAGATCGCGAATTCTGGCCATAATTATTTGCCTCCCCTGCCTGAAACCGGCAATTTTTTTGCTTTGGCAAGCATGCTGACTATGTTCTTGCCAGCGGATTTTCCGTCAGCCACAGCTTCTACAACCAGGGCCGGCCCGCGAACGATGTCGCCTCCAGCGAAAATCTGTGGGTGTGAGGTTGAAACCCCGTCCTTTTTGGTTTCAACAAGACCTTTTGCTGACAATTTAAGCAGTTTGCCCGCTTCGCCGGTTTCCTTTTCAGGCTGATAGCCGAGTGCCGATATGAACAGGTCGACTTTAAGTCTGAATTCTGTGCCGGGCACATTGATCAGATTGGCTGCCGAGGTATCGCCAGCCTTTTTCCAGTCGGTTTCGCAGCCTTTAAGACCATTCAGACAGCCGTTTTCACCGAGCAATTCGGTGACTACAGACATGGTGCGAATACTGACATTGTTTGCCAGAGCCATGTCGAGGTCGTGCTTCGCGGCTGGCATCTCACGCAGACTGCGGCGGTAGATAACATAGACCTTGTTTGCCCCAAGGGCTCTGGCCGTGGTTGCTGCATCCATGGCCACCGAACCGCCGCCATAAACTGCAACGTTTTTGCCCTTCACCATTGCTGTAAGGCTTTTTTGTCTGTTGTTGCGCATTGAAGCCAGAAATTCGCGGGCGCTGATGACGTTTTTAAGATCACTGCCGGGAATTTTTGCCTCGACCGGTTTCCAGGTGCCGGGCGCGTAGAAAACCGCGTCATATCCACTGGCCAGAAGTTTATCGACCCCGCCATTTTCGATACGTTTACCGCAGGTTATCTTTACTCCGAGAGTCTTCAGATCCTGAAGTTCACGGTCAAGAAAGTCTGGGTGCAGGCGAAACGAAGGAACCCCGTAGCGAAGCACGCCGCCCGGTTCATCCATGCCTTCAAATACTTCAACTTTATAGCCGTTGCGTGCTACCTCGGCGGCACAACTCAGTCCTGCCGGTCCTGAGCCGATGATCGCAATTTTACCGGGTCTGGCGTCGGCACTTTCGACCGGGTTGAACTTTATCTGCCAGCCATACTCGATCAGAGATCTCTGAATTCTGCCGATATCGATCGCGCGGTCTAGGCCGGCAGCGACACAGCCCTTCTGGCAAAGCTGTTCAGTGGGGCAGACTACGGCGCAAACACCGCCAAGAATGTTGTTTTCCTTGATTGTGCGTATCGCGCCTTTAACATTGCGCAGGCGAAGCTTGCGAATAAACTCTGCCGGGTTGGTTCCGGCCGGACAGGCCTTGCTGCATGGCGCATCATGGCACAGATGGCAGCGGGCGGCTTCGTTGACCGCAAGGGCCAATGGCCAGCCCTTTTCCATGTCGCTGGTGTTTTCAAGGGTCTCTGATTCTCTCCAGGTTTTCATTGATTCCTCACTCCTCAAATTTGTTACGGAAACAGGACAGGGCAAATTTCTGCGCTTTGTGGTGTTTAATTTAATTCTGACTGCAGAAAATTCGGGCAGGCGTTTTGTTATTTCTATTTATCAGGCGCGAAAATGCTGCGTATGCGGCTGATGATATCACATTCAGCATACTGGGCAAAGACTAATTAAATCCCGGGCAATCTTCGGTGATAATGCATTATTCAGGAAGGTGAGTGAGCCCCGTATGCCAGTTGCGCGGCGAATGGCGGAAATTGTTGATCGCGTTGAAAAATTCTGAAGCGACCAGATCGTAGAATTCGAGGGAAGCGGCCCCGCGGGCATGGGTGCCGGTGCCATTCTTGTCGCCTCCGGTTATGTCTGCGTGCTGACTCAGGCTGAGAGAGATATTCCAGAACCAGTTCTCGGCATTGGCAGGGCCTGAAATGCTGACCGGCGAAATGTTCAAAAAACTGATTCGTTCGCTGAGAATTTTCTGGCGGGCCTTATCGGTGCCGTGGTCAGACTCTCGAACCAGTCTGAGCAGATTCGAATCCTTGACTGCTTCGAGGCGGTATCTGACGCCGAGCAGCGGTCGTAACAGATAGTCTGGCCCGGGCAGCCCCGTTTTTACAAATTCAGGTTCGTAGCGGAAACGCAGAAGTGAAAATTCAGCGCCCTCGAGACCTCGTTCGCGCGAGAAGTCGATCTGCAGCAGGTCGTTGAAAGAGAGCGAAAATGCACCATGATACGGAATACAGCTGTTTTTGAGGTCGTCACGAATCTGGGCGACGATTTTGCGGCCCTCGCTGAGCATTTCAAGATTCACGACACCGCTGACCGAAGATTTTACGCCGCCACTGTAGAGAGTAAAAACCGCGAGGCCGACAATTGCCGACAGGGCAACGGCAACGGTGATTTCTATCAGCGTCAGAGCTTTTCTGGGGCTGTGATTTACTGTCATGGCTGTTCCACCAGAATTGCCGAATAATTCGATTCTGCGGCGCTGCCAGGGCCGCCATTCCGGGGTCTGACAGCGACATTGAGCAGAATCGCGTTGATGCCGTCCTTTTCGAGTAGTTGCATGGTGATTCTGCGTTCGAAAGCCGTGCAGATATCGGGGCGCATGATTCGCGTCTTCTGACCGGCATTTGCTGCTGACTGCCATTCATTGAGCCGGTAACCGGCGATCTGTTGCTCGTGACATTCAGACAGGCGGTTGAAGCCTATGGCTCTGAAAACCTCTATTACTTCCTGGCCGATCTGTTCACAGATCAGCTGATGATAGGAATTAGCCGTTTCGCGCCCTGACGCGGAAATCATATAAAAAGCCGAAACACTTGTCAGACCGAGAATAAAAATGGCAAGCAGCACCTCGGTCAGCATGAACCCGTTAAAAACCGCTTTTTTAAAGTTTTTCACGAGGTTTCTCCGCTGCGCCGGTAGTTTACCCAGCGTGAAATGCTTATCTGGTAAGCCTTTTCTGGTTCTGCAAGGGTGCGGTCATAAACGATGATATGCTCATCCGGGCTCCAGTTTTGAAAAAACAGCTGGTCGGCCAGTATCATGCCGCTGAGATTGAGGGGTCTGGTCGCTTCAACCGTGCCGGTGCCGTTCTGGTTGGTTGCTAGCAGGGCAGCGTGAATCTCATTGCCAGTGTTGACCCTGATTTTTCCGCGGCGGGCATAAAAAATGGCGAGGTCGCTGCCTTCGCTTTTTTTGATTGAATCGTTTATTTCAAAACTGTCAGCGATCAGAACGCCCTGCCCGCGAATCTGCCACTGCCCGTCAAGCCTGATTGTGCCTCGGCAGTGATTGATACCGCTCAGATTGAGGGTTCGGGTGCGCGGGTCGACAATGCGCAGCCTTATGAGATCTTCAAAGGTCAGATCTTTTCTGGCCCACAGGGCATGGCGGTCGAAGACATGCAGATTTTCGATTTTTTCAGGCAATGGCGGAGCATCGGTCTGATAGGCGAGAAGCTGCAGATTGCCGGCTGAAATGGTATTTTTGCCATCATGTTCGCGTTGCCTGCGCAGCATCAGAGCGTTTTTAAATGGCGAGCCATCGCTGTCCGGACTGAGCATCGATGCCACCAGATAATCGTGCTGTATTTCGAGGTAGTATTGAGCTACCGGAAGTCTTTGCCGGTCTCTATTGCCGAAGATTTCAACTTTTGTCTGAATGGCGACGATTCCATGCCCTTCGTTGCGCCCGAAATAAGGGCGACCGTCTGGTGAAGCGGCTTTAAAACTCACTATCTTCAGCTCGCATTTGTGCTGGCATGAAAAACCATCGGGAATTATGCGGTCAAGGTTCTGGCTGGCGAATGGCAGTTTCAGTTCGTTTCTGGCACCGCTGACGGCACCGAGCATGAACCAGAATGCCTGCGATTTCGAGTTTTTCAGATCTTTGTGAAGCGTCGCGTAGGCTTCTTCGTGAATGGTTCTGGCTGCTTCGATTGCAGCATTGCGCAGTTCATACCATTTTTCGCTGTGGCGGTTTTCGCGGGCCACCCGGAAATAACTGAGTGCGAGAACACCCAGGGAGATGGCCACGACCATGACAATCAGCAGAGCTGAGCCGTTGTTTCGCCTAATCGACATCATCGGCAGGAGACGGAAACTTCAGAGTCGGGGCGGCCGGTTGTGCGTCGAGCACACGGCTTTCGGCTTCAGCAGCCGTATTTGTTGCTTCAGCGGCGGCGGGCATGGTTTTGCCGGTCGAAACGGCAGGCGCCGAGGCTGATTCGCGGTTCAGGCTCGTGACAACGCCAAAGGCGACGGTGGCTGCTATGGCAACGCCGAGCACCCAGCTCAGCAGGCTGCTTCCCCCGCCGGAAATGCCTGAAGTGCCAGCATCTGGCAGATTGTTGATTGACTGATCGATACGGTCGAGGAAAGCCTGTGACGGCTTCAGGTCAGCAGTGGGCGAGCCCTTGGCTCTGGTCCAGACCATGCAGGCGATTACCGCAGCACATTCACTGCAGACTTTGATGTGCTGCCGGCACTGGTCATTCAGATTTCTCGGATCTGTGACCTGGTCGATAATTTTTTCGCATTCTTTTTCTGCCATATCAGCCAGCTTTCTCTTCGAACCGGGCGCGCAATTTTGCGATCAGACGATGGAACACCAGACGCACATTACCTTCGGTCATGCTCATGATTTCGGCGAGCTCGCAGAACGGCATGCCCTGAAAGACTCTCAGCTCAAGAATCACGCGCTCGCGGGGTTTGAGGTCGGCAAAGATGCTTTCTACGCCGGCCGCCGAAACTGCGTGGGTCTCGGGAGTTCTATCGTCTGGGATTTCGGCGATTTCGAACTGACTGCCCGAGGTATCGAGCTTCTTTTCGCGTCTGAGTTTGTCAATGAACTGGTTACGGGCAATTCTCAGCAGCCAGCCGATGAAACTGCCCGAGGTGTTAACCTGATCGATCTTGCGGAAAGCATTGATAAACGCTTCCTGGGCGACATCTTCGGCGTCGGCATGCTTGATGTTCATGCCGAGAAGATAATACATCACGGTGCCGTAATACATCTTCACCAGCTGGGTGAAGGCGCTTTTCTGCCCCTTCTTGGCCAGCTCGATCAGGGCATTACAGTCGCGATTTTCGCCGTTCTGCATCAGTTCATGCGCTTAACCTGCATTTCTGCAATCAGAATCAGGGTTTCCCTCTATAAAGTTATTACGTCAGTTTATCAGCAAATGTTACAAAAATGTACCACAGTTTGCCAGTTTATGATTGTAGATCGCTGCATAAAGCTGAAATCTCTCAGAACAGGGGTTGGTGAAAAGTCAGAACTTTTCGCCTGATCTGATGCGGCCGATCATTTCGCGGTCAATCTGCTGCTGATCAGGTGGGCGGTCAGCTGCATCCGCAGATTTCTGCAATACGGCAATGGCTTCTTCCCGCCGTTCCATGGCGGCAAGAGTTACGGCAATCAGGCGTGTTGTCTGTGGTGGCGGGTCATAGAATCTGAACATCATGTTGAAAGCTTCGAGAGCCCTCTCTAATCTCCGTTTAGGCCCGTGCCGGCCCGAATGGTTGAGGCAGAAAATGCCGATCTGCTGCCAGAGTTCGATACGGTTCGGCACCTGTTTGACCGCATTCTCAAGAATCTGCAGGGCTTCGTCGTGCTTTTTCATGTATTCGTCGAGCAGAAAAGAGCGCAGCAGATAAGCGTCGATAAAAGTCGGGTCAAGGGCCGGAATCAGTTCGAGCGCGACTTCGACACGGTGCCAGAGGCCGCGGTGCGAGTCTGCATCCATCTGTATCCAGAGCAGGTTGGCAGCCAGTTCAGCAAATCCGAGTTCGCGAAGCAGAAGAGCAAAGCCCGGGGTGACTGATGGGTCATGACTTGCATGGTCGTGCCCGTGTGCATGATCGTGTGCTTCGTGGTCATGCCCTTGCTCATGGTTGTGACCGGCATGCTCATCGTGAATGTGCGCATGCCCGTGGCTTTTGCAGTTCGGGTTGGTGCAGAGAGAAAACGGCATGCTGGCGGTCGCTTTTTTGCCAATTTCAAGCCGGTTGCCTGGCACATCTGAAACGTCAAGCTCAACTGTTTTTGCAGTTTTTACGGTCTCTGTGGCTGTAGTATGCTCATGAGTACATTCATGGTTATGCTCATGATCGTGTTCGCATTCTTCTGTGTGCTGATGTGTGCGACCCTCAGAGTGAATGTGGGCAGCGGCTTGGTTGTCTTCATGCCCGTCTTTGTCGTGCTCTTCGTGCAGTGGTGTATTTTCTGCCAGGTTTTGCTGCAGATAGGCGCCCGCCTGCTTCTGGGCCAGTTCGCGGCTGGCAATCTGGTCGGTGCGCATTTCCCTGCGATACTGGCTGACATAAAAGTGTTGCGAAACCGCAGAAAGAATCAATGCTGCAAACAGCAGCAGCAGATGTTTGTCTGGTTTCATTTCACAGATCCTTTTTGTTCAGCGCCCAGGAACCTGCAACCAGCAGGAAAAAAAGGTAACAGCAGGCGTAGCCGATTGCCCACATTGCAAACGAAGGCGAAACCGCCAGGTCTTTGAGAATTTTATACTTGATGTTGAAGTAGCCGAAGTTTGGTATCAGCCAGTAAACCACGTCTGTGGCGAAGGAGAGCAACGGAATATCGGCTTCGAAGGCGAGGTGTTTGACGTGTTCGGCCATGTTACCGAGCAACACACAGAAGATAGACAGTGAAAAGCATACTATCAGAGAATTCGTGAGCGAAAACAGCAGAACCATACCAGTCATGATCGCGAATTCAAGCAGCATGAACAGTGCCACCCATTGAAAACCGGTCCATATGATGCCGAATTTGATATAAAGCAGGCCGGTGAGAATGCCGAGCATGATCAGCACGTTAACTACCGCTGCCAGCAGGGTTCCGAGAAATTTGCCGGTGTAGAGTTCCCAGCGGCCCATGGGCAGGGTCAGAACCGCATAGATGGTTTTGCGCTGTATATCGTTGCGCAGAGTCGTCGAGCCGATGAATAATGCAATGAGAAAGCCGAACAGTGAGATGATCGACAGACCAACATCCTGAATCATGCGGTATTCGAGGCTTGGGGTTGTCGAAAAGTGACCAAAAAGATTGAAGAGGCCGATTGCGATACATACGAAAACAAGGTGTACGGCCAGCATTTTGTGCCTGGCAACGTCAAGAAAGGTATCCCACATGATCAGTCTGATACGTGAAAACATCAGGTGAGCCCCCCTTCGGCGGTGCTTTTCTGACCGGCGAGCACCTTGACAAACAGCTGATCGAGGCTCAGTCTTACCGGCGTGACTTCAATGAGCTGCCCGCCTGAACTGATCAATCTTTGCAGAAATTCATTCAGAACGGTTGAATCGGCAAAATTGAACTCAACCCTGCCTGGCTCGATGATCTTGCTGTTTCCGGTTCTGTTCTCTTCGACAAATTTTACTGCCGCTTCACGCCCGGAAAATTGTGCAATTACGATTGTTTCCGGCGTTCTGGTAAGTGCTTCGAGAGAATCGCTGAGAACGACTTTTCCTTTGTTCATGATACAGACGCGGTCGCAGACATCGGCAAGAATACCGGCCGCATGTGAATTGACGAGAATGCCGATCTGCTGTTCCTTCAACATCTGCAGCAGTTTTTTCAGCATTACCTGCCCGCAGGGGTCTAGGCCGCTGAATGGCTCGTCGAGAAAAATCAGACGGGCTTTGCGCAGCAGCAGCCTGGCGATGTCGGCACGCTGTCGCATGCCTTTCGAACAGTCTTTTAAAAGCCGGTGACGGTATTCGAACATTTCAACCTGACGCAACTGTTCTTCGATGCCTGCTTCACTGTCGCTTAAGCCGCTGAGTCTGGCATGAAATTTCAGATATTCCTCGACCGAAAGGTGGTCTGGGTGCTGAATTGCTTCTGGCAGAAACCCGGCGCCGTTTCTTGATGCCGGCGTCGGCACGGGTTTGCCAAACATTCTGGCCTTGCCCGAAGTAATGCTGGTCAGGCCAAGAATCATCTTCATGGTCGTGGTTTTGCCTGCGCCATTAGGGCCGAGCAGCCCGATGATTTCTCCGGCATGCAGATTTATGGAAACCCGGTCAACGATCGTTTCCTTTTTCCACCAGCCGATTACCTTGGTTATTTCCTCTGCAACAAGTAATTCGCTCATGGCAAAAGTTCCTTTTGATCAGGATGTCAGCAAATCTCTGGTTTGCTGTTCTGGCTAAAGCACACCGGCCTGTCATGTTTCTTTGTGACCGGCCGGTATGCTTAAGTGCTACAGATATTTTATAGCAATTTTTTTTACGCGATTCAACCCGCGCAAAAAGTCAATGTGAGCAGGCGTTGGCGCCGGTCTGCAGAGTGCCATTCAGGTACGCTTCGGCGGCTGCTTCTGGAGTCTGGCCGCCCTGAACGCCGGTAATGACCTTGATGCCATTCTGAACAAAAAGTTCCTGGGCACGGTGGCCCATGCCGCCGGCAAGAATCAGGGTCGCTTTCTGTTCTGCGATCCAGCGGGGCAGAACGCCTGGTTCGTGTGGCGGCGGCGTCAGCATTTCTTTGTTGGTGATCTGGTTTTTGTCGTTGACAGTAAAAAAGCAGAACTGCTGGCAATGGCCAAAATGGGTGCAGAGGGTTCCTTCAGTTACGGGAATTGCGATTTTCATTACGGGACTCCTTGATTTTGTTCCAGATGTTGACTATGGCCTTTGCGGCCTGACTTTCAGGGTTGTGACGGGTGACGGGCATACCCGCCTTGATTGCCTGTTTGATGGTTTCGTCAAAGGGTATTTCGCCAATGACGCGATAGCCTCTTTTGTCGGCCATTTCATGAATCCGGCGACTGCCGGTGCCGTTGATGTCGGCCTTGTTGATAACAATTTCGGGGGTGAGGCCAAAATGTCTGACCAGTTTGATTACCCGTTCAAGGTCGTGCAGCGCGGCTACCGAAGGTTCGGTTACCAGAATCACCCGATCGGAACCGGTTACCGCAGCGATTGCCGGGCAGGCGGTGCCGGGCGGGCCATCGCTGATCAGCCAGTCTTTCTGCTGCTGTTCGACGACGGCAAATGCCAGGTCGCGCACCATCGAAACGAGTTTGCCTGAATTTTCGGCAGCGGTACTGAGATCGGCGTGAATCAAAGTGGCGCCATGTGCCTCTGACATCATCAGACTGCCAGTTTCGGCGCGTTTTTCGCTGATGGCCCGTGCCGGGCAGATTTCGACACAGAGTCCACAACCTTCACAGTGCATTTCTTCAACCTGATACGCACCGGTTTCAGGGTTCCGGCTGATGGCACCAAATCGGCATTGATCAAGGCATTTTCCGCATTTCATACAGCGGAAAGGGTCTATCTTCGCCAGGCTGCCGAGGCTGACCCTGTCGCGATAGAGGGTTTTGCCCTGCAGCAGAAGTTTCAGATTGGCGGCATCGACATCACAGTCTGCAAAAACGCGGCTTTCGGCGAGATCGGAAAATGCCCCGGCCACCGAAGTTTTGCCGGTGCCGCCTTTGCCGCTGAGAATGGTTATTTCCTGGTAGTTGCCGTTTTTGGCGCCGCCATTTGCCGATGGAACCGTGGCTCCAGATACGACCGTTTCAACTTCTTCGTGGCGCAGAGGCACTTTTGCCTCATTGACCATGCGTGAAAAGCTGTTGATAATCTCACCGCGCAGTGTCGGAAACTCGGCTGCGAGAATCAGCCCTTCGCAGCAGGCGCGTGCGTATTCGCGGCTGAATGGTATTTTACCGACCACCGGCACTGAATGTGTGGCGGCGAGCTGCTCGATAATACTGTCATTTTCGTCAGAACGGTTGATGAAAATGGCACAGGGCTTGTTCAGCTCATTACATAGATTCAGGGCCAGTTTCAGGTCATGGGCGCCGAACGGGGTCGGTTCGGTGACCAGAATTACGCGATCGGCGGCCGAAATTGTCTTGACGGCACTGCAGGCAGTGCCGGGCGGACCGTCGAGAAGAGTTATGGCTTCTGGCTGTGCCAGTTTCTGCAGTTGTGAAATCACCATCGGGCTTTGCGATTCGCCGACTTTGAGGCGACCCCAGGCGAAGCTGAACGGCTTCATATTCAGATCAGAAAGAATTTCGCCGATGGCTACAGGTTTCATCTTGATGGCATCGTGCGGGCATACGGCAGTGCAGACACCGCATGAGTGGCACATGTCGTTGAATACCAGCGGAGTGCCCTTAACCATGGCAATGGCGTTGTAGCGGCATTTGTTGGCGCAGCGGCCACATCCGATGCATTTTTTGACGTCGAATTCCGGTTTTTCGGCGTGAACCGGCTGTGGGTCGCCGTAATTGCCGCGCAGAAACAGGTGGCAGTTCGGTTCTTCGACATCGCAGTCAAGCACGCGCACCGGCATTTTGAATTCTTCAGCCTGGCCGAGGGTCCAGGCAAGGCTTAGGGTGACCGTTGTCTTGCCGGTACCGCCTTTTCCGCTGCAGATAGCGACTTTCATGGTTTATACCCAGTGCCCTTCAACGTCTGCATCTTCAGCTGGTTTGATGCTGCCGTTCTCGATCTGCTTAACCGCCTCTTTGATCGTCAGGTCGCCAGCGACATTATAAATTTTGATGCCGGCGGTGGTGAGAACTCGAAAGGCTTTTGGGCCACAATGACCGGTAATTACAGCTTCGGCACCAAGATTTACGACATTCTGGGCGCTCTGAATGCCGGCTCCCTGTGCCGCCTGCAGATTCTGGGTGTTCGAGTGCCAGGTGCAGCTACCAGTTTGGCTGTCATAGAGGGCAAACATCTGCGCCCTGCCGAAACGTGGGTCGACGGTGGCGTCGAGGCTCTGTTCCCTTACCGAAATAACGTATTTCATTGCTGTTCTCCTTTAATGAGGCTGCGGCAGGCTGTCAGGGCAGCAGACCCGTTCAGGGCTTGTCGGCCGGTTCGATTTTGTCGCTTTTACACGAAGGGCAGTTGTCTTTGTCGGGCTCGTTCTGGAAAGTGCTCTCGCAGGCCGGGCAATAGTAAAGCTTGCGCATATACTCGACGGTGCCGCCCTCTATTTTGATGGCTTTACCTTTTATCAGGGCTTCAGCAATCTTTTTGTGTGCTGCTTTGACGATGTTGCCGAGGGTTTGGCGCGAAACCTTCATCTGGGTCGCGGCATCGGCCTGATACATTTCTTCGAGGTCTGTCAGGCGAACCGCTTCGAGTTCATCAAAAGTCAGGCTGACGGTTTCAAGCTCGCGAACCGGTATGCCGGCCGGCTTGAAATAGGTTGCGTTGAATTCGCCGCTTACGCGACGGTGCAATCTCGGTCTGACCATAGTTGTAATTTTTCCTTTTTTGGCATAAGCTAAAAACCATATTAAAATTCTGCTGGTTGTTTGTCAACCCGTAATTTTTAACTCGATTCACCGGTGGGTTTTACTTGCCGGACTGTGTCTGTTATTATCGCTTTAGACCTGTATTCTGCAGGTCTGATAAAGGAGAACGCGCAAGTCATGACTGGTGCAGAGTATCTGGCTGATGAACTGAAAAAATACCGCAATATCTGCTTTTATCCGTCTTCGGGTAATGATCTGAGCAGTCTCGATTACTTCGCTTCAGGCGGAAAGCCACGTGAAGAAAGAATCATCTGCGCCGAATCAGGCAGCACCCGCAACCCTGACCCTGTCTGTGACTCTGAAGACATCGATTTGTTTCTTCATGCCGACATCAATTTTTATCAGGAATTCGCAGCCGGCAAAGATCTTGAACCCGAAGACTGCGGCATGTACGGTTCGTTTGAAGTGCTGTCATTTCGCGAACTGCCCAAAATAAGCAATCCAAACCAGATATACGACAATTACGAATTTTCGGGGCAAGTTTTTGAATACAAGTTACGACTGTGGGGTTCAGAAAAGATTCGCACTCTCATTTACTGCCTTTGCGAAAACGAATTCATGGTGGCAAAGATACTGCTGCCCAACGATGTCAAAGTTTCGACAATCTGGTCGAAAAACTGGGCCGGCGGCTACACACACGGCACCTGGCTTGCAAATGTTCTCGACAGACTGCAGACGAAAAAAGTATTTGCCGACTGGCTCTGCGTGCCGGGGCGGCGCGGCGAACCCCGCAATTTAAAGGTCGCTGACAAATACCCAGAACTGATGGTTCCGGCAAAGGTCAGACTGGTAAGAAACAACGACAATCACTGGATCGACGAAGGCGCCAACGGCTGGGTCGAAGAATTCACAGTGCAGCAACTGTAAAAATACGCTGTTTTGATTTTTTAGCTTGATTAATAAGCTGGCCAGAGCAGAATCCTGCTTTTCGATTGCTCAGACAGGCAGTCTGCAACATAGCATACAGCTCGAGGCATTGAAAAAAGGCACGGAAACAGAGTTTTGCGTTTTATGGAAAAACCTGAACCAGATTGTAGGCTCTTTTTCCCATTCCGAGTTTTTCTGCAAAATCGAGAGTTTCACGGCCCCGGGTGAACACCTTCTTGCCTTCAGCTTCATCGATTTTATCCAGGCAGGCCTGATCGACCGCGACCGGGTCGGTCGAGGCAAGAATTCCGATATCCCGCATGAATGGTGTCATTTTCCGGCCTTCGCAATCACAGCCGCTCGTGATATTGATGACGAAATTCACGTAAATGTTCTTTTTGCCGATCTGTGCGGCATAGCCGTATTCCGCGACTTTCTCCGTAAAACTCCCCAGCATGAGAAAACGCAGATAATTCGTGTGGATTGCATAAAAACGGCACACTCCGGTGCAGGCGGCACACCCGACGCATTTGTCGCGGTTGATTCGGGACCAGCGACCGAGTTCGATGGCGTCAACCGCACAGACTTTTTTGCATGCCCCGCATTGCCGACACAGAAAGGGAATGATAAATGGTTTCGCTGACTGGTGCTGAGCCATTTTTCCGCCCCGCGAGGCACAGCCCATCGCAAGTTGCTTGATCGCCCCGCCGAACCCGGCAAGCATGTGCCCTTTGAAATGAGCCAGAACGATCATCTGCTGATACGGCTTGAACCCTGAGGCAATTAGGCAGGATTTAAACTGATGACCGTCAATCTTGACTTCATAATATTCCTGACCCACTTCTCCATCGGCGATCTCGATTGGCAGCTGGGTAAAGCCATGTTCGGCCGCCGTTTTCAAATGATTCGTCCGATTGTTTCGTTTGCCGCCGTAAAGCACATTCGTCTCGATGTAACAGGACTCGATATTCCTTTTTTTGAGCGAATCGATGACTCCGAGATAATTTTCAGAGCCGACAAACGTATGGTTGCCCATTTCCCCGAAATGGACCTTGAGAGGAACTTTTTTCACCAGTTCAAATTTCTCGGTTTCAACGAGAGTTTCAAAAATTTTTTGAGCGGCGGCGCTGGTTTCAGCGGCAGAGTGATCTTTTGCAAGCGGGTGAAAATAGACGTTAGCCATCGTTTGCTCCTATGACAAGAAATCAAATCCCCATCGGCAAATGGCCGTTTCGCTCAATCCGGCCATGGTCATCCATTTAAATGATTGTTTACTCAGTCATAATCTGATTTCGGAAAAAAGGCAACATGCTGCGCATTCAGAGAAACAGCAGCGCTGTTTTTCGGTTTCAGGGCGAAAATAGTATTTTCAGCAGCTATGAATTATAATCAGCCGTAAAAGAAGAACTGCCATTTTCCAGCGATTTCCCTGCCTCTGAAAATCAACAAAGGCAATCGCAGAACAGGTGCCCTGATGAAAAAATCTCTCGGACTTTACGATATCGTTATGATGAACGTCACAGCCATCATCGGGCTGAGATGGATAACCATCGCCGCTGCCGGCGGGGCCTCGTCGGTTTTTATGTGGATTTTTGCCGCTTTCATGTTTTTTGTGCCGCTGGGGCTTGTGTCTTCTGAACTGGCGACCGGCTGGCCCAGACAGGGTGGTCTGTATGTCTGGGTAAAAGAAGCTTTCGGAGATAAGCCGGCATTCATCACTTCCTGGTTTTACTGGATCAACAATCTTTTCTATTACCCTTCGCTGCTGGCGTTCATCGCGGTAACCCTGGCTTTCCTCATCGACCCGCTGCTGGTGCAGCACGGGCTGCTGGCCGGCAATGCAACGCTTGCCGACAGCAAGCTCTATGTCTGCGGGCTGACGCTGGTGCTTTTCTGGCTGTTGACTTTCATCAATTGCAAAGGTATCAGAATCGGGAAGTGGCTTGCGAATCTCAGCGGACTTTTCGGCACTATCATGCCAGGCTTGACGATCATTTTTCTTGGCGCGGCATCGGTTTTTCTTCTGAAAAGGCCAATTCCCACTGATTATTCTTTTGAGAAGCTCATTCCGTCGTTGTCCAGTTTTTCTGATATCTCGTTTCTTTCCACTCTGATGTTTGCAATGGCCGGCATCGAACTGACGCCGACTCTCGCTGGCGATACGGAAAACCCCGAAAAAACTTTCCCGAGGGCTACTTTAATCTCGGCGGCCATCATCGCGATTATCTATATCATTGGTACTGTGGCGATGACCATGGTTCTTTCACCCGACAAAATCGGCAGTGCTTCCGGGATTATGGCTGCAATGAAGCTGTTGTCGACTGAACTGAATTTTCCCTTCCTGCTGATCGGCATGGCCATCATGATTACGCTTGGCAACTTCGTCTGAGTTGGCGTCTTGATCATTGGCCCGATCAAAATGCTTTTTGAAAGCACCAGACAGGGTGTGTTTCCGGAATTTTTCGTCAGGCTGAACGATGACGGTATGCCGCGTAATGCAATGATTGTGCAGGCTGTTCTCATCACGCTGATTACGCTTTTCACCTCATTTATGCCGTCGGTTGAAAGCATGTATCAAGTTCTCATTCTGATGACGACAATAACCTATTTTATTCCCTATATTCTTTTGTTCGGGGCCTTTATTAAATTGAGAAAATCGCACCCGGATACGCCAAGACCTTATCGTGTGCCCGGCGGCACCCCCGGTGCCCTGCTGGTAGCCATTGTCGGTCTTTTCTCGGTGATGCTCGGCATCTTTTTGCCGTTTGTACCAGGAAAAGACCTCGTGACTTCTCAGGCGATAATGATCTACGAGCTTGAAATCGCCGGTGGCCCGCTGCTTTTCGGGCTGGCAGGGTTTCTGCTCTATCGTCGCTTCGAACAGAAAAACCTCGCGCCAGACGCGTAACACAAGCTGGTTTTGTGAGCGATATATGATTGAATCTTAAAGAACTGCTGCATCACGCATGGGCGTGGCGCCAAAACGGCTGAAGACCTGATATATCGCGTTTGTGCCAAACTCGATTGCGGCAACAGGTATGCGCTCATCAGCAGCATGAATGAGTCTGGAAAAATCAAAACCATCAGGCAGAGGCATTGGCAGAAACCCATAAGTCTGAATACCCAGTCGCGAGAAAAAGCGACTGTCGGTAACGCCGCTGAGCAGAAGAGGAATCGGCACAGAACCGGGTGCGGCTTCACGCAATATGCCGGTAAGCGTTGAAAAAAGGCCCATGTCGGGCTTTCCGGGGCCTTCCCAGTAATGCATCAGTTCAAGCTCGACATCTTTGTCGATAAATTGTCGAAGTTCTCTCAGCATGTCGTCTGGGTGAAAACCTGGAAGCAGGCGACCGTCGAGGCCGACGGATATTTCTGACGGAATGACATTTACCATTTCGCTTCCCTTGATAACCGTTGGCGTCACGGTGTTGTGCAGCATTGAATCAAACAGGCGGCCCGGTGCTCCGATGCAGTCGAGGATTCTGTCGGTGAAGAGCGGCAACTTCAGCATTCTGGTTAAAAAGCCACTGAAACCACCGTTGGTAGAAGCGATTATATTGATCATCTCGCTGGGAACCGGGGTAATATGCACCGGCAATCTGTTTTTGTCGAGTTGCTGTAAAAACCTTGCCAGCCTGGCCATGGCACCGCCTCTGACCGGCATCGAGCCATGCCCGCCCGTTCCGCGAACCGTTGCCTTGAGCCAGCACATCTGCTTTTCGGCAACCTGAATCGGATAAAAGGTTTTATTGCCGATGGTAAAGGTAAAGCCGCCGAATTCGCCAATGGCGTAACGCACGCCTTTGAACAGCTCCGGATGCTCTTCGACGAGAAATCGCGCGCCAAAGTTACTGCCGGTTTCTTCATCGCACACGACGGCCAGAATTATATCGCCGGGCGGTGCCAGGTTACAGGTTTTGGCCCGTATGAATGCCGCCAGCATCATGGCAACTCCGCCCTTCATGTCGAGGGCACCGCGGCCCCAGAGAAAATCGTCGACGATTTTGCCGGCAAAAGGCGGGTGTTGCCAATTCTGATCGACAGTGGTCACGACGTCGATGTGCCCATAAAGCAGCAGGGGTGGCGCCTGACCCTGACCGGCGAGGCGGGCGACAAGATTGGGTCGCTCCGGCGCTTTTCCGATCAATTTTGTTTCTATGCCGGCATCGCGAAGAATCTCGTTAATGAAAGTAACGCATGTCGCCACGTTACCCGGTGGATTGGTGGTGTCAAACTGAATCAGCCGTTGCAGCAGGGCTAATGGTTGGTGATAAATATGCATTGTCTTTTCTCTCTCCCTGGCAGATCTCAGCTGGCCATAACGTTTATTTTGCAGGCCTGTCAGATTTGCGACTCACGACACGCTGTTTCCCGCACAATTTTAGCCTTGTTCTCTGCAGAAAACAATTCTTTTGCGCAGAATAAAGCTTTTATTGAGTCCTGTAAAATTAAAATCTGATTTACCGGTTCGGCGGCCCGGTCTATCAGTCGGGTTGCTTTTTTGCTGACAGGAG
>CAZFUG010000065.1:0-13403 GCA_964522035.1 uncultured bacterium
ATACAGGTCGGGTTGATTTCGGTCAGAAAGATCGCCGGCTTTTTGAGAATCAGCATGCCAAAAGTGCCGGGGCAGCCAATGTCTGACTGACCGGTATCGCAGTCGAGAATCGCCGTTTTACCGACCTTTTCAAGCAGACGGTTGGCCAGATAGGTGCTGAAAAAGGTCTTGCCGGTGTCGACTTCGCCGAGCACCAGAACCTTATACAGGGAGCCCTTGACCTTTTCGCCGGCGATACGGTCGGCAAGCTGATCCCACTCGGCCGGAATCGAGCTTGCTTCCATTTTAGAAACGGCTTCGGGCTGAGCATCTACTTCGCAGACGCTGTCTTCGATGCCGAGCAGCGGTATCTTTTTGCCGACCGGAACCTCGACCTTCTCGCCAGCACCGACCTTGGCGGCGATGATTTCGATGCTGCCGCCGGAAACGGTAACGGTTGCGGGGCCATTCAGCAGATAGAATTCATTTTTTTTGATTTTAAGCTGCATGATTATTTCTGCCCCTTGTCGAATACCAGTGAAGGCCACATTTCTTTGAGAACGTTGGTATTGATGACGGTGGCACGGCTGATTTCGCGCATGCCGAGATCAAGTTCATCTTCTGAAGTCATCAATTTGACCGCTTTCAGTTCGATGCCTTCGCCGTCTTTGCCCGATACGGTTCCGCACAGGCAGTCATCGCCGCTTTTGATGAAAACGCGCTGACCGACTTCGAGTTCTTCGGGTTTGACGTTCTTTGTCACGCCACCGATACACATATTGACGATACCCGGGTAGAGCGGCACGTCTTCATAAAGCTTGACCAGCTGAGTTACCAGTTCTTTAACCAGCATCGGGTCTTTTTCTTCTTCGACGATGCGCTTGAGATACTTGATCAGACCGGGAAAGTCGGTTTCTTTGAATGACATCAGGCTTCCTTTATTTTTTCAGATACTCGAGACCGAGTTTGTCGGCGCGGGCCTTCTGGGCGTCATCGAGTTTGCCGGTGCTGGCAAGGCGGTCATGCAGCTGCATTTCGCTGAGCACTTCGGTGACTCTGGTGAGAACGTCGCAGAAAGTGACCTTGTCGGTCTTGAAAGTGCATTCAGCCGCTTTCGGGTGACCGCCGCCGCTGATTTTGTCTTTGTAATCGGCATAGCGTTTCTGCATTGAATCCTGCAGCTCGCCGCAGAATTTGCCGGAATGAACGCGATCGCCTGAACCACGCACCGATACATGCGTGTAGTCATTGCTGACCGAACTGACCATGATGATCTGAGCAAGCTTGTCGCCGGCTTTCTGTTTGAGTTCGAACAGTTTGATCGAACCGATCATCGGCAGCAGAGGCACTTTCGGGCCGACGAACAGATAAATCGAAGTTTCGTCGAGCTTGAGAATGCGGGCCGATGAGTCGAGAATGCGGTTGGCGCTTTCCCAGTCCTGCAGGAAGTAGGCGAAGATTTTCTTGAGATTGCCCTGCTGCGGCTGTGGCAGAAGGTTCACGAAATCATCGAGTGACTTGATCTTCTTGACTTCGTTCATCTTGTCGGCAATACCTTCAAGAGCGGTGGCGATACATTCGGCGTGGTTGACGTTCTTGAGCGCCGGTTCGCGGTCGTTGTAGAAATACGAGAACCCGCCGCCGCCGGTGGCATGCACATACTCGGTCACGCGTGAGAGCAGACAGGTATGGTCGCGCTGTTCGGCGTCGAACATTGTCGGGCGTTCTTTTACCAGAGTCAGCAGATTCTTGAAATTCTTGCCGTATTCGACGAAGAACGGCTTGGCGAAGTCAGCGAGAATGCCTTTGACCGGTTCAATCGCCCAGTCACCCTTGAGGCCCATCATGCACAAAAAGTCGTCGAAATCTTCGCGCACACCGGCGAGAGCGGCGATGCCGTGGGCGAGAATCGAGGTCGAGCACCAGGTGTAAGCCGGCAGACTCGGGTTGAAATAGGTGCACTTTTCGGGAGCTGCCGGTGTCGGGTGATGATCGACGATATAAACCGGCAGTTTATCGGCAAAATTGTTATAGGGAACCAGAGTGCCCTTGTCGAGCAGAAAGATCGCTTTGGCGCCGGTGGTTTCCTTCATCGCCGCTTCAAGCTGATCGGGCTGCAGCAGAAAGCCTTCGGGCATTTTCAAATTAACTTTCCAGCCTTTTTTCTGCAATACTCGTTTAAAAATCAGGCCGCTGGTGATGCCATCCGGGTCGTCGTGGCTGAAAACAAGGGCTGTGCCTGGCTTTTCGATTTCCTGCAGAATCTTCTGCAGGCCGGGGTTATTGGCCTTGAGTTTTTCCCACTGTGATTTGTAGCTCTCAACATCCTTGAATTCTGTCTGCAAAATGACCGCTTTTTCCATAATACATCCTTTCGGTTATTTCAATTACCCGAAAAGTATAGTTTGGATTAAAGTCTCTGGTCAACTACAAATCTGTAATCCCTTGTATCTTTTCCGCCAATGAAAAGACGGATATTGCCATGTCTATCGGTGCGATAGAGCTTGGTTCCGACCCTTTCATGATGGGAAAGGGCCCGCGGTGACGGGTGCCTGAACGCATTGCTGCGGCCGACGCTGATGATCCCTGCTTCTGCCTTGACCAGTTGCAGAAAAGGCATATAGTCGCTGGTATCGGCGCCATGATGCGGAATTTTCATTATCTGACTGCGAATCCCCTCGCCATATTTCATAATCTCGCGTTCGGCATCTTCTTCGATATCACCGGCAAGCAGCGTCTGAACCTTGCCGTAACGCAGCAGCAGTGCGATCGACATGTTGTTAACTTCTGAATATTCCTTTGAGCTGACCGGCTTCTCTGGGTTGAGAACCTGTACAAACAGCTCGCTGCCCCATTCCAGCACATCGCCGGCTTTGATACTGATGCGCTGAATCCGGTCTTTTTTGCAGATTTCGTCATAGGTCTGCCAGGCTTCGGTGTTGAAAGTCGACGGCGTCTCATATATCTTATCGACCTCGAACAGCCTTAGAACCGGAATAATGCCACCGAGGTGATCGTTATGCCAGTGCGTGATCACCAGGCCATCGAGCCGCGAAATCTTCTGGCTGCGCAGATAATTCTGAATCAGCTCGCGCCCCTCGCGCCTGGCGTCGGCAACCGGCACATTGACGCCGCCGTCGATGAGAAAAACCTTGCCTTTCGGCGTGCGTATCAGAACCGCATCGCCCTGCCCGACGTTGACGAAGTCGATGCGCAGCTCGGGGTTAAGACTGACGCTGACCAGACCGCCGTGATCGGGGCTCAAGACCAGCGCCCAGACAAAAATAACGATAATCAGCAGCATGAAGAAAACGAAATTGGTTTTCTTCGACTGAAACGATTTCTGTTCGTAACCGTATTTGCTCATGCCGCTATTTCACCTCGACGAGGTTGATGAACTGTTTCAGAGCCTTTTCCGTGACTCCGGGCACCTCTTTCAGATCTTCGACCGAAAAGAAGCCACCATTGCGATTGCGGAACTCGATGATTTTTTCTGCCATTTTTTTGCTGATACCGGGCAGAGCGTTGAGTTCCTCCTCGCTGGCAAAATTAAGATTCAGCTTTTCGCCCCAGGCCGCCTGCCCCGAATGCCCGCCAATGGCAGTCGCATAATTTTCAAGTGTGCGCAGACGCCGCTTGGTCATGCCCTGAACGTTGAGTAGTTCGTTCATGTCCTTGATCTCGCCCTTTTCTTTGATATAGTCATAAACCCGCTTAGCAAGGGTCGGCGTCATTTCGGGCAGAGCCCTGATACTCTTGAGGTCGGTGCGGTTCAGGTTAAGCTTGCCGGCATTCTCTGTCTCATTGAAGGTCGACCCCTTCACCAGAACCGTCTGGTCGGTCAGCCCGGCAATGTGGTCGATCTGTTTCAGCAGCTGCGCGTTCTGGTTGCTGATCGTGGTAACCCTGACGATAAGCATCATTATGCCCATCGCCAGCATGGTGATGAGCAGAACGAACGCCAGTTTTTCGAGTCGGGTCAATACCATTGTCACTGTTCCTTGACGAAGACGGTTGCCTGCACGCGGTTACGGGTCTGATCGACCTGCACAGCCCCGTTTTCAGAGGTCATATAAACTTTTACCGGCCATTGCCTGAATCTTTGCGGGTAACTGCGGCTGCGAGAGGTGATGGTTGCTGCCAGATGGTAGTTTTCCATCAGCCATGACGATGGAAACCTGTAGCTGACGGCCACGCCCTCGGGGCTCTGAGTCTTGACGAACTTTTCGAACGCTTCGATCGGCGCCGGCAGGTCGGCGACAAAAATGAAGTCGGGCTTGAAATTGACAACCTCTTCAATTTTATGGGCATTGCCCGGCAGAAACAGATAATTCCGCTCTTTGTGCGAAATCTTGAGGATCAGTCCGTCATAATACTGCTGGAAACTGCCATCGGCCGTCGTGGCCTGCGGTGCCAGCACTTCGATCTCGCCTGCCGCGTCAAGGATTTTGTCGCCGGCCTTAACTCTCTGCACCGGAATCTTGTAGCGATAGACATCTTCGATCAGCTGATTGTATGAATCGAAAGCGAGTTCCCAGAAGTAGGATGGTGGCACTCCGGCATTCATACCGCTTTTCAGGCGCTTTTCAAACTTCAGGTCACCGAGCAGAAAAGTATGGGCAAATTCTTCAAAATTGACTTTTCGGCCATCTTCAGGCAGCGGAAACGGCACGTAGATCTTGTTGACCCGGTAATTGGCCATTACCGAACGCAGCCCCGAAATTCTTTCGGGCAGTGCCGAACTGAGAATTACCGCATTGACTTCGCGGGCCTGCTTGCCAGAAAGTGCCGGCTGCACAACTCTTTCGCCGCGGTCTGAACCGGCCAGCGGGTCATTGAGACCGGCATCGATGAGTGCGACGCGGCCATCGGCTTCAAGCAGCAGCGACGAACCATAACCGACATCGAGCATCGTCAGACGCATATCAGGAGTTCTTTCGATGCCGCTGAGCATAAAAACGCCGCTGCCGACCAGACCGATCATGATGAAAATGCCGAGGGCGGCCAGCGAATTACGGTATTCGTCGTCTTCCCAGAGATCGGAAACCGCGGCGGTGATTGCCAGCACCCAGGTTTTGATATCGCTGTAAAAATAGGCAAGGTGCAGAACCAGATAATAAATAACCAGAGCGCCGAAACCCGGCTGCGAAACTCTCGGAAACGGAATCAGCATCGCAAAGAAAGTAGCCATGCCGAGGAAAAACTTTACGCCAAGCCAGTTGGCAGCATTGAGTACCAGTGCCAGCGGCATGCCGACCACCGGCACGAAAGCTCCGATCAGGCCGGCCACCAGCCCGAGCTGCACGATAACGCCGATCAGCGGGATCGCAATCAGGTTGGCAATCGGTGAAGCGAGCGAAAACTGCCCGAAGTAATAGGCCGAAAGTGGCCCCATCATGGCGACGAGAATGGCAACCTGTGCCGAGAGAAAAGACTGCAGCCAGCCCGGCAGCATTTCAAAAGCGAAGCTCTGAAAGGTTGAGCGGTCAGACAGTCGGCTTGCGAGCGACAGGGTCACGAAAAAATACAGCCCGGTCAACGGAAAGAAATACGGGTGCAGTACCAGAGATTTAGCGACGATAATGGCAAGATAGAAAAAGAAGGTGGCGGCAGCAGCAACCAGCAGGCCCGGCCCGCGCAGCATGCGTTTGAGAATTCCCTGTGAGGGCTCTGAAAACATTGCGAGCGCGTAAATTGCCATGACTGAAAGGGTGAAGCTCGGCTCAGTCAACTGCAACGGGCTCATGAACAATATGAAGATACAGGCGACCGACAGAGAAAACAGCACCGACATTTTGAAGCCAAGACCGACAAGATAGGCCCGCGACAGAACGAACAGACTGTTCATGATTGCCGCACGCACCGCCGAGCTTGGCCAGCCGACAATCAGCGCGAAAGTAAACAGTGAAAGAACGATGAGCGGGGCAAAAATGCGCAGTGGTACCCGCAGCATCGCAAATATGCCGTAGAGCAGGCCGGCAATGATGGTGACGTGCAGCCCCGAAACCGCCAGAACGTGCGAAACGCCGGTCATTCTGAATTCGTTGCCGATTTTGGCCGGCAGTCCGCCCTTCAGCCCGAGCAGAACCCCGCCGAGAAAGCTCGATTCGGGAAACGGCATCGTCTGTTTGATGACCTTCAGTATCTCGGTCTTTACATGCAATGCAAATCGGTACCAGATCGAGCCGCCTTCGACATCTTCGATCACTCTTAAAGATGCCTTGCGCGGCACGATTCTTACCGTGCGAAAGATGCCGCGATTGCGCAGATGGCTTTTGTAGTCGAGCGAGCCCGGATTGCGCCGTTCAGATGCTTCTGAGAGCTGGCCGTCGATTTCGATTATCTGGTTGAATCTTACTTCTCTGAAAGCGTCGGTATCTTCAAAAACCTGGGCAAGAATAAGACCGCCGGTAACCGGTTCGGCTTCTGACTGATCGACAACCGTGTCGTATTCGGGTTTTTTCTTGCGCCCCTTGCCTTCTTCGCTGCCGCTATCGACTCTGACACGCTTGCGGTCAACGCGCCGAATCGTTTCGGGCTGTACAAGAACTTCAAGGTGATCGTTTTTCAATACCGGTTCTTCAAGAATCCGGCCTCTGATGCGCCAGTTGGTATTTTCGTCATGCTTTTCGCAGATTGTCTGCAGATGCCCGCGATAGTCATGCCGCAGTTCTGAAATATAACGGAAAGCTCCGAAAGAGCCGGCAGTCAGCAGCAGAAAAACCAGCGTCAGAACCGGCAGCGCTTCATCATCTTCTCTGATGGCAGCAATATTGCCTGCAAGAAGATTCGAGCTGTGCCGGTACCAGAACGGAATCGCGGCGCAAAGGCCGAATACGCCGGTTAAAAGCAGGAACAGACCGCTGGCCGTGGCGCCGCTGAGAACAGCAAAAGCCATACCGGAAATAAATGCCAGGGTAAAAAGAATGAAGGTCAGCACATCAATCTGTTCCCTTTTCCTGTTTTATATGCGGGTAATATTCGAGGTTCGACAGCAGATTGTCTTTAACACGGTAGTCAGATTTGACCACCAGTACCAGACCGCCGGCAATCAGCGAAATAACCATCAGCAGGATCAGAAATTTCGTGCCGTCTGCGCCCGGGTCATTCTCCGGTTTTTGTTCGGACATCGGACTGATCCTTATTCCATGGCTGTCCAGGCGTTGGTTTTCTGTACCCAGTCGCTGAAAAGGGTGAAGAACTTTTCGAAATCGAAGCTGGTAATCTGTCTGAAGCAGGCTTCTGAGTCCATGTCTTCAAGGGCATACATCAGTGTCGAATATTTGGTGAAGAAACTGTCGCAATAGATGCCGAGCAGCAGTCTGACCATGTAGAAAGACTGAAAAAGAGCCAGCTGGCGGCGATTTGCATCAGGAATCAGATTGATGTCCTTGATCATGATCTGCGGCTTGATCAGCTGATTCGCCTTCTGGGCTTCCTGGAGGCGGGTCCAGCCGCTCTGCAGCCATTCACGGCTGTCTTTGCGGATTTTGTAGGCCGCCTGCAGTGCGAAGCCTTCGCGCAGCCATGACGGTGTGCGCCACTGCCTGATCTGCAACTCGCGTTCGTTGACGCGGTTGTTGAAAAACAGGTGCCCAAGTTCTCTGGCTGCGACTTCACCGATCGCGGTGTCGAGTTTTTCGGCAAGCATAAAGATTGAATTGCTCTGGTAGTCGAGGCGTATCGCTTCCCCGACCTTGGGGGTATGGCCTGTGGCTTTTTCGAATTCAGCCTCGTTTTTCATGATATAAAAGGCCCCGGCAGGGTCATCCTGGAAATTGAAAACCTGCTTGAAAAGACTTGTGGAACGGTCAAGGCTGTCGAGCAGTTCTTCGGCGGCCAGGCTTTCGCTGATATCAAAGAAAACAGAGTAGTTTCTCAGTTCAAACTTCTGATTTAAAGATAGTGCGGACGCTTGCATGACATTCTCCCGGTTCAGATTAGCTACAGCATACAATCAACCGGCGCTTTTATCAAGTAAGCAAGTTCGATTGACTTCGAAACATTAATAATATTATACTGAATTGCGAGATTCTAAAACTTATCAAGATAGGATCAATATGGAACTAGATAAAATTGAACTTTTTTCGTCACTCAGTCATGGGGAAATCACGCAGATCGCAGGCATTGCTCGCAGAGCGCACCTTGCACGCGGCGAGGCCGTTTTCAACGAAGGCGATTATGAAAAAAATATTTATATAGTAGAGACCGGTCAGGTCGAAATTTATAAAAGAACACCACTGAATGGCGAACAATCGATTGCCATCATGAAAAATGGCGATTATTTCGGCGAAATGGCTTTCTTTGAAAAGGCAGCCACCCGCTCAGCCTCTGCCAGAACCTTGCAGACCACCTCGTTGATTATCATCGAGGGGCCTGATTTCGAGAGACTAATTCACAGCTATCCTTCAATCAGCCTTAAACTGCTGGCAACACTTTCTTCGCGCCTCCGCGAAACCAACCGCATGATCACCAGCGGTCCTGGCCAGCAACCGGCAACTCAGCCTCAGGCCATAAAGAAAGAGTGTCAGTTGCTTACTGTAGCTTCTGCAAAAGACGGCTACGGCAAGACCACCTTTGCCACCTCCCTTGCCAGAATGCTGACAATGGAACTCGGCAAGAAGGTTCTCTTTCTCGACCTCGACCTTTATTTTGGCGGCGGCACGCATCTGCTTGGCGTTCATTCGCCCCGCTCCATAATCGACATCATGAATAAATACCGTCAGGACGAGAGCAAATTCAATCTGCTCAGCGAAAGCATCAGACTGACGGAAAATCTTTTCACGATCCCTGCCCCGCGCAGCTTTCTTGAAGCCGAACAGATTCATGCTTCCGACCTGATCAAGCTTCTCAAAGAAGCCAAAAAACATTTCGACTATGTAATCGCCGATACGGGCTCGATCTTCGACGAAAACCTCTATACCATTCTCGATACTTCCGACGTGGTTTTTTTCATGATCAATTTCTCGAATCTGTCGACAGTTACCGACAATGTCAGGTTTTTCCATGGTATTTCCAAACTCAGTTACCCGAGAGAACGCCTGATTCTGCTTGGCAACAATGTCAGCTCCGACTTCTCGACTGCCAAAACCAGCCGTGTGTTCCCCTACCCCGTTATCGGCGGTCTGCCGAAAGTCCCGGATTTTGAACCCCAGTTCGGCAAGCCGGTTTACGATGTAGCCCCGAGCAGTCCCTACTGCGAAGTCATGCGTCTGCTGGTACGCAACATTCTTAAAGAGACCGGCCTTAAAAAGCCGCAGGTGCAGAAGGGCGGCATTTTCTCGATGATTTTCGGCGAAAAAGACCCAGACCTGATGATAAACACTCAGCTGCTGCATCTGCATCCATTGCCTGGCAGCAGTTTTTCGCCGATCATCAACTCAAAAGACGTTCGCTCTCAGGTCAAATATGTTCGCTACAACCTGCTGTTCGGTTACCTTGAAGAAGCCAAACGCAATCTTCTCTCTTTCATGGAATATTCACAGACTTCTGCCCCTCTCTGTGAACTTCTTGGCGAAATATATCTGCTCGAAGACAAAAAATCTGAAGCACTCGAAGCCTTTCAGAGAGCAATTGCCATCGACGCAAAACAGCACGTGGCCCTCGGGTACCTCGCTCATCTTTCCGGTTCGAAAGAAAGCTTCGAGCAGGCCGTTGCCGCCGTTAAAGAAAAAATTGCCGCCAATCCGAAATTCCTCGATCTGCTCAATGATTACGGCAAAATCCTGATGAGCAACGAAATGTTCGAAGAAGCTGCTGCACAGCTCGACAAGGCTCTGAAAGAAAATCCCCGCTACCTTGAAGCGAAGTTGAACCTGGCCACCTGTCTCGCCAAAATCGGTCAGCCGGAAAAAGCCATCAAAATGCTTCTTGGCGTCGACAGTCGTAATCCCCGCCTGTTTTTCACCCTCGGCGACATTTTCTACAGCACCGGTCGCCTCTATCTTGCCTACAAGGCATTTACCAAAGCCGCCAATCTTTATCCGGCATATCCGGGTCTGCGCCCGAAACTTTTCGAACTTACCGGCTATATGCGCAAGCTTGAAACGGTCATCGATCTGCATGAGCGCTTTGTCAACACCAACCCGAATTTTCCCGACCTGCATTCAAAACTCGCCAGCTTCTACAACCTCGCAGGCAAGAGCGAACTGGCGATCATGCACTTCAAAAAAGCTCTCGAGCTCAACCCCAACTACCAGGATGCCAAAATCAAGCTCGATATCATCCAGAAAGATGAAATCAGCCGCCTGGCCAGAACCGACCTCGAGGAAGAAACCATCGAAAGCAGCACCGTAACCCGTGACATGCGGGCCAACATCAAGTTTTCGACCGGTGAAAAACGCTATGTTCTCCCTGAAGAAGCCGTACTCCAGGTCAAAAACGTCAGAACCTCAAAGATCATGCAGAAAGCCATCAATATTACCCAGATCGAAGCTGGCTCGATCGATCTCGACTGTTCACCTCTCGGTATGCTCGCCAATCAGGATATCCTGCTTTTCCAGATCTATGATGTGAAGAGCTCTAATATCATTCGTTTCGCGCCGCACTACCTTGAAAAAGACGAAATCATGGCCAACCACTGCCAGATCGATCTTGACCTCGAGCTCAATCACAGTGATGAAGACCTCGAAACCATGACCAAATATTTCCTTGTGCATCTGTCATCTAAACAGATGGCTGATCTGGTCGGCAACGGCACTTCTTACCGCGCCGTGCTTCAGAATGCCAGCAATGGTCTTGAAGCGGTCGGTCACCTGAACCCAGAGAATGAAGAACAGATCAATTTCGTACTCAACGCTTCACACAGAGCGGCTGAAGGTATTCCGGCAGTGAAACCCGGCGACAAACTGTCGATTAAAGTTCAGGACAGCAAAAACACCAGCGTCTTTGCCATGGAATTCGCCGTCGGCAAAAGCGATGTTCAGAACTTCTGCAAGACAATAGTTCCGAAAGATTCAAATTAACAGCCTTTAAACAGAGCGCCCGTTTCACTTTACCGTGAAACGGGCGCTTTTTTTACCGGCTTAATCGGGCTTTTGCCACCAGGTGACCAGACCGGCAGCCATACCGGAAAGCAGGGCCACCCCTCTGACCAGACAGAAAAGCGGCGTCACTGCCGCCAGACTTACCCTTTCTGGCAGGGCCAGGCGTGCCAGAGGAATACAGGTGCCCAGCCATAAGACCTTCCAGAAAAAGCGCAGCTGTTTCGAAAAAAGTGCGACCGGAAACAGCACCAGCAGAGCCAGTTGGGCCTTGAGAGTCCAGGGTGTGTAGGTGTCATTGCCGGCTTTCTGCAGATGCTTACGGTAGATGCGCATGCGCCAGTAGCCGCGCCAGTATTTGAGACTGGCGTAGGCCAGCCAGCCTTCACGGTGGGTATGAGCAACTTTCGCTTCGGGGGCGAAAATAAATCTGGCGCCACTTTTTTTCAGGCGGAATGCCAGATCGACGTCTTCGTTCTGGCGCAGTTCAGTGTTGAAGCCATCGGCGGCCATAAAAGCGGATTTGCGGTAGGCGCCGCTGTAAGTGTCGATAAAGTCAATTTCGTCGTGTGAGGCGAGCTTTTCGTATCTTTCTTCGAATTCAAGCTGAGCCAGTCGGGCCCAGAGATCGTTCTGAAAAGTCTGATAGACGCCCTTAACCCCGATTACTTCTGGGTCAGCCATCGGCGCCAGCATTTTTTCGAGCCAGTCTGGTGCGGGAACACAGTCGGCATCAGTAAAAAGAAGAATCCAGCCGGTAGCAGTTCTGGCTCCGGCATTGCGTGCCGCGCCCGGACCCGAATTCGTCTGCAGTATGAGCAGCTGCAGACGCAGCTTTTGTGAATATTTTGCCGTTATAAACGACAGATCGTCGGTCGAAGCGTCATCAACGACGATGACTTCAAAATCGCGGTCAGTTTTTTGTGCGCTGAGTGAATCGAGGCAGGCGCAGATACTTGCGGCAGCGTTGAAAGCCGGTATGATTACCGAGGCTTCGATGGCCTTTTCCCTGATGCTGCCCAAACTCAGACCGTTGCCTGAATGAAATGAATCATGTCGAAAATGTCGCTGACTTCGGGTGAACGCACGAGAAATGCTTCATTGCCCATAACCTCGGAGAACACTAGTGGCACTGGAGTGTGGGCGGCGATTTTCGGGCCAAAGCGGGCAAAGATCTCTTCGACGCTGTGGCGATAGTTCTTGCCGGCTTTGCGGGCGATGTGGGCGGCGTTGTATTTGCGCTCTATTTTTGCATGAAAGCGGTTGTCGGCAATGATGTTCGCCCATTCCTGGTAGACGTTGACGTCGGCCGAATAATTCATCAGGTCGACGGTGTAGCCTCCGGGGGGGCGGCAGTTCATTTCGAGAACGAAAAGCTTGCCGTCGGTGCGGCGGCGCAGGAATTCAAGATGGAAAAACTTGGCGCGGATATCGAAGTCTTTAACGATTTTCTGGCCGATTTCGACCGCATCTTCGGGTATATCGCGCACGATGTAGAAGCTGAGATCCTGGTTGTAGGCGACGAGATCGTAAGCGCCGTTGATCGAGCGCAGCGACGAGTAAAACACGATTTCGCCATCCTGGTCGGCGATACCGTCGAAGGTCATCAGTTCGCCATCGATAAAGGGTTCGACAAAATAATCGCCGGCTGGTTTGCGGCTCCAGAAGAGGGCCAGATCGTCGTCATTGTCGATTTTAAAAGCGGCCATAGCACCAACACCGACATCGGGTTTGGCAAAAACCGGGTAACCGTGCTTTTTGATGAAAGCTTTCAGGCCTTTTTCGCTTTCGATCAGTTCGCCGTCGACAACCGGGGCTTTGCAGGTCTTGAAAATCTTCTTCATTTCTGATTTGCGCTTGATTTTCAGCGTCTGCGCGACGTCGGGGCCGATGATGTTGAAATCTTCGCGCAGTCTGGCTTCGTGCATCATCCAGTGTTCATTGTGCGATTCGACCCGGCTGACCCGGCCATGTCGGAAAATAAGAAAAGCGGCGGCCCGATATACCTGATCGTAATCTTCGAGGTTATCGACGCGGTAATAATCGGCGAGCGAGTTTTTCAGCCGTTCTTCTAGATTGTCGGGGTGCTCTTCGGCGATACCCAGGACCCTGATGCCGCGGTTGGCAAGGCCAACCACGAAATTGATGAAGTTCGGCGGAAAATGCGGCGACAGATATATCAGATTCATGCGTGTTTCCTGTAATTTATTTGGTGCAACCAGTCTGAGATGGCAGACCGTTTCAATTCTAATCAAAAGCCGGCGATTTGACAACCCTGCAAATTCTGCTGTATATGAGCCTGATGATGACTGGATATCGTAACTTTATTACATCTTTTGCGCTGCTGTTGCTTGTTTTCTTAAGTCAACAGGCCGGTGCCGAGTCTGTTTTCAGCCAGCTGAAAACTCTTGAGCAGGCGGTAGACATCACTCTGCATCGCCT
>CAZFUG010000065.1:13413-14098 GCA_964522035.1 uncultured bacterium
GAATCGGAAATTCAACTGGAACCGGCTTCTGCCGCGGTCGACATCGATTTTTCGCAGCGTGCCGGGCAACAGCTCGAGATGACTCTCGTCGCTCTGGGTCGCGAGTCGCTTCTACAGGAAGATTATTACCATCTCTGCCTGTATCTGCTTGCCAGAAAAACCCGCAATTATGGCGCTGCCGTCGCGCCGCTCGAATATGAAATCGGCATGGCCGAACTTCCGCAACTGCGGCGCTGGCTGCAGCAGAGACTTTTGCTGATTCGCGAACTGGCCAGTGGCAAAAAGCCCGAAGAAAGGGACTTTTCGATTGCCGGCGAATTTGCCGATCTGCGCCGCCTTTTGCGCAAACCTTAGTCTGACCCGGTTCTTGCCGATGAGATTCCCAATTCCGCTGTAATGAAGATAAAGTTACAGATGCAAATGTGAAAAAGCACTGTTTTTAGCTGAAAAAACTCATGGGTTGTTTGAAACCTTGGTGAAGATGTAATATACTGCCATCACAGAATAAACTGACAAGGATAAGAGAAAAGCCATGGAATACCTGTTTCCTGTATTCACCGGTTTGAGCCTCTCGGCTATGACCGGCTTCAGAGCTTTTATGCCCCCGCTTATACTTGGGGTTCTTTATCGGTTTTTTCCCGATATGGTTAAAATAAACGAGAGTTTTGCGTTTCTTGCCGGAGAC
>CAZFUG010000065.1:14108-17249 GCA_964522035.1 uncultured bacterium
TGATAGCTCTCGGCGTTGCCGCAGTCGCTGAATTCCTCGCTGACAAATTTCCGGTGGTCGACAACATTCTCGACTGGCTTGAACTGCCTGCAAAAATCGCCTTTTCGGCGATTCTTACCTTTGCTCTGATTCCTGGAGGCAGCCACTGGTTCTATCTTCTGGTTGCCATGGTCTTTGCACAGACTGCCACCCTGTCAGTGCACGCCGGTAAAACCGGACTGCGGGCGGCATCTACCGTCGGCACCGGTGGCATTGCCAACCCGCTGATCGGCGTGCTTGAAGATATCATCACCCTTGTCGGAACAATAATGGCAATTGCGCTGCCATGGCTTGCCATTATTCTGCTGGCTTACCTGGTTTATCGCTGTGTCCGCTACATAACCGGTTCCAGCGGCGGCAATGATGGAAAAATTGCCGAAACCCAGCCATCTTTTATCTGGTTTGATATTTCTCAGGCCTTCAGCCGCTGGTTTTTCAGAATTTACAACGGCATGAAAATTTATAATTATGAACTGGTGCCGGTTAAAGAACAGTTCGTCACCGTTGCCAATCACGCCTCGATCTGGGATGGCTTCATCATGGCCAGTGCCGTCAGGGTGCCACTCTTCATCATGGTAAAAAAAGAGGCCTTCGATAATCCCTTTAAAGGCTTCTATCTGCGTAAGGTTCTCTGCTTCCCGGTAGACCGCTCAAAAGTCGATGCCCACGCCATAAAAACGGCGATAAAGCTCTTGAATGACGGGCACCGGCTCGGGCTTTTTCCCGAAGGAACCCGCAACCGCGAGGGAAAAGTCGGCAGATTCAAAGCCGGCGCCATCAAATTCGCCCTGAAGAAGAAGCTGCCGATTGTTCCGGCCTATATTGCCAACTCGCACCTTCTGACACCGCCAGGCACTTTTTTCCCGCGGCCGGCAAAAATGTCTGTGCATCTGCTCGAACCAATCGACACCAAAGCCGAACTCGAAGCTGGCAAAGACGAAGAACAGATTCTTGAAATGCTTTATCAGAGAATCTGTGACAAAGGCAGCGAAGTCATGGGCTATGACGTGCGCGATTATGCCAGCCTGAAAGCTGACGCCGAACCGGCTAACGATGAAACAGGCAGATGATTTTGTTGCGACCCGCGGTTACCCCTGCTGGCTCAGGGTCGACTACGATACGCTGCTCGCCAATATTGCCGCCAGTCTGAGCAAAGCCCCACTGCTCGACGTCGGGTTTCCTTTTCTGCAGAAAATCTGGCCGCATCTTGAAGACGACCTGATCAGAAATGGTCTGACAGGTGTTCTGAGTTCGTCGCCGACTTTTCTTCTCAATGTTTCGCCTTCGCTGCAGCGTATTCTGCGCCCGGGTTACCGCCCTGCCGAAACCGGTTATGCCCGTGAAGGCCTGTTGCCGGTTCTTGGTTCTTTTGCCGACTGCCTCAATCTATCGAATATGGCGCAGATACATGACCGGCGCCTGTCGTTTCTGTTGCGCGCCCGCGCTCGTTCAGGCGAATTTGGCGCCGGCGACTGGGGGCTCGATACAATCTGCGAACAGCTGACCAATATTCCGATGATCGATATTACCGGTTTTTTTCTTCTGCGGCAGCCTGAAAGCAGCGAAATTTTTACCCTGCGCCGGCATCTGCGACGACTCGAGTCGCCTCAGAGTCAGCTGGTGGTACCCTTGTCACTCATCGACAGCGATTATGCCGAATACCGACCGTTCATCAGCACGGAAGTTCTTGGTCTCGAACCTGGCGGCAACAGCTGTTTCCCGATAGAAACTGGATTCTGGGCTTTTCCGGTGCGTTCCGGGCATGATTATCAGCTGTATCAGGTCGATCTCGGTGCCATGCACGGCCTGCCAGCAGGAGAATTTCCGGCACGTATCGGCGGTTACCCGGCCAGACAGGTCAATCTGCAGCCTGGCTTCAGCGAATTTGTCGTCGACTCGCATCTTCCTGGCCCGTTTCCGGTTGCCGGCTATCTGACCGGCGGTCCGACTCACGCTCCGGTCGATCTGCGTGCCTGGCAGCCATCTGAGCTTCTCAATCTGATCGGCCACATGCAGCATTGCCCGGTTTATCTGCAGACGGGCGACCGCCTGACAGAGATACTACCCTGAACCGTTGGCGCTGATTATTGCAGTTTGACCGGGGCACCGATTATTTCTATACCCTGCGGCGAAAGCCTTGCCGTAACCAGGCGGGCACCGCTGCGGTCAAACAGCAGGCGGTAAGGTGTCAGCAGCGGCAGACGAAAATCAAGATTCGGCATAAAGCGCTGAATTGTCATTTTGCCGTCTTTTATCAGCAGCAGGCGGGCATAATCCGGGTGATCCTCGTCACCCCGTCCTTCGTAGACAACCACTGCCAGATGCCCGGCAAACGTTCCGGCCAGCCAGGCATCGAGAATGATATTCGTCGTTTCGCATGTGTATTCGGCAATGGCAACGGGGGCGCGGGTAATGTCGCTCAGTCTCTGTATTCGCAGGTTTTTGTCGCCTTTTTCAAGTCTGACCAGTGAGTTGCCATAAAAGCATGGCTCGACATTGCCTTCCGTTTCCCAGGTCAGATTGCCGTTGGAATTGAACACAAAAGTGCGGTTGCGGCCCGAATCGAAGAGCACCAGATTCATGCCCAGGCGGTCAGATTCAACAAAGTCAATGTGCCTGAAGAGGATGCGGTCGCCGTCGAAACCAAGCCTTTTGTCGAGGCGGTTACCGGCAAATATCAGCAGCTCATTGCGTGAATTGTCAGCCACCGCCAGGCGGTTGTCGCGCAGCAGGGTAAAATCATCGAACTGCAGGCTGGCCTTCTGATAATCGGTTGCCAGCATTTTCTGCTTTTTTGTGCGCCCGTCGTAAGCAAAAACTGTGCGGCCAGACCGGTCAAGCAGCAGAATCATTTCATGATCGACCTTGAGCGAATAGCCGCGAAATGCTTCTTCGAAACGGGCAGCCGCCTGACCAATGCCTTCTGGCCATGGCGCGAAGGGAAAAATGTAGATCGTTGAAAACTGCAGCAGATCAGGCTGGGCCGGCAGCAGCGCCGCAACTTTTTTCTGAAATTCTTCGTAGTCGAGGTCATCAGTTGGCGGGTTGTTCGGGTCAAGCTGGGCTACGGCCTGGAACCCGCCCAGCATGATGCCGATCAGG
>CAZFUG010000065.1:17259-17881 GCA_964522035.1 uncultured bacterium
AAAGCCACTAATATCCGACGCCGAAAGCAAAAATTCATGTCAGTCATGACTTATATCCTCACAGACTGTCGACCGACGGCAGAAACCCTTTTGGGTCAAGGGTTCCACCGCTGGCAGAGGTCTCTCTTACTTCAAAGTGCAGGTGAGCACCGGTCGAAATACCTGAATTGTTACAATAACCAATTAGTTCACCCGCTTTGACCAGTCTGCCGACCGGCAGGCGGTTTTTCTTCTGCAGGTGGGCGTAGCGGGTAAACAGCATGCGACCATCAATTTCGTGCGAAACGACAACCGAATAGCCATAGCCTGATTCCCAGCCGCTTTTTACACCGCGGCCCGGGCCAATCGCCATAACCTTCCAGCCATTGCATGTCCCGCCGGCGAGATCGACACCTGTGTGAAAACGCTTCGTCTTTTTGACCGGGTGAATGCGGGTGCCATAATCTGAGGTTATAACCGCTCTGCTTTTGCCTTTTGCCGGTTCGACCGGAATCAATTGCCCAAAAGGCTGCCTGAGGGTTTCAAGTCGTTCCTGCGAATCTGCGAGTTTTTCCTGGGCCGCGGCGCTTTTGTCGTCAGCAAGAGCGTTTATCGTCTCCGAGTAGTTCTCGATGGCGGCGGC
>CAZFUG010000066.1:0-17579 GCA_964522035.1 uncultured bacterium
GCTCGGGTTGCTGTTTCTCTATGCCAATGGTCTGCCGCTGCTTATTCTTGGCTTTATCGGCTATGAATACCTGCAACAGACAAGAGGACTGCTGCTTGATCGTGCCTTTGACCAGGTTTCAGGGCTGCTGGCTGACTTTGATACCCGTTTTGAAACTATAAAGTCAGAACTGGCTGAAAACCTTAATAAACATATAGATGCAGTCAACAGAGAATTTGGCAGTCGCATGGTTTCACAGCAAAAGCTCGATGAGCTGCTGAAAAAAGTTGCCCCTCTAAAGCCTTTTGATTTCGTGGTTGCCGACCGAACCGGAAAGCTGCACAAGACAAAGATGCCCGGCAGGAAATCAAATATCTTTTTTGCATCGATGAGCAAAACCATGCTGGATTTTTTCAATCGCACCGATTACACCCCCCAGTATATGTTTCGAGAGGATGAAGCCACTACCGGTGGCAAAGGAAAAATCAAGGCAGAAAAATTTCTTTCCGGAAAAACCATCATTTTTCATCGCGTTCTTCAGAGAATCGGAAAAATTCATCCTGAACAGATGGCACAGGATGCAAGACAGTATTACTGGAATGTTCTTGGTGATTCCGGCCAGCGCTTATTTAACCTGCTCGTCGGCATTTCATGGAACTTTTTTACCCTGCAGGAAGCCTATGTAAGCAAAAACATAGAAAGTCTCAATCAGAACACCGATGATATCAGTTTTTACGGAATCATCGAAGCAAACGGTGTGACCTACCCTGCGGCAAAGAATCTCAGCAAGGAAATTTTCGGTCTTTTCCGTCAGACTTTCAGTCTTAGAACCCTTTATGTCGATGAAATTATGGTCAACGGCCGTCAGTATGCAGCCTACGGTACTATTGGTCGCGAACTTAATCAGATAGCCATGGTTGGCCTGTATCCGCTCGACCTTATCAACAGACAGATTGGCAACCTGCAATGGCGCCTGATCATTTTTGCTCTGCTCAGTCTGAGTCTGACGACCGGGGTCGGACTTATGCTTTCAGCCCAGTTCATGGAACCGGTTAAGGAACTCGAGCGCGGTGTGCAGGCGATCGGTCGCCAGGATTTCCGCTACCGTCTGCCGGTAAGAACCGCTGATGAATTCGGGCGGCTGAGCATTGTTTTCAACCGCGCCATCGAGAGTCTTGAGGATCTTGAAGTGGCCAAAATCGTTCAGGAAAATCTTTTTCCTCAAGAGCCACTTTTGCAGAACGGCCTGCGGGTATTTGGCTGCAGCGTTGCCATGACCAGGCTCGGCGGTGATTATTATGATTTTTTTGCTCTCGACGACAGCAATGTTGGTATTCTCATGGGCGACGTGGCCGGACACGGGGTGCCGGCAGCTCTGCTGATGGCCATGGCAAAAGCTTCGGTTCTGCTCAGCGATGAAGACAGAAGGCGACCGGCAGCAATGCTGGGGTCACTGCACAAGGTCATTCACCGGGTTAAAAGCAGCAAAATCAAACGCATGATGACCTGTCAGTATTTTTCTATCAATTCAAAAACCGGTTCTTATCTGGTTTCGAATGCCGGTCATTGATTTCCGGCATTGATCAGGCGAAATGGTGAGAATGTAGAATTGCTTAAACTCGTTGGCACTCCTCTGGGCATAACTAAAAAACCAAAGTATGAAGATACCAGCGGGCAGCTCGAACCTGGTGACATAGTACTTCTTTATACCGATGGAATAATCGAATCGCATAATGCCGATGGCATTGAGATGGGCTTCGATCGCTTCGCTCAAATGCTGCAGCAGCAGTATGACCCTGACCTTGAAACTTATTATCAGAAGCTTTTTGCAGCTTATAAAAAGTGGTCGCCTGACGCAGACGATGACATAACCATGATTCTGATCAAGTTTTCAGCCCTCGGGGAGGTCTTGGCATGACAAACCCCCGTAAAATTACCGGCTGGCTGGCTTTTATGCTCTGTTTTATCGGTATTCCAGGCTTTCTGCTGCTTCTGGGTATGCTGCATCTGCAGAACCAGGACAGCAGAAACCGCCTCGAGGGCCAGCATCAGAAGCTGCGTGAATTCTATCTCGAATTGAGAAAATTTGCTGACCCGCAATATTACTGGTGTTCTACACTTATAGAAAAGCTTGCCCCTGATTCTGTTGCCAGCGAAGCTTCAGTATTGAAAGAGTCTGATGCGTTTTCCAAAGTTCTGATTTCACGCCTGAAAGACCTGCGGCGTAACCTGAAATTTAACTATGTTGTTTACACCCCGACTCGAGGAGTTCTATCGTCGTCAATGCCGCTTGAGCCCCTGGAAGTCTGGAAACCGGGGCTGAGCTTCGCCTGGAAAGCGGTTCTTTCTGGCAGCTCGAAGGTTTCTCACGAAGAGCAGATTGCCGGCGGCAAAATTTTTGGTCCGCAGCTTTACTGGGGGCATTTTGAAAGCAATGTTTCAATCAACGACTTTTGTCTCATCTGGGGAGATGCGCAGTATAAGCGCCCGCTTGCGTGGGGCAGAATTATTCGACAGCATCTGGTGCTTGCCTTTATCGATCTGAAAGATTTCAGGGGTAACGATGGTATTTTGAATCTGTTGAATGAATTCAGCCAGAACAGCGGTCATCTGTGGCGCTTTTCTCTTCATGACGACACGCATGGCTTCAAACACGGTACCGGAGACCGAAAAATTGCCAGGCAGGTTATGGCTGCCGCCGCCGAATATGGCAAATTTAAAACCCAGAAGATCGAAACCAGTGATCTGATGGTTTACCCATTTTTTCTCAGACCCGGCATCAAGGTCTATGCTTTTATCGAGAAAAACCGCTTCTCTGGCAGTCTGGTGCCTGACTATTCCTGGCCAGTTGTATTTGTTTTTTTTGCTGTAGCCTATATGCTGGCTGTCTATTCATGGGAATTGTTTTTTGGCGGGCGGCCAGATGACCTGTCGCTGCGCTGGAAACTGCGTTTTCTTTTCTTTTTTGCCAACGGTCTGCCTCTTCTGGTGCTGTTTTTTATCGGTAACGACTATCTGGCGCAAAAGCGCAGCAACCTGATGCTTGACGCTCACAGTCGTGGAATCAGCTTCATTCAGGACTTCGATGAAAAAATCGAAGTCGAGTATGCCCGCCGTATTGTTGGCAAGAAAAAGGCCCAGGAAAAGATGATCGAGAAACTGACCGTTAATATTAACGACGACCTGGCTCTGCAGGAATTTGTCGATACGCTTGGCGAGAGCGGCAACCAGAAATGGAGAATTGTCATGGTTGCCAGTCGCAGCAATATCATTGTTACTGAGAAGGGTGTTTATGACGACAGCCGCAATCTCAGTCCAAAACAAGACGAGCACAGGAGTGAGCGAAGTCGCAACCAGAATGAACTGACCCGCAAGATCGGTCAGTTCTTTCTTGACAAGATAAACGGCGTCGAAGTTTCTGAAAAAGTGCAGACCGAGCTCGAACTTTTTATCGAGTCGACCACACAGCAGCCTCTGGCCAATTTCCTTTTCGATCTGCTGCAGAAACGTGGTTCTTTCATTCAGTGGGGATTTGGGCAGAACGTGAACCCTGCAATATTTGACACTTTTTCACTCAAGAACAGCAGTTCTCAGGATCTCTTTTTTCTGTCATCGTTTGCCATTCACGAATTTCAACATCTGTATCTGCAGAATGCAGTTCCGCAGGCTAACCGCAACAACCTGGGTCTTAAGCTGGTAGCACTGATGGATCAGGAATACACAGTTCCGCCCGAGGCTTATAAAAGCGCGGTTCTGAGAGAATTTGCCAATTCACTGACTTCTTACCCGGGCAAAGAAATCAAGATCGTCGATTATCAGGGTGAACAGCACCTGGCCATGGGTATTGCCGGCCGACATATCAAGGATTATCGTCTGATCGGCCTTTATCCGCTTGAAAAAATCGACAGCCTCATCGATTCGCAACGGCGGCAACTGATGCTGTTCGCACTGCTCAGCCTGTTCATGACCTGGGGTTTGTCGCAGGTTCTGGCACAGAGCTTCATTCTGCCTCTGCAGCAGATAACTGCCGGTGCTCATGCAATCGAAAACAAGCATTTCAGCCACCGCCTGCCGGACCTTGGCCGTGACGAATTCGGTGCCATGGGGCGGGTGTTCAACTCGGTCATGGTCGATCTCGAAGAACTGTCGGTCGCCAGCGCTATTCAGGAACAGCTGCTGCCGCAGCAGCAGATCGAAACCGGCAACTTCAGCCTGTTTGGCAAAAGCATTTCGATGGGCGAGCTCGGCGGTGACTATTTCGACCATATCGAGCTCGCAGGCGGGAAATTTTCGGTGCTGCTCGGCGACGTGGCCGGGCATGGCGTCGGCGCTGCCCTGATCATGGCCATGGCAAAGGCAGGTATCATTCAGTCTGAAAATCTTCTCGAACAGCCTCTGGCACTCGTTACCAGGCTGCATGGCCTGATCTTTGCCTCCAAGACAAAAAAACAGAAAAAGGTCATGACTTTTCAGTATCTGTGTCTCGATGGCAATACCGGGCGCGGCATCTATTCTAATGCCGGTGCCTGCTCACCGATGATCATCAGAAAAAATGAAGGCCGGGTTGAAGAACTTACTCTGACGGGAGCAGCTCTCGGCGCCTTCAAAAAGGCGAATTATTCTGAAATCGAAGTGGTTTTTAACCCTGGTGATGCAATCGTTTTCTATACTGACGGAATCGTTGAAGCACGCAATAGCAAAGGTGAAGATCTTGGTTATGACCGGCTTAAAAAGCTACTGCTGAATGCCTGGAACATCGATGCCGAGATTTTTTATCACAATATTTACAGTGCCTATCTTGAACACATTGGTGAAGAAGGGGCCCAGGATGACCTGACAATGGTCGTTCTGGTTTTTGACCCGCAGAAAGCCAGTCGAAATCTGCCCCCGGCAGGTAATGCGACCGGCCAGGAGGAGGCCGGCAATGGCTGAAACAACAGAAAACCGGCCAGAAGACGTTGCTGATTTTCGTTTTCTCAAAAATGCTGTGTCGATAATGGTTCTGGTTTTCTGTTTTATCGCTTTTCCCCTTTTCATAATCTTTTCGTCGTTGAATAATCTCTATCAGGTCAAGATTGGCAATCTTCGGCAGCAAAAGCTTGATCAGATGCACGGCCGCCTCGAATATCTCGAAAAATACAGCAGCAACAGCCGGTATCTTCATTTTCTGCTGCTGAGTTTTGCCGAAAAGGCTGAAAAAGCAGCTGTTCCGGCAGATTTTCTCAAAGCCGCGATTGCCAATCTTCACAAGCGTTACCCTGGCGATTTCGGGTTTGTTGTCTGGGATGAAAAAGGAGGAGTAATCAGGGAACTCACCGACCAGAAAGGTTTCAGCTACATTCTTGCGCGTCTGTATGAAGTGCTGCGTGATGTTTCTGCAGCCGTCAGCAACGACAGTCAGGTCGATATCAGTAATATCAGGTCGGTGAGCAAGAATCTCAATCTGGTCAGGCAATTTCTCGGCAGGATTTTTATTCCGGAATATCTTAAAAAACCCTATCTGCAGGGCAACGATGCCGGTCCACTGCTGACTGACTTTGGCGGAAAGTTTTCTTCGGTATGGTACCGGGTGGGTAGTCGGATCAGTTTTTTCTGCTTTATCAGCGAAAGGCTTATGAAAAGCACCTCGGGGCTTACTAAAATTGCCGACTCTCTCAACAGCCGCCAGGATGAAATCATGTCGGGCTTCAGCGTCAGTCCGGATTTCTCACAGCCATCCAATCAGATTGATGAGCGGTTCATACCGGTGCTGAGTCTCGCTTTGTCGCAGTTTGAAAATGTTTCTGAACCGGTTTTCGAAAACGATAAGGCCCTTATCTGCATGAGCATGCCGGAGCCGGGCCTGAGAACCTTTTGTCTGCATGCCAAGGATCCGGCGCAGTGGTCGGTGGAACTGAACCGCGACATGGTGTTTGTCAGAATCATGGTTCTGCTTTTCGGCTTCTATCTTTTCCTCTATATTTACTTCCGTTTCAAACAGCAGTTTTTCTCAATCAGCTGGAAACTCACCGGTCTGTTTCTTTTTGCCAACCTGGCGCCGCTGAGTATTCTCGGCTTCATTGCTCATGACTATCTGATCAATCGAAAACAGGCTCTGCGTGATGAGATTGCCGGTGATCTCAGCAAGCTGATGCGTGATTTTGACCTGCGTTATGCTTCTCTCAAATACGATTTTGCGCGTGAGATTACCCGTAAAATCGAGAATGTTGCGTCGACGGGCATCAATGGCAGCTTGAGTTCGTCAGAAATTGCAGCCATTAAAAATGCCATGCGCGAATTTGCCACGACTGATGCCTACCTTATCGCCAGCAGCGGTATGGTGTTCTCTGAACATGCCGCAGGCGAGAAAGACAAGTCTAGTTTCAATTTTGTCGAGCCGATGGGCCAGGCTATTCTTGAATTCTGTAATGGCAAGATTATCAAACGCAGCAAAGAAGACATGTTTAGCGCGCTCATGTCCCCAGAAGATTCTGATTTTGTCAGAAAAATCTATCGTGACCAGCGTCAGGTAATTCCTCTGAATATGGCGAACATAAAAAAACTCAGTTACTGGTATATCTTTGGTGAACGGCGCAACTATCAGAACAATTATTTCCTGATTCTCTTCTGGGATGAAGACCGCTTTCAGGAGCTTTACATCAATCGTTATTTCGACGGTCTGCAGACGAATTCATTCGGTGCGCCATTTTTTGCCCGCAAAATCGATGGCAAGAAAGTCTGGTCACCGGTCGAAACATTCCCGGTTGAGCTTACGCGGCAGATGGAAAGAACTACCGGTTTTCGTGAAAACCTGGTCGGGAGCGTTCTGGTCGGTGATCAGCCGCATCTTTTCGTAGGCCTGAAAGGCCGGAGTCTCAATTTTAACCTGCTGGCGGCCCTTTATGCTGACAGCAGACTGGATGCAAGAATCTCGGCTCTGCGCTTCCGTATTCTGGCGGGAGCATTCTTCAGCCTGCTGCTGACACTGATTATCGGCCAGGCTCTGTCGCGGCAGTTTCTGACCCCGATCCGCAATCTCGCTCAGGCAACGCTGGCGATTGGTGCTCATAACTTTACCCATCGCATTCCGGTTGTCGACGAAGACGAATTCGGGCATCTCAACCAGGTTTTTAACCGTGTAATCGAAGGGCTTGGCGAACTTGAAGTCGCAAAAATCGTTCAGGAAAGCCTTTTTCCGGGCAATCATTTCGCGGCCGGTCGATTCTCGATTTATGGTAAAAGTGTGGTCATGACAACGCTTGGAGGCGACTATTACGACTGCCTGCAGATTAATAAAGACCATTGGGGACTGGTTATCGGCGATGTCGCAGGCCATGGTGTTCCGGCCGGTCTGATGATGGCCATGGCCAAAGCAAGTGTTCTGATGGCGCCTGAAAACGAGAAGATGGATGCTGCCATTCTTACCAGCAGACTGCACCGCATGTTTTTTGCTATCAAGAATGACCGGCTGAAACGTATGATGACATTTCAGTATTATGTTCTGCGGCCTGCCGACGGGCATTTTTCTTTTGCCAATGCTGGCCATTGTTTTCCGGTGGTGATTAAGCCTAAAGAGAAAAGCGCTGAACTGATCGAACATATTGCAATCCCCCTCGGAATAGGACCACGGGCCAGATATAAAAACTTTGAATTCAATATCGCCCCTGGCGAGTCGCTGCTGCTTTATACCGACGGTATTGCCGAAGCCAAGAACAGCGAAGGTGAAGAATTCGGTTACGAGCGCCTTAAACAGTTGAGCCTCGACGCATGGGACAGCGACCCGGAAACTTATTACCGCCGCATTTTCGCTGCTTATGAGCAGTGGTCGGCCAAACCCGATGACGATCTTACGATAATTGTGGTTAATCATGATGCCTGAAAAAAACGAAAAACGAGCATCACTGCCGCTAAGCCGCTTCATGGGCTGGCTGTTGCTGGTTGCCTGTCTGGCCGGGATTCCGGCGGTTCTCGTTTTCATGGCGGTGTCAAGGTTTTATCAGGTGGCTGAAGATGAGCTTGCGTTCAACCTGAAAATGCACATGCAGCAGGCAACCAACGAGGCAATGCAGAATACCAGTCAGGAAGAATTCTGGTGCCGTCACCTGCATCAGAAGTTTGTCGACTTCATGGAGAAAAACGCATCTTCAACCGAAGTTATCGAATGGTTGCAGGATCAGCGGCGGATTTTTCCGGGAGAAATCGAGTTTATTTTCTGGGATGACAACGGCAATCAGCTGGCCAAGACCTTTAAGAGCGACTTCTCTGAGCCTGAATGGAGTGAGGTGTTCTGGACACTGAGTGATTTCGGGCCATTTCTTATGAATGTGCCTTATCGCAACCGAAAACCGACTAATATTGAGACTGCACGCCGGGTTCTTGGACCGCAGACACTCGGAGCAATGTTTGGGAGTGTAACCGACCCGCGTGCCTATGCTCTTGCCTGGGTCGACAGTTCCCTGGTCAGGCCGCCGGTCGGAGCTTATTTTATCGGGTGCGGCGGTGCGGTTGTATTGCTCGACCACCGCCATTTTCCAAAGGTTTCCGGGCTTAAGCATTCTATAAGGGCTCTTGCCTCAGACACCGGCATGTTGCTTGGAGTTATCGACAGTTCTGGCGATGAAACAGCTGTCTGGCGAACCGATGGCCTGGAGACGTCAGATGAACTGCGGCAGGCGTTTTCCGAATGCGAGAAACGAAGCCTTAACTACTACGAGCTTGCGGGTCAGCATCTTGGCTACCGCTATCTCAGCCCGAATCTTCGTCTTTTTGGCGTCGTGCCGCGTTTCTATACCGGGTCAGGTATTTTCTGGCGTTCGTTGCTTGCGACTCTGACTTTTCTGGCGGTTCTCTGGCCGTTCTTTCGTTATACCTGGCTGACAATGATCAGGCAGCAGCCTGGCAGTGCCTCGATCAGGAACAAACTGGCGTTTCTTTTTCTTTTTGCTGCCGGGATACCGCTGCTGGCAATGGCGATCATTTCACAGGAGCATTATTCACATAAGCGGCACACACTCATGGCTGCTGCGCATCATAATTCTGTAGAACTTCTGCTTAGCTTTGACCGGCGCTATTCGTCGTTTCTCAAAGATTTAGGGCTCGATCTTGACAGGTTTTTTGCCGGCTGGAGTCTTGAGGCACGCGGCACACAGATCGATGACCGGTTGACGAAAATGGTTGCCAGTTATCTGTTGAAGTTCGAGACCGAAAATTTCTTTGTGGTTGCCAGTGAGAGTCGTGTTCTTGCAGCCCGTGACGGTTTTGTCGCCTATTCAGGTTCAATGGAAGATATCAAAATAAATTATACTGCTTCCAGTCTGCATAAAAAGAGCCTCTCGCATTATGCCGTCGCCGATATTCAGACGGCAAACCTTGTTGGCAAGAAGGTTATGAGCGATTTGAACCGCGTGGAGATCCCCGGGCAGACTCTCAGTAAAATCGAACTCGTGGTTGAATCTCTGCTGCAGAGATCGTTCATCGAGATTACCCATTCGATTATCGACAATATCGGGAGCATCAATCAGTGGGGGTTTGGTTACCTGAAGGATCTGACTTATTTCAGGTTTCTTTCGGTTAACGGGCACGAAGTTACCGATTATCTGGCCACAGTTTTCTGGCGCCCGCAGGTCACTCAGAGGTCGTTTCTGCGCAAGGCCCTGCTGCTTGCAAACCGGAATCCGGACGGTTTCAAACTGCTGGCCTTTGATCGCCTCAAGGCAAGATTTGTCGACGAATCATCGGCTTATGACAATGAACTGGTTGAATTTGCCAGGCGGGTTGGTCAGAAACCGACTGAAGAGATCGAAATTGTCAGATTGAATGGTGAAGATTATCTTATTGTTGGTTTTGGCGGTCGTTACCTCGAATTTTTTCAGCTGATCGGGCTTTACCCAATGCGCAATATCGATCGCATCATCAGCGGACAGAAGACAGATTTTCTGCTGTTTGGCCTGTTCAGTATACTCCTTGCGGCCGGTCTGGCGCAGTTGCTTACCCGGGCCTTCGTTGAGCCCCTGAGTGCATTGCGCGAGGGCGCTCTGGCGATTGAAAACCGCAATTTCAGCCACCGCATCAGCAACGCGGGGCGTGATGAATTTGGTGAGGTTGCCGGCATTTTCAACCATATCATGGTGGGTTTCGAAGAACTTGAGGTTGCAAAAATCGTTCAGGAAAGCCTGTTTCCGAAGCCAGACTTTGAGATGAACCGGTTTCGTCTCTTTGGGCGAAGCGTTTCGATGGGTGAACTGGGCGGCGACTATCTAGACTTTTTCAAGATCGATGATAACAGTTTTGCGGTTCTGATGGGCGATGTGGCAGGGCATGGGGTTGGTGCGGCGCTGATCATGGCGATGGCCAAGGCCGGCATTCTCAGCAGTGGTGAGCAACTGGCATCACCAAAAACGATTCTGGCCGGGCTGCACCAGATGGTGCTTGCGTCGAAGAGCAGTCGACAGAAGAAAGTAATGACTTTTCAGTATCTTTATATGAACAGCGTTACGGGTGCCGGCCTGTATGCCAATGCCGGAGCCTGCTCTCCGCTGCTTTATCGTCGTTCTGCCGGAACGGTTGAAGAGCTTAAGCTTGCCGGCGGTGCGCTTGGAGCATTCAAAAAGGCGGTTTTCAATGAGATGCCGGTGCAACTTGCCCCTGGTGATGCGGTTATATTTTATACTGATGGTATCGTTGAATCGCGTGACCGCAGCGGCAGAGAAATCGGCTATGAAGGGCTGCAACAGATGCTTGTCGAAAGCTACAATACTGACCCGGCGATGTATTACCAGAACATTTTTGCCCGTTATACCAGTCATATTGGTGGTCAGGAAGCGCAGGATGACCTGACTTTCATTATCATGATATGTTTGTAAGATTTTCGCTTGACGTTCGCTTTTTATTCGCCTATATTTAAGGTGTGAAAAGTTAGAACGGAGGCGAAACATGACCCCTGATCCATTAACCCCGAAGCAGCGCACTGTGCTCGATTTCATTCGCCGTTTTTTTGCCGAATGGGGCTATGCCCCGACGATTGCCGAGATATGCGACGGCCTGGGCCTGGCTTCGACCGCTACGGTTCATAAACATTTAAAAACTCTTGTAGAGAAGGGGCACATTGATTCGCTTCCCGGGCGTTCACGTGGTTTGTCGGTCAAGCCTGCTACTGTCGTGGCAGCCCGCAGTGTTGAAGTTCCTCTTCTTGGGAGAGTAACGGCCGGCCAGCCGATTCAGATCAACGAGGTGCCCGAGACGATCAGTCTGCCAGAATCGATGCTTGGTCGCGGTGAAACCTTTGTGCTTGAGGTGCGCGGCGATTCTATGATCGACGAAGCGATCAAAGATGGCGATCTTGTCATTGTCGAAAAACGCAGCAGTGCCAATAACGGTGACATGGTCATAGCCTGTATCGAGAACGAAGAGGTGACGCTCAAGCGTATCTATCGCGAAGGGGGCCGGGTGCGGCTGCAGCCTTCGAACCCGGTAATGCCGCCGATTATCGTCGAGAACCGCGATGTGACAATCAAGGGCATTGTAACTGCTGTCATGCGCAAATATCGGCGTTTCTGATGAATATTAACGCTGATAAATACTGGCCACGGATGAACACGGATCGACACTGATAAAAACTGAAGGCAACAGATCAGAAACAGTTGGTGAATCTATGCAGATTTCAGGCAGGTCACAAAAATGATTGATACAATAAGACAAAACCTCAATCTGATGGTGATTGAAGCTGCCGAGCTTAACCGGCATCTGCTGCTCTGGCAGATCGGTAAGCTCGAAGACGAGCTGCTTCCCTGCGAGCAGCAGCTCGAAGAATGTCTGCAGGTAATCAGACTGGGCGGAGCAGTTACAGACCGGTCTGTGATTGAAAAGGCAGCCCAGACCGCCGCCCGCCTGCGTCATCTGCAGAACGAACTGCAGGCCACTGAACAGCTGATGCATATTGCTGCGGGTGTAAACTGAGAGCAGGCATATTTTTGTCGCCTGCGGGTTTTTGTTTATAAACTTTCGGCCGAGGGCTGCAAAATTGCGGCAAATCCGGTATACTTACCACACTGTATGAAACGGCGGAGTTGTTTCTTTATTGTGCACTTCCGGTAGACAGAAGTTCGAAAAGCATGCATACCGGCTGCAGGGCATATACTGCCTTTAATGACAAGAAACAAATCTGGTATTCTGCAGACGAGTTTATTCAGCAACCCTCAGGAAATCGTCATGAAAATTGTAATCTCTGACAGGAGCGGGCAGATTCTTTATGAAGGCAGCCCAAGCCTGAACGGAAACGGTGTGGTAATCGGCAGTGGCAATGATTGTGATATTCAGCTCAATAAGATGGGTCTTGCCCACAATCAGATTCAATTGCGCTACAACGCAGACGGTCTTCTCACCCTGCAGGATCTCCAGAGTCCGTTTGGCACCATTGTCAATGGCAGCAAGGTGCAGCCCGGCTTTATTGCAATTATTAAACCGGGAGCGTTTATCGAGCTTTCTGATGACGTTTTTGTCAGACTGCAGCTCGAAGGCGGTGATGTTCCGATTGCCAATGCAGAAGAAAAGCTGTTTCCCTTTTTTCTCAACAGTAATGAAACCTTTGTGCGCAAATGCTTCAGTCAGATAAAAAGCCGGATTCCCCGGCAGCATTACAACGCCATTTCGGCTGCTGAAGGCGAAATGGTAACCAGAATAAAAGAACTGTCGGCCGTTCTCGAGGTGACCTATGCCCTGAACTCGATTGGCAGTTTTCCGAGACTGCTTGAATTCACGCTCGAAATGGCAATTGCGGTAACTGGTGGCGAGCGCGGCCTTCTTATGCTCTACAACGAAGAGCTCAGCCGTCTCGAAACGGTAGCGATGCAGAATTTTGCCCCCGGCGAAATCAACGATGATCTGCAGGCCACCGCTGGCCTCGTCAGTCGTTGCTTTGAGACCGGCGAAGCGATGATTGGTCCTTCACATCGCTTTAAACAGCCTGGGCGTCGTGGGCGTAACCCTGAAGACGCAGGTATTGTCTCGGTTGCTCTGGTTCCGCTGAAAGAAATGGCAACCAATATCGGGGTTTTATACATAGATACCAAGCACAGCGGCAATATCATGACGGCCCGCACCGACCAGATGCTGCGCATCTTTGCGGCACAGGCGGCAGTGGCTATCAGCCGTACCCGTATGTTTCACTCGGCGACCACAGATTCAATCACCGGTATTGCCAATCAGAATCTGTTTATGCGGCGGCTCGGCGAAGAGTTCTGCCGGGCACAGCGCCACCAGAAAGATATTTCACTGATCCTGATGGATCTCGATCATTTCAAGGCTCTCAACGAAACTCACGGCGAAGCCAACGGCAACCGGGTTCTTAAAGAAGTTGGCCGTATTTTCCGGAGCGCAACCCGTATACATGATCTGGTAGCACGTTTTGGTGCCGATACTTTTGCCATGCTGCTTCCAGAAACACCTTTTGCCGGGGCAAAAACGGTTGCAGCCAAGCTCAAGGGCAATCTTTCAGATACCAAGATCAGGGCCGGCACCAGATCGATTCAGGTTACCGGCAGTTTTGGTATCGCCAGCAGCTCAAATGCGACCGCAAAGCCGGCAGATCTTCTCAGAATGGCAGAAAAAGCTCTAAAAATGGCAAAAAAACGTGGCGGCAATCAGATTGCCTAAAATAGACAGAGGAACAGCAGATGATAAATCCCCTCGATGACCTGAATTTTTCGCGCAACCAGAAGAGTATCGAAGAGCTCGAGAAGCTGGCAGGCTTTTCCCCAAACCGGAGTGGCAGCAATAAGTTCGTTGCTGTCGCCGAAAGCCTGGTAAAGAAGACTGAGAGGCCGGCAGAGCGCGGTGGCGACTCTGAGGCCGATAAATACTGGGACTTTCATAAAACCTTTGTCAGCCTTTATGAGCGCGCCGGTCGTTCATTTGCCCTTTTTATAGGCGATCTTCTTGATATTATTCTGGGTGGACCGGTTCAGACGCGCCTTGTTAATGACATGATCGAAGAAAAAATCAATCGCATGCGCAAGGCCAAAGAAGCTACCGCTGAACCTTCGACTCAGAAGCACAAGGTTCAGGCCCGTCGAAATTCAAAATATGACGTGGTTATTGGCGGCGAAAAACGGGTTTTCTCGCGGCATTTTCTCAAACGCAAGGGTTTTCTTGCCGCTCTTTTTCTTGACAGCGATGAATACCCCTCTTTCAAAAAGCTGATCCGCCAGATTGAAATCGTCTGTCGCGAAAGTCTCCAGGAAAACGCGGTGCCAGATTCAGAAGAGGCCCGTCTTGCCGAAATGAAGAAAATAATCGAAAATCTGCGCTACGAAATTTCGCAGGCTGAGGTCGTACATGCCTGGGCTTTGCTCGAAGCCGACGGATTCAAACATCTTGAATGGGCTTTTAACGAGACCCGCAATCTTAATCTGGTGCGCCCCAATTTTTATGAAGATCTCGACAAGGCATACCGTGACGGCAAGAAGCTCATTAAACTGCTCATCGAAGATATTCAGAGTGAGTTTCCCCCCGCAGAAGACAAGCAGGATGCCTACGAAGATTATCTCAGCAACATTCTCGAAATTTATACACATCATCACTTTGTTCTGAAATACTTCAACCAGACGCGACCAAGCATTTCGCTCAAAGATTTTGAAATGACGCGTGAAGAGCTGCACGAAAAGATCCAGGACCTGCGCGAAGAGAGCGACGAGCTGCGCCGTCGTATCAATCAGATGCATATCGAAAAAGATCAGGCTCTGTCTGAAGCCCGAGCCCTGCGCACACAGAACGAGGAGCTGAAGCAGAAACTTGCCCGGCTTGACCCGGCCGAAGTTCAGAAGCAGCTGCAGGCCGCCGAGGCCAAGGTTCGTGCCAGCCGCAAAGATCTTGAAGAAACGATAAAAGAAGAAGAAGAGCTGCGCGAAGATATGCTCAAACTTGACCAGGAAAACCAGGAACTGACCCGCAAGCTGCAGGCTTTGCATGCGATTCCTGATGAAGACGCCTACTCGGTAGCGGGCCTGCTCGAAGGCAAGCGTGTGGTAATTTTTGGCGGCGTTGGCCGCGACCACTATCTGCCGATTCTGAAAGAGGCCGGCGTCTCCAATGAGGATTATGAATGGTATGAGGGCTATCATACCATCAGCCAGTCCAGAACCGCCGAAATCGTCGGACGTTGCGATCTTGCCGTAGTTGTTACCAGTTATGCAGGTCATCTGCTGCTGTATCAGGTTCGCCCCTGCATTAAAGAACATCAGCATTTTTTCAAAATTCATAACAGCGGCGCCGGTTCACTGCGCAAAGAAATTCTTAAAACTTTCAAAAAATAGCTAAATCTGTTCTGGTAGGCCGGCGTTTGCAATTATGGAAAACATGAAACCCGAAGAGCTGTGGCAAAAAGCGCTTGCAGGCGATCAGCAGGCCTGGCAGCAGCTCTATGAACTTTTCGGGAGCCGTGTTTATCAGTTCTTTCTCAGAAACACCCGCAATGCCGATCTGGCCGCCGACAAGGTCCAGGAAGTATTCCTGAGGATCTTCAGAAATCGGGAAAACTTCAAATACGGTTCTCTGAAAACCTGGATCTTCAGAATTGCCCGCAATCTGCTGATTGACGAGTGGCGCCGCGCCGGTCAGCGCGAGATACCAAGCGAGATTCTGCCTGATGTAATCGATGCCGGGGTGCAGGTTGAAGAAAGCGTGATTGCGGCAATAGAACATCAACAGATGGTTGTTTATATCGATGAATGTCTTGATCGCCTCGAAGAGCATGATCGCATGGCGGTGTGTCTTGTGTATCTGGCCGGGCTGAGCATTCCGGAATTCGCCGAAGTCATGGAAGTCCCTCTCGGAACCGCCAAAACCAGGGTGCGCCATGCCCGGCTCAGACTCGATCAGATGCTGAGCGAAAAGATTCAGCTGAAAAGGTTTGAAAAGAGCGTATGAACTGCGAAGAGAGCAAAAATTTAATTGTTGAGATGACTGACGCTGATGAAGTCGGCAGCAATGCCGAACTTTCGGCTCATCTTGCCGTTTGCTCGAACTGTCGTCAGTTTTTTAAGTATGAATTGAAGATGCGTGACGGGTTTGCTGATATAGCATCAGAACCCGTGCCTGCCGAAGTTGCCAGAAAGATACTGGCGGTGCCGAGAATTGTTGCGGCTGAAAATGCTGCGGTTGCCCCGGGCTGGGTTAAGAAGCTGAGCGCTTTTATAAATTCCATGACTTTCAAGGTTGCACTGGCCTCGGGTATTACCGGGTTTGCTGCCGCAATTATTTTTTTCCGGGGTTTCAGCCCGGTGGCAGAGCAAAAGCTTGAACGCCCTCTGTTCAGCAGGGGCAGAGAGTTGCAGCCCCCGGCTTCGGCTACTTCGATCACAGCCGCCGGCGCGGCTGTTACCATGAACCCTGAACTCAAGAAAATGGCTGTCGGCATACCCGGCAGACCTGAAATCGCCGATGACCTGCTGGCCCTCAAAGCACAAAAAGATGCTGGCCTGGCTGCTGAAAGACGAACGGTTTCTTCTGAACATATACCTGGTGCGGTAAGCTTTTCACTCGACAAAAATTACGATAATTCAGGGCAATTCGCCATGGCTCCTGCTGCTCCTGCTGCCCCTGCTCCTGATGCTGGTGCCGCTGATGCTGATGCACCGACTTTTGCAGAAGCGGAGCAGGCAGTCAGTGAAGTTGATGCGGGCGGGCAGAAAGCCATGATGATGGCTTCAGCACCGAAAATGAAAGAGGTTATGCGCGGTCTGCCGGCTTCTTCCAAGGCTGATGGTATCGCAAAAAACGAGTTGGCCAATTCTTTTGCTGAAGCAGAGGTCGAGGCTAAAACTGACCCGCGTGCTTCTGCGATTCTTAAATGCCTCGAAAGTAATGGTCTGGCGTCAGAAGAGGGTTTTGTCGATCTTGATGAACTTTTCATGAAAGGCTACATCGACAATTCTCAGTTGCGTGAATGGCGGGCGCCAGATGGCAATGCCTGGTATTTAAGTCATGCCGGCAATCGCCCGGGCATAATGCTTAGACGTAAACCCTGAAAAAATAAATTATTTTTTCCCTTTTTGTCTTTTCAGTTGATTTACCTGCAGAACAAAATTCTGGAGGTAAAACATGCGCAATTTTCTGGTTTTTCTTCTGTTGTTGATTGCAGTTGCGATTTTAATCAGGCATTCTGCTGTCAAACAGGCTGCTTTATCGGCAGATATGGTTGCAAAATCACGTTCAGCTCTTTTGGACCAGCTTTTCTGTCTGGATATTCCATGCTTATACATGAATGAAGAGCGTTTGAGCGATCTCGGTGCCGGTTATGACCGCGATAACCACCAGTATTTTCTTGAGAGGCCAGCGCGGCCAGAGAGTTTTTCTGACAGTTGTTATCTCATCACCATTGATTTTTCTGCCGCCGGCAATCTGCTGATAACTGTTTTTGCACCTGAAGAGGCCTGCTATCAGTGGCTGCAGATTCGTGCCCGAATCTGCAATGGCAAAATCGTTGGTCGGCCGGTATTTCAGCCCGACAACTGCAGTGGCGACCTGCTTGAATTCGGCAATGCCATTCCGGCCAGCTCATTTTTTCAGGCACTGCTGAGACCCGATAATTGATACGGTTGCGGTTGTATTTGTGGCGGGTTGGGTGT
>CAZFUG010000067.1:0-17435 GCA_964522035.1 uncultured bacterium
AGGGGCTTGCGGCGGATCGGCATGGTCATGCAGCGGCACCCGCCACCGCCACGGGCAAGTTCTGAGCCGTCGATGGTGATCACGCAGCGTCCGTAGCGGTTGAGGTCGACTTTGTTCTCGACGACGTCAGTGGCGTCGATGATGGCAAAGCCTTTGCGGTCGAGCTCTTCAATGGTATTTATATTTCGCCGGTAACCTATGATGCGGCCCGGGCCGATAGCGAAGAAATTTGCACCGCTGTGCCACTGTTCGCGTTCCTGAATCCAGGAGTCTGAAGAGCCGCCGCACAAAATCGGGTTCATCGGCATGCCGAGCCGATCGAGGGCAGTAAGCAGGTTGCGTTCTTCCGAGATTTTTACCTGACCGTTGTCTATGGTTATCAACACGGTTTTGTAGCGGTTCGGCTGCATGATGACCGGTTCGTAGATCATGCAGGTGTCGTGGTCAAGAAGTGTGAAGACCATGTCGAGATGAATGAAGGATTCCGGGGTCAGGGGGAGTTCCTGGACAAGAATGTGCTGTGGCTTTTTCAGTGCTTTGTAGTGTTCAACAAGCAGGTCGACGGCTTCGGGGGTGCTTCTGGCACCGATTCCAACCAATAGAATGTCGTTTCTGGCGACGAGAACGTCTCCACCTTCAATGTGAGCGGTTTCGACAGCCTGCATGTTGAGGGTTTTGACCGAAAACATCGGGTGATAATCGAAAATTGCTTCCATGATCATGGCTTCACGGCTTCTGACCTTGTTGGCCATACGCGAGATCAGCACCCATTCATTGATTGCCACAGCCAGGTCTCTGGTGAAAAAAAAGTTGTGCAGTGGTCGCAGAGAATAGCGTTCGTTGCTGAGAAAGCGCGAAAGATTGTCTTTTTTCATCAGAACGCCTTCGAGCAGGCAGCGGCACAGGTCTTTTTCTTTCATGGCCTGCAGTTCGGGCATTATGTCGATTGCGTTTTCGTTGCGACAGATGCGTTCGATGAGACTGGCCCGAACCTTGGAGTTATGAAGGACCTGTTCGAGAAGCTTTCTTACCTGAAAAACATTCGTATATTTTTCGAGAACGATGCGCAGTTGGTCGTATTCGAGAGAAGCGACCGAGAGATTGAGAACATCACTGTACAATGCTCTTTCAGCATTGCCCGGGGTCATGTTTTCGATTTCAAGGCCGGGTGTGTGCAGAATAACACCTTCGAGTTCGCCTATTTCTGAATTGACCGATACGTCAAACTTATTCTGCTGTGATTTCATAGTCATCCTTTTCTGTTTCTCTAATCTGCGGGCAAATAGTCTAAAACAAAAGCGGGGGTTGTGCAACCCCCGCTTCGACTATAAACCTGTCTGCGAATTATCTCGTGAAATCGGCCATGAATGATTTGATGAAGCTGATGATATTTTCGGCCATTATAAAAATTGTCGGAACAAAAGTCAGGGTCAGCAGGGTTGAAACCAGAAGCCCCCAGGAAACCGCTATTGCCAGAGGCTGATAAAAATCGGCTCCAGCTCCAATACCGAAAGACAACGGCAACATCCCGAGAAGGGTTGTGAAAACAGTCATCAGAATCGGTCGGAAACGAAGATTCCCGGCCGCAACGATGGCGTCAAAGGTGCTCTCGTTGAGTTCACGCCGTCTTTGCAGAATGTATTCAATAAGGATAATGCCGTTGTTGACCGCAATACCGGCGAGCATGATAATGCCGATCATCGCGGTGACGCTGAAAGCAAATCCCATGGCCTGCAGTCCGCCCACAACCCCGATATAGGACAGCGGGATTGTGAACATGATGAGAAATGGATAAAGCAGTGATTCGAACTGGGAGGCCATGATCATATAAACGAGCAGAACGGAGGCGATCAGTGCGATTGCAAGATATTTGAAGGCTTTTAACATATCTTCGTTTTCACCGCCGAAGTTTATGACATAGCCGGGGGGAAGCTTTATGTCTTTGATTTTTTTACTGATATCGTTTGTGATGGCGCCTATTGGTCGCTCATCCGGATTAGCCTGGACAATCAGACGCCTGGCAATGTTTTTGCGCTCAATGACGCTGTAGCCTGTAGCCGGGATAAAATCGGCCACCTGGCCGAGCTTAATGAACTTGCCTTTTTCAAGCGATATTTCGAGGTCTTTCAGTCTGGCGATTTTATCTTTCGAGAGGTCGGCGGCTTCAACGCGAATGTCGAACTCATCGTTGTTTTCACGATATTTGCCGGCGAGGGTGCCGTAAACATGGCTTCTTGCCATCTCGGCTATTTTTACCAGACTCAGCCCCATATCGCGTATTTTTTCGCGGTCAAATACGAGTCTGAATTCTGGTCGCCCGGTGTTGATACCGTCTTCCAGGTCTTTGAGCCCAGGGACATCTTTAATTCGTGCATAGACCTGCCGGCATATTTCTTCGATCATTTCGAAATCATCGCCCATGACCTCGATCTGAATCGATTTGCCGCGTGATGGTGCGCCCATTTTAGGTTCTTTATAGTTGATTGTGCGGATACCCGGGATAATATCGACCTGAGGGCGAACCGAGTCGATAACTTCGTCTGTGGTTCGGGTGCGTTCATTTTTAGGCGTGAGTTTTACTGAGAGGGTACCTTTTCCGACTGCAGAGTTAGTAATTACTTTGCTGATTTCAGGGATCTGCAGAAGAATTGCTTCGATCTGTTTCGTGATTTCATCTGATTTCTCGACGCTTGTTCCTTCTGGAGTTTCAAATTCTATTGTCATTTCACCTCTGTCCATGTCTGGGAAAAAGCTCATGGCCGGCTGATTCATCAGTGAAAAAACAAAAAGACCAAGGATAGCGCCACAGTATGCAAGACGTAGAACCCAGTGCCGCAAAAGGGTTTTCAATACCAGCAGGTAAATATTGCGGCAAACCTTCATTATCAGCCAGTCAACCAGCGGAAACAGGACTTTTGAAGTAAGAAGATTGAACCCCTTGAAAATTACGGCTATGACCAGAGGCAGCAGAATTACCGAGAACAACAGAATGGTTGAAGCCAGAAGACTGTCCATGCCCGGGTTTATAACTTTACCGGCCAGAGGTGTTTTTTCGAGAAAATTCAGGACGGCCTGATTGTTCAGACCCTTGTAAAAGCCTATGAAAGGCATGAAAAACAGAGTGGCCAGACTTACTGCGGTTTTGAACGGGTGCCTTCCTACCCATGCCCCGAGTGACTTGTACATTCTGAAGATGATGGTTTCAAGAAACAGGCCGTCGAGAATGAGAAATTTCGAGCATAGCATCGGCAGAAAGGTTATGGCGACAAGCAAAGACGCGAGCAGCGAATAGATGATTGCCAGTGACATGTTGAAGAATATTTCGCCGACGACCGCAGGAACGAAGCCGATCGGCAGAAAAACTGCTACTGTGGTTGCGGTTGAGGCAATTACCGGCATGAAAACTTCTTCTGAAGCTTTTGCTGCCAGTTCATTCCGGTCGCCCTGAGGATTTTCTGCATAAAACCTGTAGATGTTTTCCATGACAACGATGGCATTGTCGACCATCATACCGATTCCGAGTGCCAGGCCGCCAAGAGTCATGAGATTGAGGGTGATGTCTTCATGAAACGATAGAAACCCGAAGGTTGCAACAATTGCAAGCGGAATACTTGTGCCGATAATCATGGTCGAGCGGTAATTCTGAAGAAAAACAAACAAAACGATAATTGCGAGCAGACCACCCATGACGGCATTGTCTTTGACCATCTGGATAGTATCTCTGATGAACCCGGTCTGGTCGTTTCCGACCGTAATGGTCAGGCGGCCCCGGTATTTGGTTTCAAGCTTTGGAATCAAGGCCTGGGCGGCGTCAGAAATCAGAACCGGGTTGGCATCGGCGGTTTTTTTGATTTCGAGAGTGACTGAAGGCTTGCCATTGATACGTGAAGTTGATTCTATATCTTTGTACTGGTCTTCGATGGTGGCTATTTCTGAGAGATAGACCGGGCGGCGGTTGATTTCCTTGACGATGATATGGCCAAGCTGCTGCGGGTTTTTAACCTGACCCTCGGAGCGCAGCAGGTATTTGAAAGAACCCTCGTTGATATTGCCGAGCGGAGTATTCTGGTTGTCTTTGCTGACTGCGGTGATGACGTCGTCGATGGTCAATTCGTATGCCAGCAGGCGTTCAGGCATGATCTTCACCCTGATTTCGCGCTGCAGACCGCCCTTGACTTCGACGTTGGCGACGCCGCTGATCTGCTGAAAAGCAGGTTTAATTTCGCGGTCGGCGATGCGGCGCAGTTCGACGAGATCGTAGTCACCGCCCAGAGCTATGTTCAGAACCGGAAAAGCGTTGATGTCGACCTTAGACACTGTTACCTGTTCCATGTCGCGGGGCAGGTTGCGCTTTGCCTGGTCGACTTTGGCGCGCAGGTCGACGGAGGCAAGATCAAGATCGGTTCCGAACTTGAAGTTGATTACCGTCTGCGAATAACCTTCGGCTGAGTAAGATTCGATTTTGTCGATGTTCTCGACCGAGTTGATTTCGTCTTCGATTTTTTTGGTGACGATTGTCTCAATTTCAGCCGGGTCAACGCCAGGGTAGGGAGCCTGCACGAAAGCGACCGGAATATCGATATTTGGGAAAAGAGCGACGTTGAAGGTGAGAAAGGCGCCAAAGCCTATCAGCGCCATGCCAAGCATCAGCATGGTGACAGAAATTGGGCGATTGATCGATGTTCTTGGTATGCTCATATGTTTTTTTAAATATTATTTTTCCGCATTGTTGACGGCTGGTATTATTTTGCAGTTGCCGTTGCCGTTGCCGTTGCCGTTGCCGTTGCCGTTGCCGTTGCTTCTGACAATTATTTCACTGCCGTTATCCAGGCTGTCCTGGCCAACCGTGATGACTTCATCGTCGAGATTGATCGGCTCGGCATAACTTGATTCGCCTTCCTGGGCGATAAGCTTGATCTGGTTGCGGATTGCCTTACCATCTCTGGCTGTATAAACAAAAAGGTCGCCGCGTAGATTGCGGATAGCCTGAGAAGGAAACAGCGGTGCGTTGTCGAACTGTTCAAGAGTGATTTTTCCCTCAACAAACATATTGCCACGGAAAAACAGATCAGGGTTCTTTACCCGTATGCGCACTTTAAATGAGCGGGAACTGTCGGCGTAGAGGTCGATATGTTCGACAACGCCTTCATATTTTTCTTCTACCAGGCACTTCTGCCCTTTTTTGATGTTTCTTATTTCCGATTCAGGAATGCGGGCGTCAACGTAAATGTTGTCGAGATCTATAACTTTGCCCATGTTCTGGCCACGGGCCATCGCCTGACCAAGTTCGATCGAGCGGTCGACGAAGTAGCCTGCGATCGGTGATCTGATAACACAGCGGTCGAGATCCAGTTTCGCCTTGTCATAATCTGCCTGGGCCTGTTTGGCTGTGGTTTTACCCTTGATATAATTTGTCAATGCAGCATCAAGGCTCTTCTGCGTGATCGCCTTGTTGTCGAACAGGGTTTTATTGCGTTCGTAGTCTTTTTCATCATCCTGCAACTGCTGTTTGGCACGTTCAAGGGCAGCTTCCATCTGTCGCAGGGTTATGGCGAAACGAATATCGTCGATTTTGCCGAGAGGCTGGTTGAGAGCGACTTTCTGCCCATCTTCAACCATGATTTGTGAAACCGGGCCGTTGACGTCTGCAGCAGCGTAGGCTTCGACGACGGGTCTGGTTTCACCGGTGAACTGCAGCTGTTTTCTGATCGTGCCCGACTGAGGTTTGACGGTTACAACGCTGGTTTGCCCGAAAGCGGCTACGGAAGCCATTGTCAGAGAGAAAAGACAGGCGATGACTCGATGTTTCATTTGTTTTCTCCAAGTTTCAGGGTTTGCATGAGAAAGTCGGTGTTGAGAACCGAAGCGTTCTGGTCGAGATTGAACAGTTCATCAAAACGGTGCAGCAGCAGCAGAATCTCGGCGAGGCGTTCGCGCTCGTCATAGAAGGCTTTGATGGCAGTCTGTGAAGAGTTGGTCAGCAGGCGCTGAGCATCGATCAGTTCGACGATCGATGAGGCCCCTTCCTGATAGCGGGTAAAAACGATGCGCATGTTTTCGATGCTCTGCTCGACCATTTTTTCAGCGAAGCTGATGCGGGCGAGGGCTTCGTTGTAGTCCGCGACTGCCTTTTCGAGCAATGCTTTTTTGGTGTTCGACAGGTCCTGAATGCGCAGTTTAACGATTTCTTCTGATTTCTGTGCCAGTCTGACGGCATTTTCGATGTCGTTGCCGTTATAGACCGGCGTGCTGAGAATGAAGGTCGTGGCAAAGTCGCGGGTGCCCTCGATCGGGCCAATTTTGCGGCCGTGGTTGTATGAGGCATCGATGGTCAGGGTTGGCAGATTGGCGCTGCGGGCTGACCTGACCGTTTTGTTGAGAATCTGCAGGTCGGTGCGGGCAAGATTGATGTCGTTATCAATCTTGAAAAGATCGGGAAGCAGGCTTTCGGTGGTGTGGCTGGCCGGAGAGAATCTGAGGCCTTTCGCCAGGTCGAGCTTGATTTCTTCCGGGTTCTGAATGTCGAGAACGGCAGCGAGATCGTATTTTAGGTCGCCAAAGCTGTTGCGGGCCTTTACCAGTTCTGAATTCGAATTCAGCTGCTCAACTTCGATTCTGAGAATATCGTTGTGCAGCACCAGCCCGAGTTCTTCATTGAGCTTGGCAACTTTCATCAGCGCGTCAATAAGAATCAGATCGGTTTCGTGAATTTTCATCAATTCCTGATCGCGCACCATCTTGAAATAGATGCGCGTCAGATCGCGCAGCACCTTGATTTTCTGGTTTTCCTTGTAGGTTTTTTTCATATCTGATTTCAGAGCGGTGATTTCGCGCTGAATCATCGGAATCCGGCCCAGACCCGGGTAGCTCTGGGTAAGTTTGAGCGAGTAGCTCAACATGTTGTCGATGCTTCCCGGGCTTTTTTTCTGGTAATCGTCCTTAAAATCCTTGTGGGTTTTGCTGACGTTGAAATTAACGTCTGGAATCAGGGCGTTGAACGCTTTTTTTTCTTCAATAAAGCTTTGCTCGATTTCAAGGTCAGAAATCTGCAGGCTGAGGTTACGCGAAAGAGCCGTCTGAGCCAGTTCTGCGAGATTGGCAGACCAGCCGGCGGTCAGGTGCAGACAGAAAAGCATGAGGGTGGGAATCAGTTTGCGGTGAATCATTGTGGCAGTACTCCCTTGAGAATGATTTCGACAGTTTCTTCGAGCTCCTGACTGGAAGCGGGAAGCCCCAGTTTGTAGTCACGGAAAAGATAGAAATGCGCGGCGCCAAACAGGGTCGAGGTTATGGCTTCAGGTTTGAATGGCTTGATTTTGCCCTTCTCGATCTGTTGCAAAAGATATTTGTGGAGATAGGCAACGCTGGGCAGATGTTTAGGGTTGCAGCCCCCGGCACGATCGCCGGTCTGCTGGTCGCGGGCGAATTTAACCAGGCCGAGGCGCTGGTGCTGTTTGAAAACCCTTATGGTAGTCTGCATAGCGGCCTGCATGAATTCGGCGGGTGGCATGGTATATGGGCAGTTGCTTTCGAGTTCGGCAAGAATGTAATCGCGAAAGCGGTTTTCGAGCGCATCAAAAAGGGCTTCCTTGCTGGTGAAATAGCGATAGAACGTGCCTTTGCCGCAGCCGGCGCGACTGACGATATCGTCGATCGTGGCGCGGTCGAAGCCCTTTTCGTAGAAAATATCGAGCCCGGCTTCGAGCAGCAGGTCTTTTTTGGTCGGTTTGCGTGCCATGTAATGAATCTTTCAAAAAAAATACGAGACTGACTAGTCAGTCCGTTTTAGCTGAAAAACAGAAAAATGTCAATAATAAGAAAAATGTTGGTTAACAGAAGCTGTGCATTTATCATTACAGGGTAAAATCAAATACTTGAGCTCAGGGAGACTTCAATGGAACAGGGTATGGGCAGAATGTCATTTTCACGGGCCCTGGTGGTCATTATTTTTCTTATCATTTCGCTGGTCGGCGGTCTGATGTATTTCGGCGCTTCGCCTCATATTCCGATTCTTATTACCGCTGCTTTTGCTGCAGTTGTTGCCATACGATCAGGTTTTTCATGGGCAGAAATCGAAAAAGGCATTCTGAACACGATCGGCATGGGCATGCAGTCGATTCTGATTCTGATGATTATCGGCTGTATCATTGGTGTGTGGGTTCTGGCCGGCATTGTTCCCGCAATGATTTATTATGGCCTGAAGATAATCTCACCAGGCATTTTTCTGGTGGCGACCTGTATAATCTGTGCTATTGTTTCTCTGGCAACCGGCAGTTCCTGGACCACCGCTGCCACGGTCGGTATCGCATTGATGGGGGTCGGCTCGGGGCTTGGCATACCGTCCAGTATGGTGGCTGGTGCTATTATTTCTGGCGCCTATTTCGGTGACAAGATGTCGCCGCTTTCAGACACAACGAATCTGGCACCGGCAATGACCGGCGCAAAGCTGTTCGACCACGTCAGACACATGGTCTGGACAACCGGCCCGAGCATGCTGATCGCATGTGTCATCTATGCGATCATGGGTATGAGTTTCGCAGGCAAGGAACTTGATGTTGCCGGCATCAACACGATTCTCGACACTCTGTCTAAAAACTTCACTATCAATATCTGGCTGCTGATTCCACCGGTTCTGGTTATCGGAATGGTGGTAATGCGTACGCCTGCTTTGCCCGGGTTGTTTGGCGGTGTGGTGCTCGGTGGTTTATTCGCTGCGGTTTTTCAGAATGCCGGTATGGCTGCGATCATCAAGGCAGCGCATTCAGGTTTTGTTTCTGAAACCGGGATCGAAGCCGTTGACAAGCTGCTCACCCGTGGTGGTCTCGAAAGCATGATGGGCACGATTTCGCTGATAATGATCGCCCTTTCCCTGGGCGGGGTAATGGAAAGCTCTGGAATGCTGCATTCTATCGCCCTGAGAATTTTAACTTATGCCCGTTCGACCGGTTCAATGGTGGTCGCGACGTTTTTTACCTGTGTCTTCTGTAATCTGGCTGCGGGTGATCAGTATCTTTCGATTGTCATACCGGGTCGCATTTACAAGGATGCTTTTGAGGAAAAGGGGTTGGCGCCGAAGAACCTGTCGCGCTGCCTTGAGGATTTTGGCACTCTGACCTCGCCGCTGGTCCCCTGGAACACCTGCGGGGCATTCATGGCAACGGCGCTTGGTATTCACCCGTTCGCATATCTTCCCTATGCGTTTCTGAATCTGATAAACCCCATTGTTTCGATTATTTACGGTTACACCGGCTTTACCATGGAACCAGCTGTGCATGAGGATGCGCGAGATTGATGGGCGCAGCGGCTTGAGCCAGGAGGCGAAAATGAAGCAATCTGAGGTGACCGTCACAAGTTTTATCGGTCTGGCTCCAGGATTTTCGCAGGCGATGCAGATTCGCACTGCAGTTTTTGTTGAAGAGCAGCGGGTGCCGGTCGAGCTCGAGCGTGATGAGTTTGACACGATTGCCACACACGTATTGCTGCAGATTGGCGGCGAACCTGCCGGTACCGGGCGCATTTTCCCTGATCCGCATGAGCGTGCGACGGTTCGGCTTGGCCGGGTTGCTGTGTTAAAGGCTTTTCGCGGCCGTGGTCTTGGTAATCTGATCGTGACAGAACTGCTGCGGCAGGCGCAGAGCAAGGCCGGGTGCCGGCAGGTGCTCATTCATGCACAGAAGCAGGTCGAGGCATGGTATGCGGCGATGGGCTTTGTGGCGTTTGGAAAAGAATTTGTCGAAGCCGGTATCGTACATCGCGAAATGGTTTATCCGCTAAAATAAAAAACCGCCCTGCCTTGCGGCGGGGCGGCCAGTTAAAACTGGATTAATAGCGATCTCTGCCACCGCGATAGCCGCGGTCGCCTTTATCGTCATAATCATCGCGATCGTTGTAACCACCGCGACCACCTCTGTCGCCTCTGTTGTCGCTGCGATATCCGCCGCGATCGCCACCGCGGGGTCTGCTGTCGCTGCGGGCTTCTTTGGGGCGAGCCTGGTTGATTTTCAGGTTGCGACCGTTCATGTCTGCTTCGTTCAGGGCCTGGATAGCTGCTTCGGCGGCTGAATTGTCAGGCATTTCAACAAACCCGAAACCTTTTGATCTGCCGGTGTCGCGATCTTTGATAATGCTAGCGCTTGTTACTTCACCGTACTGACCAAACATGTTTTTGAGCTGTTCTTCGGTTGCACTGTAGGGCAGGTTACCAACGTAAATGTTCATTCAGAAAAATCCTTAAAGGCGTGATGTCCGGGGTGGTTTCGCGAACTGGCCACAAACCGGGAAAACCACCAGAGAAACCGGTTTACAGCCACAAACCAGGCTGGTTTGCAGAACAATTGAATCATAACCGCGAATTCTTTTTTTGTCAAGTCATGAAGCAGGTTTTTGAGGGGGGCAATACCTGATAATACAGACTGGCAGCCGGAGTTCTGCTAAATTAGCTCGGGTAGCTGATTTGAGAGTTTTTATCAGCGGCTGCAAACCGTGATAGAATTACAGAATAATGAAATAATTGAAAAAAATTGTATATAACAGGTGAAAAAAATGAGTGATCAGAACCGTGAAGCGATCAGGGCAAGTCTTATTTATGGTCTGCACGACCGGCCGCCGCTTGGTGAGGCTATCTTCGCGGCGCTGCAGCATCTGATGGCGATAGTCGTTTCGATAATGACGCCGGCACTTATTATCTGCAGCGTGCTTGGCATCAACGCTGCAGATACCAGTTATATCGTCAGCATGTCACTGCTGGTTTCGGGGGTTGCCACTTTTATTCAGGTTAAAAAAATTGGCTTCGTCGGTTCTGGACTGCTCAGCATTCAGGGTACCAGTTTCGCATTTATCGGTGTTCTAATCGCTGCCGGAAAAAGCCACATCGGCGCCGGCAATTCGCCAGAGTCGGCCCTGCCGCTGCTGTTCGGGCTGTGTTTCGTCGGTTCGTTCATCGAAATGGTCTGCAGCAGATTTATCAGGCCATTGCGACTTCTGATTACGCCTCTGGTTTGTGGTATTGTCGTGACGCTTATCGGCATGACACTTATCGGTTCGGCGGTAAAGAGCTGTGCCGGTGGACAACCGGCCATCGATGGCTTTCTAAATGGCACTGTGCCGGCTTCGGTGATTCAAAACAACCTATTGCTGGCTTTCATTGTTGTTGCGACGATTCTGATTTTCAACAGTCTGAATAACCGCTGGATACGCATGAGTTCGATCTTTGTCGGCCTGGTTTTCGGCTATGCCATCGCCGCAATCGGCGGCAGAGTCGATCTGAGCGCCATACCGGTTTCGAGCTGGGTGATGGTTCCGGTTCCGTTCAAATACGGCTTCGATTTTGATATTTCTGTATTTCTCGGCATTGCACTGCTGTACCTTGTCACTCTGGTCGAAACGATCGGTGATATTACGGCAACCTCCCTGGTTTCAGGTGAACCGCTCGAAGGAGATGTTTATTTCGAACGGGTTACCGGCGGAGTTTTTGCCGACGGCTTCAACTCACTGCTGGCAGCGGTGTTTAATACTTTTCCAAATACTACTTTCAGCCAGAACAACGGTATTATTCAGTTGACCGGCGTTGCGAGCCGCCATGTCGGTTATTTTGTTGCCGGGTTTCTCACAATTCTTGGCCTGATTCCGTATTTTTCAGGAATTGCGACTCTTATGCCGGCGCCGGTGCTCGGTGGCGCTACCTTTCTGATGTTTGGAACCGTTGCTGCCTCTGGCATAAGAATAATCGCGACACAACACATTGACAGGCGTGGGACGCTCATTCTGGCAGTTTCAATGGCAGCTGGCCTGGGTGTCAGTTTTGAACCGGCGTTGATAAAAGCCATGCCACAGTCTCTCCATGGCATGCTGAGTTCAGGCATTATTTCGGGCGGCCTGACGGCAATAATTCTCAACTTTGCTCTGCCCGGCAGCCCAGCCGAATACCTCCAGGCAAAGCCCGCCGACGTCAGCATGCGCCCTGAAGTTGAATGACGGGCGCTGCATAAAAAATGTAACCTTGGCCGGGTGCGTGATTTTTGTTGGCCGGTGCGCACCATTTGCAGGAGTACAGTTTAAAAATACCTTTCTGGGTAACATCAGACAGACGTAAACTTGTATGGTAGTTTTTTATACAAGAGGGGGCTTTAAATGCGAAAAATTAATTTGCTGATCGCGGTTCTTTTTATGTCTCTGGTTGCTTTTGCAGCTCAGGCTCAGAACATCGAGCAGAATTTCTTTCACCAGTTGAAGGTCGGCGAAGCGGCACAGAGCTGGGAACACCGCATTGACCTGCCAGAAACCGCCGCCATGCAGGGTAAGATTTTTGTTGCCCGCAATCTCGATCTGCGCATGGGTAAGCTGGTTATCGAACGCGAAATGCTTACTCCGACCTTCTATTATGTTAAGGTCAGACTGCCGAAACATCCTGAAGTGCCGATGGCCGGCAACCTCAAAGTTGAACTGAAGATCGGCGACGTGCCTTCAGCTCAGAAGCCAGAAGCTCCAACCGCTCTTGCCCTTTCTGAAGTCGGTGCCACTCTGAAGCCGATTTTCACCTGGAAAACCGACAGCCGCTATGCCGCCGTCACTCTTTTCGACCTCACCGAACAGAAAACCGTCTGGGAAAGAGTCGCCACCATCAACGGTCATATCGGTTTCGACGAAGGCTACCTGAAAAAAGATCACCGCTATCGCTGGGCCGTTAAAGTCAGCGGCGAAAACGGCAAATACTCAGCCGAAACTGCTGCCGGTTTCAAAATCGTCGAACAGAACGGCATCGTCGTAGCGATTCCTGAATAAATCCTGATCGAACGCAATTAAAAAGCCCCCGACCGGTTTTCAAACCTGGTCGGGGGCTTTTGTTTTAAACCGACAGGTTCGCAGACGTTAAAATCTTCATAAAAAACAGATCCCCGTGTCTATGCCCATCCGGGGCAGAAACGCGGGGATCTTTAGTTCTAGAAAGTTTTACATCGGGGTGATTTCGGTCGGCCCGGTTTTGTGCAAAAGGTGCGGGGCACCTTGTATCAATTGCCGGTTGCGGGCGACTCGGTTGCGGCAGGGGCCGGAGCCGGGGTTTCGGTCGTGGCGGAGGCAGTATCGCCAGCGGCGCCAGATTGCGTGTCGGCCGGGGCATCGGTCGGAACCGGAGTAATTTCGGAGCAGACAAATTCGTCGCCGGTCAGCTTGAAGAAGTAGAAGCCGGCGGTCGGCCCTGCGTCTTCATTGAAGATTTTGCCGAGGGCGCGAACCTGGTTTTCGGGCATGAAGACAATATCTTCGCCGTTTTTCTGATACATGTCTGAAACCATGAAATCGCGGCTCAGTTGTTCTTTTTCGTATTTAAAATTCATGCCGACGAACTTTTTGCCTGCGGCATCGTATTTGAATACGTAGAGGGCGCTGGTTTCGGGGCCGGTCATGGCCGCAGTGATGATTTCGGGCACGCCGTCACCGGTCAGATCTTTGACTGTGAGCGGGCTGGCTGCGCCGTCGATGATGAACAGTTTTTCCTGTTCGCCGAGGGGCAGCGAGGCCCACATTTCTTTGCCGTCGACGCCGAGCACTTTCAGAGTGACGGTTCCCTTGTCGATGCGCTTGATTACGCTGAATTTGGATTCGTTGAGAACGATCGAGTTTTCAGAAAGAACCGGGTTGGTTTCGCCGGGCACTTCGAGGTCGGCGAATACCGGTGCTGTGTACATCAGGGCAGCGGCAAACAGAGAAGAGAGAAGTATGCGTTTCATTGATTTACCTCGTTATTTAACGTCCCACTGGTAGAAGTTGTTGGCTTTCATGATGCTGATCAGTTTTGAAGCGTAGTTCGGGTCGGTCGCGTAGCCGGCTTTGTGGATTTCCTGGGCGTAGCGGTCAGGGTTGTTCTTATACTGCAGCGCATAGCCGTAGCGCGAGTTCTGCAGCAGCTTGGCGTGGTCGTCGAATGATTCCTGCCAGCTGTGGTATTTGCGGAAGTTATCCTGAATGGTGATCATGCGGCCGTTAACGAATTCCTGGGTCGAAACTCTGATCGAGCCAGCGGGGCCGGTGCCCTTGATGCCGAACATGTTTTTCGCATCGCCGATGCTTGAAGAGCCCCAGCCGGTTTCGAGGGCTGCCTGAGCCAGAGTTACGGAAGCGGGCACGCCGGTTCTGCGCATATTTTCGCGGGCGACCGGGCCGAAGACTCTTGAGAATTCTGCGGGTGAAAGCTTGCCGCCCTTGTAGGTCGAGATGGCGCCGGTGTCGTTGGCTGAGCTCGAGCTCGAAGAACTGCTTGAACTTGAACTTGAGCTGGACTTATTTTTGGCGCCTTCTTCAGACGCGGTTTTGCCTTCGTTCATTGACAGGTGGCCGCCATTGCGGGTGTCTCCGGGGTAGTATGGTTCTTCCTGGGAGGCAGGGGCGCCGGGTATCGAGATGTAATTCTTGTGCATATAGCCCTTCTGCCCATTGATTTCGACCTGGTAAAATTCGCCGGAAACGCCGGTGACGGTTACCGAACTGCCGGGTTCAAACATGCCGAGAACGACGCCCCAGGGCCATGAGCGCAGGCGCAGGCGACTGCCGGCTTCGATTGTACCGGTAACCGGGAACTTGTCGTCAACCTTGGTATTCTTGTCGCCTGTGGCAACATTGGTTGAATCATTCGGTTTGACAGCGTCTTCTGTGAACGGGTTTTCGGCAGCCAGAAGAGAAAAGCAGGTGCCCAAAAACGCTATTAGAAACATTACTGCAAGTTTTTTCATGGAATTTCTCCTTCTGAATATGCAAATTATACTGCAACTTCTGGAAAATAGTTTTTGAAATTTAATTCTTGAAAGAACACTAAAAGAGTGTCATAATCTTTTGAAGAGAAATATAACAGGGGGTAGAGAATGCAAATTAAATTGAACACCTTTGATGTGTTGATGGCGGCGGTAAAGCTCGAAATGCGTGGCGCCAAGTTCTATGCCGATGCCGCAAAAATGGCTTCGGGCAGTGAAATGCAGTTGCTGACGCAGCTTGCAGAAATGGAAGCGGGGCATGCGAAGCATTTCAGCGATATTCTTGCCGAATTCGAAAAGAGTTCTGATGAGCGGCAGCCTGAAGCCGACGAAGAATCAGATGCCTATCTGCAGGCTCTGACCTCAGACCGCATTATCTCGACGGAATGCCAGATCGAAGATGGCGACACCTACCCGGAAATACTCGAAAAAGCCATGCTGATCGAGAAAAATTCAGTATTTTTCTATACATCGGTCAAATACAGTCTTCTCAACGAAAAAGCGGTACCTGATCTTGACCGCCTGATTGGTGAAGAAGTTGGTCATTTTAAGGCGCTCAGCGATGCTTTGACTGCCTGGCGCGCCAAAAACCGTTAAAGGAGCAGCAGATGTCAGCATACGATTATTCGCGCGAAGAATTTGCTGCCGTTTTTGCCGAACTGCAGAAGACTTACCAGATTTATGGCCCGAAGAGATTCGTCGGGCGCGGGCGTTTCTCTGATACCGACCTGATCAAATATGCGCCATTGGCCTCGTTAGACGAGCTGGAGCTGGTCGAAAAGAGCAGTTTGTCGCCAAAATCGCTGGTTTTTCCGGCCGATGAAACGATTTTTCATTTTAACGATCACGAATTCAGCCAGCCGCAGCTTAAAGATAACAGCGAAATCATCGTGCTGCTGCGGCCATGTGATATCAACGGCATTGCCCGTCTCGACAAAATGTTTCTCGAAAATGGCGGGCAGGCCGACCCTTATTATCAGAGGCGGCGCCAGCGTCTGCATTTTTTCATGATCGAATGTCGTGAATCATTCGAAAACTGTTTTTGCGTCAGCATGAAATCGAATACTACCGACAATTACGAAGTGGCGCTGCGTTTTTCCGGCGACCGGGTTGCGGCGCAGATCAAGGATCGGCGCTACGAAAGCCTGTTCGGGCAGAAGGGCCGCGCCGGCAGCTTTTCCCCTGAGTTTGTCAGCGGCAATGACAAGCAGGTCGAACTGCCGATCGTCGAGACGATGCCGGCCGAAATGTTCAACCACAAAATGTGGGAAGAATACGACAGCCGCTGTATCGCTTGCGGGCGCTGCAACACCTCGTGTGTGACCTGCAGCTGCTTCAGCACTGTCGATCTTTTTTATGCCGACAGTCGGCAGTGTGGTGAAAGGCGGCGCGTCTGGGATGGCTGCCACCTCGACGGGTTCTCAGACATGGCCGGTGGGCATTCGTTTCGCAAGAACAAGGGCGAACGCATGCGTTTCAAGACTTTTCACAAGATTTATGATTTCAGAAAGCGCTTTGGGTTCGACATGTGCGTCGGCTGCGGTCGCTGCGACGACGTCTGCCCCGAATATATTTCGTTTTCGAGCTGTATAAACAAGCTCAGCCGAACTCTCAAAGGGGGCAGCGACAAATGAGCGGTAATCCCTATCAGCCTTTTCCGGTGAAAATCACGAAAATCGTCAACGAAAGCGATGTTGAATTCACGATGACGGTCGATGCGAGTCTCGACATGGTGCCCGGGCAGTTTTTTCAGATATCGTTGCCGAAGATCGGCGAAGCGCCGATTTCGATCAGTAATTATGGCAAAAACTGGCTGCAGTTCACGATTCGCGCGGTCGGGCGTCTGACCGGGGCGATCCAGAATCTGAGAGTTGGCGAGAACCTGTTTATTCGCGGGCCTTATGGGCACGGGTTTCCGGTCGAGAAGTTCGTCAACAGCAACCTGATTATCGTCGCGGGCGGTTCTGGTGTCGCACCGGTGCGACCGCTGATCAGCCAGATCGTTGCCGGCACGCTGCCGGTTAAATCGTTGAAGCTGATTACCGGCTTCAAATCGAAAGAAAGCATATTGTTTACCGAAGACATTCAGGCCTGGAAGCAGAAATGTGACATGACTCTGACGATCGACAAACCCCAGGAAGGCTGGAACGGCGACACTGGTCTGGTAACCGAGCATATCCGACGGCTGAAGCTCGATGTGCCTGATAAATATCAGGCTGTCGTTGTCGGGCCACCGGTGATGATGAAGTTTGCGACTGCAGAATTCAGACTGCTCGGGATACCGGTCGACAACGTCTGGGTTTCGTTCGAGCGTCTGATGTCATGCGGGCTTGGCAAATGCGGGCATTGCAAGATCGATTCGACCTATATCTGCGTCGATGGCCCGGTAATGAACCTGTCGCACGCTGCGACACTTATCGACTGAGAGGTAAACCATGTCACTCGATCTGAACAGAAAAACCGTTGCCAAAAACGCCTTCAGAATCACCAAGCGCCGCAATCATACGGCGATAAGAGTCAGGGTGCCGGGCGGGCATCTCAATGCCTCGCAGATTGCCCGGATTGCGAAAATTGCCGAGCAGTTCGGTGATGGCAATCTGCATATAACGACCCGCCAGGGCTTTGAGATTCCGAATATCCCGTTTGAGAAGATGGCCGAAGTTAATGCGGCTCTCAGACCTCTGATCGAAG
>CAZFUG010000068.1:0-17336 GCA_964522035.1 uncultured bacterium
CGTTGCTGGCAACCTTGATATCGGTTTTCTGGTCCTGCAGGTCGCGGCGACGCCAGTCGAAATAAGCCTGCAGATAGTGATTGATGCGATAGTCGGTGATGAAATTGGCTGTAGTTTTCTGCACCGGGTTCTCGAAACGGTTGAGAATCTCGGCTTCTTTCTGGGTCGTATTCGGCAGACTGGGCGGCAGAATGTATTTTGCCGGGTCAAGGTCGGGATCGCGGATAATCTTGGAAGTGTTTTCAATCTTGTATTTCAACTGGGTGCGCAGATCGCGCGTCGGTTCATAGCGCAGCTGTGAGTCTGCAATTTCGGTGTCAGACCGTGAACTGGCGAGAAAATCGTCTTCGCGCCGCCACTGGAAAAGACCACGGGCGTTGAAAACCCGATTCGGTTCATAATTAAGATCGAGATTGTAGTTTCGTGTTTCTGATCTGAGACCGGCCTTGACCAGTTCATCTTCGACCGCAATACGCGAAATCCCGGCGTTCCATGACATGGTTTCGTCGGCCTTTGCGCCCATGGTGAAGTTCATTTCAAGAACTTCAGAGTCTGAGGCAAGGTTCACGGCGTCATCGTAGCCGGTCTTGTTAACCTTGGCCTGGGTATTCAGCTTGCCGATTTTGCGGTCATAAACGACAGCGGCGGTATCGCGCGTCAGATCAGAACTGGCAGCCGGGCCATTTTCGCGATCGAACTGCCGGCCGCCACGCACTTCAAGGCGCGTATCCGGGGTGGCGGTCCAGACAAAACCGCTGTTGTAATTGCGATAATCGACGGCTGACAGAGTCTTATCGCTGTCCAGATTAGTCTCTGACTGCTCTCCATCAGCAAAGGCACTGACCGCACTGGTGAACTTATAGTTCAGACGGGCCCGGCCGCTCATGATATCGTTGACCAGGCCACGTTCGCCGAGTTCAAGCACACCGCCTTCGCGACCGACGACCTTGAAATCCTTGTCGATTCGGCGCCAGGCAATTTCGCCCTCAGCCCGCTCGTTTTTGCCATTCAGACCAAATCTGGTTGCATTGCCGACAAAAGCACGATCAGCCTTCGTCGTTTCCGAATTGCGGTTCGGGTCAACCCGCGAAACAGCCGTTTCTGCTTTAATCGAAAGGTTCTCCGATACAGCCCAGTCAGCATCTGCCGATACCAGGTCGTGCTGCATCGGGGTTACGGTGGAAGAGGCAGTAACACCGGCTTTTGGTGTCGTGCTGTCGATTTCGGTCAGCCAGGTCATTGCCAGACTGCGGCCTTCGCTGCGTGTGTAAATCTGGCGGGTGCCGAACAGGTTGCGGCTGAACGCCATGTTTTCATCGGCCACTTCGTATTCAACGACGATCCAGCGTGTAACTTCGATCGGCAGAATGTGCGGCAGAAACTTGATCAGGCCGTCTTCATAATCGACGAGGTAATCGCTGCCGCGCGTCAACTGTTTGCCATCGAGACTGACCTTTTCGGAATTCTGGACGATCGGGCTTGCCTGCATGCGGAATTCCTGCTGCTGCCCGGCGCCTCTGAACTGCTCGCGCCGTGCCAGACCTTTTGACTGGGAAAAGAGAAATATCGATTTGAAGCGCTCATGGAAAGAGCCCTCTGCCAGAATACCGCGCACTTCCTTGCGGAACAGCGAAAATTCAGTGCCTTCAAGGGCAAGCGGAAAGTCGCCCATGACGAATTTCCAGACCGGGCCGTCGATATTTACCGTAAAGCGGCGATCCTCGTCTTCCTTGTCGTCGAGAACCGCATGCACTGTCGAGTTGTCGGTGATATTACCGTCGATTTCAAGGTGCAGGCTCTGATCGAGCTTGAATCCCGGATATGAATCGTAATTCTCGGTCGAGAAGTGACCGACGTCGCCCGAAATCTCGGCCTGTTTCATTTCGAAAGTCTTGGTGCCTGAAATATTGATATTGCGTTTTTCAATCTGGTGATCGGCTTCGTCCCAGAAATTTTTTGCATACTGCAGAACCTGGGCCGGCGGCGTTTTAATGCGTTCTGGCTTGCTGAAAGTCACGGGTTTTGGTGCCAGTGGACCGAGAGCGACGCTGTCAGAAGATATTTTCTGGTCTGCGCATTCTACCGCTTCAGAATCTTCGCAGAGAAAGTTTTCCCATTCGTCTTCAGCATCTGTATTGGCTGCGATTGCGGCAGATGCAATCTCAGGCTGCACAGACAATTCGACAGCAGACTCTGTCTTTGTCGGTTCACCTTTGTTTATGCCATTTGTGGCAGAAGCGGCGACAGCAACGGTATTGGCCGGTAGTCTGCCTGACACAGGAGATTTTGGGGGCAACCCGGATTTTATGGATTGTTTTGCCTGAGATGGTTTTGCAGGCTTTGCCGCAGCAGATACAGACTGCCCGGCAACCGGCACTGTACTGGAAGCAACTGCAACTGAAGTTGCAGTTGCAACGGCAGTTGTCGTTGAGGCTGCTGGCAGAACTTTCGTCTGAGCCTTATTGGAAGCTGCAGAGACAGTATGTCTGATTTTTTTCAGCAGAACCGGATCGAGCACTGCTGGCTTTGTGCCCTGCAAAAGCTCAAGACCTGCTACAGGACGGGGAACAATAATATTGAAAACCAGGCAGAACAGCACCAGGCGCATCAATGCTATGCGCCAGCGGCCGGATTCTGCTGTGAACGGTTTCATTTGCCCCTTGGGTGTGCCTTTCGGTGTATATTCTGCAGATCTTTGCTGGTTAAATGTGTGTAAATCTGGGTCGTTGAAACATCGACGTGGCCGAGCATTTCCTGGACCGCCATGATGCTGGCTCCGCCTTCAAGCATGTGGGTTGCGCACGAATGTCTGAAAACATGCGGCGATACGTCACGGTTGATTCCGGCCTGCAGGGCGTATTTTCTGATGATTTTCCACAGGCCCATGCGCGACATGGCCTTGCCATAAGGATTAAGAAAAAGGGTTCTTTCGGTGATATCCTTGCAAAGCTGAGGCCGACCCTTGATAATGTATTCGTTAACGGCTTCTATGGCATAAAGGCCGACCGGCACGATGCGTTCACGGCCACCTTTGCCGATTACGGTCAGAAATTCAGCGGCGGCGTTGAGATTGCCGAGTTTGAGATCTATCAATTCTGACTCGCGAATACCTGTGGCATAGAGAATCTCTAAAATAGCGCGGTCGCGCAACCCAAAAGCGGTCGAAAGATCGGGTTGCTGCAGAATCTGTTCGATTTCCTGCTGACTCATCACTTTCGGCAGCGGGCGACCAATCTTTGGCCTTTCTAGAAGGGCTGTCGGGTCGCTTTCGATATGGCCTTCGCGCTGCAGAAATTTATAAAAGCCTTTCAATGCCGACGATTTTCGAGCCATCGAGCGTGGTGACAGACCCCGGTCGTGCATGTGCACAAGAAAGAGGCTGAGCACGCTGTCAATTGAACCACTGGTTACCGCCCTCTCACGTTCGGCCGCAAAGTCGAGCCAGTCCTGAAGGTCACGGCGGTATGCTTCCAGAGATTTCGGGCGCAGGCCTTTCTCAATGGCAAGATAGTTCAGAAACTGCTCGAGCAGATCTGTCGACATGTTCGCTCCTGTTTATCGGTAAATCTTATCTTCTCAACTTATCGGTATCCCGCGATGTTTTATTGAGCAGAAAAGGAAAACCCGCCCGGAGGTTGGCCGGGCGGGCATTTGGTTTACCGTTTAACGGTGCGGGGTCAGTCGTTTTTGCGGCTGGTTACGGTCGCAAGGCCTTCGGCGTGAATGCCGGCTTCGAGTTTCTGAACCAGCGGGCAGGCGGCATCGATGGCACCATTTCTGACCGGCTGGTATTCTTTGCCGTCGACCTTGACGGTCAGAGTCAGTTTCGGGTCGCATTCTATCGGCTTAACGCCGTCGAGGTCGAGTCTGAAAGGTTCGATCAGCTCGTTGCGGCGGGAAATAAGCTTTTCGATGGCGAGGCGCTGCACGAAAGTCGGCCAGCCGCTGTCGGCAAAGCATCTTTCGAGGTCAGCACGGGTGATCTTTGCGATGCGCAGGGCCATCCAGCGGGCGTCTGACCAGGTGCAGGCTTTCCAGGAAGCGGGCACGTAGAGTGGTTTCATCGAAAAGCCGATGCTGTTAATCATATTGACGACGAACGAACTTTCGAATGAGTTTATTTCGCCGGAAGGCCTCATATGGCCGAGGGTGCAGCCCAGATCGCTCTGAAATTCAACCGGGCGATCGAATTCGCCGGTTTTGAGATTGTAAAGCAGGGCGGCGCGTGAGTTATCGTCTTTCATGTCTTTATTCTTGATCCAGCAGTTGAAGACGAGCGAAGAACGGGCAACGCGATCCTCAACGGCACCGACATTACTGAGAGCAATACCGCCGAAGCGTTTGACGGCCGGATTGAAGAATGACAACTGGCATTCTTTGAAAAGCACATAGGGTGCGCCGAGGTATTTTTTGTCGATCGATTCGCGTTCGAGCATCGCTTCGTCGACAATGCCATGACCGAGAATCTGACCACCGGCGTCTTTAACCAGTTCACGACCGGGCAGCAGATAGCGCTCGGCATGAAACTCAAACTTGGAATTCAGCAGATTGGTGGCGAGCTGAGCAAAAGAGGTTACTGCGCCTTCTTTGCTCTTTTTGGGCGAATCGAGCACGAGAATCGTTTCGCCCGGGCCGGAATAGAATTTCGGATCGACGTAGGTGCCGCCAAGGTCAATGAACAGGCGGGTAAGAGCAACATCGGTATGCACTTCGTCACCCCATTTGAGGCCCCAGTTTATACCATAGCGGTCTTTAACGCGGATTTTCGGCGAGGTTGCATCTTCTTTGAGTTCGTCATAGAAAACGACGCGGCGGGCGTAGTCGAAATTGAAACTTGCAAGCTTTTTCGGCTCACAGGCTTTGATCAGGCGGGTAAGTTCAGCCAGGAAGTCAGCATAGTGATTGCCGGGTTCTTTGCCGCTGAGAGCAGGGTGATCGGCGGCCGGCTGCAGGCTTGAAATTTCGAGCGCCGACATGCGGGCGAGTTCAGCCGCTTTTACCGGTGTTTTTTCGCCGGGCCGGAACAGCCTTGTCGATTCGAGTTCAGCGGCTCTTTCGCCGATCGGTGTTTCGGGGTCACGCATTTTCGGAACATTGAGAACCAGCGACTTGCCGACGATGTTTTTCAGCATTTTGAACTGACGTTTGAGCTTTGGTTCGATCGAACCATTGCCGCGATCGGCAAGAATGGTGTAATGCAGGCGCTGCAATCTGACAAAGCTGTGTTCAAGGTTTTCAGAAGAGCCCTCTTTGCTGATACGGCTCAGCAAATCATCGGTGCCGGAGATAATGCGGGCATAACCGACGAACGCGGCATTTTTAGTAACTTTCTCGGGCTTGTCGGCGTATTTTTTGTTCAGCTCAACGGTCACTTCATTCTGTTCAGCTGCAACCATAGCGCGAAAAGCCTTGACGTTCGCTTCTGAAAAGCTCAGGGTCTGATAGCCATAAATGGCATCCTGGGCAGCCTGAACCGGTATAGAAAGATTAACCGGAGACAGCAGAGTGGCTGAAGCCAGCAGAGCCGCAAACGCGCTTCCCTTCAATACTGCCCTGGTAACGTGTTGAGTCATTTTTTTCCTCCGGGTATATAGTCTAATGTTTCGCCGTCTGAGAGAAACTGAATATCACCGAGTTCGTCAGTTAACAGAACCCGGGCACCAAATTCTTTGAGAATACGCATTATAGAACCTTCAGGCGGATCGCCAGCCTTTTCGTCGCTGGTGATTACAGCAAATTCTGGCTTGACCGCGGCAAAAAAATCACGGGGAGAAAAGCCCTTATAGTGACCATGGTGCGGCACCTTCAGCAGATCAGCGCGCAGCATTTTTTTTGCATTGAGTTTCAACAGATCTGCCATGGCTTCTTCTACCGCGTCTGCGCCGAACAGAATGGCAATGCGGCCAAATTCGAGTCTGGTGACGAGTGAAGCATCATTTTCGTCTTCATGATTTCGCGCCGGACCAATTGCCCTGAGCGTCAGATTGCGGTCGTGCAGAAGCACAGTGCCGGGCGCAACGAGATTTTTGTCTTTCTGGCGCGGGTCGTAGGCCTGAACTACCTTTGTTATCGGAAAGGCCTCGAGCAGGTATGGGTAGCCGCCGACGTGATCCTTATGGTGGTGAGTGATGATAAGAAGATCGATTTTGCCGACCCCGAGGCGTTTCAGTTTTTTTATAAGGCCCGGCGCTGTCTCGGCATAACCTGTATCGATCATGGCAAAGCGGCCGTCTGGCAGATGCAGCAGTGTCGCGTCACCCTTGCCGACGTTAAAAAAGCGAATTTCAAGCATGCCAGACTGCCATGAATCGCTTACCGTGGTTTCCTGATCGGGATTTTTAATTTTGGCGGCAAAACTGTCCGCCGGCAGAAAAATAACCATCAGACATATAAAAATACAGCATATAAGCCTTAAAAAACGATATGCCGGCTTCATCAGATTACACCTCATTCAAAGAGTAGATATTAATTATAACATGTACACAGATTATCGCCATCCCCCCTCTGCAGACCCCAGGGCAAAAGCACTAATATGCCCGTGTCACTCATCAGAACTGGATTCCCGCCACCCGCCTTCGCGAGTGCAGGCTCCGTGGGATGACGTAAATCCGATTCCGTCATTCCGGGCGCAGACCAGGAATCCATTAATTTAATGCATTTGCCCTACGCAGACCTCGGGTTACAAATTTAGCAAGGTGGTTTACACGACAATGATTCACAATTAAGCTGAGAACATGAACATGGCGATTGCAGAAAAACTGGCGCAGATTCTAGACGGATCAAACGATTACCTGTCGTTTGAAACGGCGATATTTCTGCATGGGCTTGCTCCGGAGCCGCCACACATAATAAGAATCGTTACCAACGGCCGGCGACGCGATAGAGACATAGAGAATCATCGCGTCGAGTTTGTCTACCATAAATCAGATCGGCCGGCCAGAACCACCACCATTCAACACGGCGGGGTTTCGCTGCAAACCGCCACTCTTTGCCAGGCCCTTGTCGATGTTCTTGCAGATATGCATCTTCAACCATCCGGTCAGGCTACCGCAGGCTGGTTCTGGGGTCTTCCATTCGATGTATTTGAACTCGTAAAACTGGCTGAAGAAACCTCCGTCGCAGCACATAAGCGCGCGCTTTTCTGGAGCCTGTGGTCAGGTAGAACTGGCGTTCAGCAGCTTGTGCCGTCTAAAGTCAGCAGAACTCCGGTTTATGTTTTTCCTGACGAAAAGACAGGTCAGTTGTGGGAAGGACTCTTACAGGTCTTTTACCCGTCGTGGCTGCATGATTTCGACCCATGTGATTACGAGAACAGTTTTTTCGGGAAGGTGTCAGACCAAGATTGGCGTGAAATCAGAAAATACCGTCCGTTTATCGATTGCATGAAGGCCGAAAAATGGCTGGCTTTCAATGGCGACCAACGACAAACAGCGAAAGAAAAGCTGCAGCGGTTTCTGAACGATGAGCTTGAACGCCAAATGATTACCGACCCCGGTCCATGCCTGAGAAGATTTTTCAATATCAGTCATGGCGATACTGAAAAGGCGATTCCTGAATATTTTATACACTGGCTGCGTCAGAATGCCGATTTTCCGGCATCCAGGGTCGCAATTCTTAAAAACTGGTGTCTGAATACTCTTGCGGGCGGCAATGAGAAAGATCTGAATGCCGCCTTTCATCTTGCACCTATGATCGGACTTACCCGTGAAGCTACCGAAATTCTTGCCGGAATTACACCAAAAGTATTTGCTCTTGGCTTTTCAAAATGCATCATCGATCTTTGTTCTAAAGCTGAAAAAGAACGCATATCGTTGCCATTTCAGGTCAGAATCCTGCTAGCGCGCATTCACGCCAGAAACAGTTGCTTCGCGGCCTCTGAAAAAGAATTGCGGGCAGCCAGTAAGATTCCTGATCTCAGTGAAAAAGAACTGCTCGATCTTGAATTCGCCGCCGGCGTTATTCTAAGACAGGCTGGTAAAATCGACGAAGCCATAGGTCGTTTCAGAAAGGCTCTCGATAAAGCAGTGGCAACAGAACAGACCGCCAGGGTCGCCGCCATTGAAAGTGCAATTGGCAATGCCTGCTTCGTGACCGGCAACCTTGAATCAGCAAAAATAGCTTATTTAAATGCCTTCAAGCTGTGCAGGGGTTCGGCCGTAAGTCAGCAGACCGCCAATCTTCGCACCAACCTAGGACTTGTCGAATTTAAATCAGGCAATCTTGCAAAAGCTGACCGCTTTTTTCAGCAGGCTGCCGAAGATCAGCGGGCAATCGGCAATCTTCAAGGTCAGTGCGTTTCTCTGCTTACTCTTGCGAAAACAAGGCTCGCAACCGGGAAGATTTCTGCGGCCAGAAATCTTCTGATCAGAGTCGAAAAAATTTCACACGAATTTCAGGCTGCAGATCTTGAATGCCACGCCATAATGGACCTCTGTGACGATCTACTGGGGCGGCCGGCAGATTACCACCCGATTCGCCCGGAAGATTTTTCGAAGCAGAACAATCTGGGAGCCGCTTCGATTTATCTGATACGTTATTTCAATGCCATCAGACTTCTTTTCAGGTGTAGATTTGCCGATGCGGCCCAGGAACTTGAACTTCTCGAGGAATTTGGCCGACAGCACCAGATGCCGGCCGACGAAATAGCTTTTGTCGTTTTTTATCGGGCACTGGCACTTTATATGCAGAATTCAGGCGCCGCGTGCCAGGTTCTAAAAAAATCTCTGCAGATACTCGAACAAAAACCGGAGCATCCGTTCAACCTTATGTGCCTGATTTTCTCGGCGGGCGCTTTTCCGGTTCAATTCAGGGGCATCGATATCGAAGCGGGCTGCAGAAAAATTGTTCAGACCGGATACTTTGAGCCATTATGGCCGCTCATGGCTTCTGCCATCAAAAATCTGCCGGGCCACCAGCCACAAAAACTGCTTGAGGAATTGTCAGCTAAAAGCCCGGCGGCGCTTCTGAAGAATTTTATGTATCTGGTTCCGGCCTTCAGAAAGCTTTCGGTGAAACCGGCGGCAAAAAAATCAGCCCAAAGATTTCTGCTGCTGTCAAACCGTGGTGAAGAGACAATTTCTTACGAAATGTATCAAAACTGGCTGAATGAAAAGCATTCGCCGGTTCTTCGCTTTGACAGATGCACCGGTCGCCTCAGCTACGGCCAGAATTCGACAATTCTGAAACCTGCCAATGCCGGTTTTCGTATTTTAAGTCAGCTGTTGAGCTGTTATCCAGGCAAAATTTCTATTGCCAGCCTTTTCGAGCAGGTCTGGGGCGGGCGCTTCGACAATGAAACCGACCGGCCGGCTGTAAAAACCTCGCTTTCGCGGTTGCGGTCACTTCTGCGAAAAGTCTGCAGCAGCATACGAATCGTAAAGTCGAGAGCCGACGACTCGGTACAATTGATCATCAACAGCCACTTTGAAATGGTCACACCGGCTGACGCTACATAAAAAAAGCATTTTTTCTTGCTTTTTGGCTTCCCGCAGCCCCGTGTGGCAAAAATCTACCAAATTTTTCGCAACCGCCGGTTACAACCCCTCCGACAAAGAGTTCTTAGATTAGTTTAGACGTATACTTTCTGAAGACTCTTAAAGGATTGGGGTTTACCGATGAAAAAGTATGGATTATTGAGTATTTTTCTGTGTCTTGTATCTTCTATAGCAATGGCAATTACTTCCCCGCTGAGCGAAGTGAAAAGTGCAAAAGCGGAGAGAGCAGACAGGGCTTCTTCTGAAAAACTGGCGCTGATTACAGGTAACGAAGGGTTGCTCAGCCAAACGGAGCGGGTCATTTTCAGCAAAAATGGCGAAAATATATTATCAATTTGCGGCAATTTCCATACTGAACGCGGGGACTCAGACGAAGAGCGGGTAAGAAATTTTCTGCTGCAGCATGGTTCGGTTTTCAACATTGTGAGAAACGGCAGCAATCTGAGCTTTGTCAAAGAAACCGACGGCGGTGGAACCAGGCATTTCCACTACCGAATGCAGGCCGGCGAACTGCCGGTCGAAAATTCTGAAATTACGGTTCGGCTCTGCAAAGACGGGCAGATCAGACAGATCGACGGGTCATTTCCCCAGATTGATAATTTCAGCGGCGAAGTTCGCCTCAGCAGCGCAGAAGCAGTTGCCATGGCCGAATCTTTCCTGAAACTTGAAAAAAAGCGCTCAAATACAGATTCTGAAAAATTCATTCGTGTCAAAGACCGTTCGGCTATTATTTGCTACCGCGTTCTGATACCTGCGAGAAAGCCGCTCGGCGACTGGGAAATCATCATCGATGCAAGATCAGGCGAAGAAGTCAGCAGAAAAAACCTGCTGGTGTTCTATGAAGGAAAAGGTTCAACCTACGTCAGTCATCCTTTGAAATGTGATGTTTCGGTAGAAACACTGCCGCATCTGATCGACGGAACATTGAAAGGTAAATTCGCCGACATTCATAACGACGAAACTGCCAATGCTTCGAGTTCTGACAGCGTTTTTGTTTACCCGACCCACAACCTGCATTTCAACGAGGGAATGATGTATTACCTGGTTAACCGGGTGCATGATTTCTATGCCGGGCTTGGCTACGACAGGCTTGATTTTCCGATCAAGGCGGTTGTGCGGTTCGACGTGCTTTACGACAACGCTTTTTTCAGCGTTCTCGAGAATGCCATGTATTTTGGTGACGGTTATCGTTTCAATGACATGGCGCGGGAAGAAAGCGTCTGCTTTCACGAATATGCGCACGCCGCCAGGCATCAGATCGTCAAACTGAAATATGAAGGCGAACCTGGCGCCATAGATGAAGGACAGGCGGATTACTTTTCTGCAAGCCTCTCGGATGATCCGGTTATCGGCGAATACATTGTCAATAAAATGGGTAAGCCATGGCTGCGCAATCTTACCGACCAGAACCATTACCCTGAAAACATCACTGGAAATGTCCATGAAGACGGAAAAATCTGGGGTGGGGCCCTATGGGATCTTCGACAGGTTCTTGGCAGTCAGATCTGTGACAAGCTTGTTCTTGCCAGCCTTTACTACCTTGTTCCGGAATCGAATTTTCAGCACGGTTTGAACGCCATTCTTCTGGCTGATGAGAACAACTATGGCGGCAATAACCGAGACAAAATTCTTGAAGTTTTTGGAAAACGCGGGATCACACCTGTAAGTCGCGGCAGGCTATCGTTCAATCAGGCCGATCTCAGACAGATGCGCAGGTTTAACGATCTGCAGAATCCGGTCAGATACTGAGGAGGTTAAATTGTTCACTGATGCCGGCCAGGCGTGGCGAAAAAACTCGGTAATTGAACACTGCAGGCGGTTATTTCTTGATTATCTCGATGGTGAGCAGTTAGAATTATTGTTGAGACTAATTCAGAATGTGGGAAGGCAAATGAATAACAACCCGCTCGCTGCCCTGGCCGGCAGCATGGATCTTTTAAAGAAAATTCTCGAAACCACCCAGGATGTCTACTGGGTGATCGACAAAACCGGGCGTTTTGTCTATGTCAGTCCTTCAGTAATGCAGCAAAGGGGTTACACCCCTGAAGAAGTGATGAACATGCCGGCCCTCGATTCAATACATGAGTCAGACCGGCAGACCGCGCAACAGACCTTCACTCTCGGGCTTGAAATGATCGACAAGGGGCTGACCAGACTGCCGGCCGGCAAAGTGCGTCTGAGACAGACTCACAAAAATGGTGGTTTTGTCTGGACAGAGGTGGTCAGTGAATTTTTCTTCAATGAAGAACGCGAGTTCATGTTCGTTCTTGGCGTCAGTCGCAATATCAATGAACTGGTGGCTGCCGAACAGCGGCTCAAGATTTAAAAGGTTACAAAATTAATTGTTGTTACCAATACGGGCCCTCGATCGTTTATAAAATGAAAAAGGGTACATTTTAAAGGAACATTCAGGAGGGAAGTATGAACATACTGAAAAAGTTCTCTGTAATAATGCTGCTCTTGGGCGCGATTTTCATGACCGGTTGTGATGCGAGCCAGATTATCGACGTCATTTCAAAAGTAGCTGAAGGCGTTCAGAAGGCTATTCCCGCCATAAAAGAAGTCATAAATACGGTCAGCAGTGCTATAAGCAGCACCAACAAAGATACCGCCGACAATACGGCCACGCAGAACACCACCAATACCGCCCAGGAAACCGATAAAAAAGAAAACGATGCATCGGTCGTAGTTGTCAACCCCACTGATGCTGAAGAAATTTCTGGCCAGACAACCGCAACTTCTACTGCAACCATCACCAGCACCCAGACATCTACCACAACGTCTACGGCAACAGAAACTTCAACTCAGACCAGCACTGCAACTTCGACTTCTACAGCAACCCAGACACAGACAGTCAATGCCGCCCCGGCTATTTCTGAAAAAGGCCAGCAGCAGATGGCTGATGTTGTCGATTATGCTCTGCGCAACCACCGGGGTGGCTCTAACGGCGATTGTTTCAATGCCGTATGGGGCTATCTTACCAGTTCGGGCTATGGCAACCTCAAAGCCTGGGGCGATCTGCCAAACATGGGCAGTGACGAAGCCAGAGAATTTGCAGAATTCATGAATAAAAGCAGCGCAAATCTCAATGAAGCCGGTCTGCAGCGCCTTGACACCGCTTTCAATCCTCCGATTACCAATCCGCACGACCCGAGAATTCCGAAGGGCGCCGTTATTGTCGTTGCCGCAGGCAGTTATGGCACTTCTCACGCTACCGCCGGCGACATCGTAATCAAAGCCGGTGAAGGACGCTTCGTCAACGACGGACCCAACATGGACTACGGTACATCCTCAACCTGGACCGGCAAACTTCTCGGTGTTTATATACCGAAATAAGACTCTTGATAGAACCTCGCTTGATTCATAGTCTGACAGAAGGCGGCCGGCCAAAAACCGGCTGCCTTCTGTTATAATTGGAACAATAGCCAATGTCTGGAGGCCCAATGCAATTGAACGACAAAAAGCTCTCAGTCAGAAGGGTGCTGGCTATATTTTGTTTATTTTACATGCAATTGCCGCTCCTGCTGGCCGATGCTCCGGCAAAAATTTCTGACAGGGCTTTTGAAAGACTTGGCCTGACCATTGCCTGTCTGTTCGAACGCTTTGGTGATGCGGCAATCAATGCCGGCCGCGGCAATTTTGTGGCAAGCTTTGAACGACCCAAATTTTCACGCGACTATCGCAAAATGCGCCTGAAAATCACCGGTATGCAGAAAATGCCAGTTGAAGCGGTCAAACACAAAGTTACCAGATTCTTTTTTGCTGAAACTCCGTTACCGCCAAGAAAAGAATGTGTCGGTTTCTTCAGGGTTTTTCCGCCTGAAAATCTCGAGGAACTTGCGGCAGGCTCCCCGGTCAGCCTCGTTTACCGGCTCGATCTTGAAATCAACCTGCAGGAATGTGTCATGATTGCCGCAAAGGCCGGTATAAGCTTTGCCATCGAGGAATCAGGCATACTTGAGTCCGAAAAGCTTCTCATACCGGTTCGCAAAATCAGCAACGACAATCTCAGGCTTTTACTCGAACGTTTCTTTCCCAAAATTGTTCAGATTGTTGTCAACAAAGGCACCGACAATATGCTCAGCGCCTTTCTCTCTGCCGGCAGCACCAGAGAAAACATTCTTAGATCTGCCGGTATCGATCAGCTGGCGCCTTTTACTGTCTTTGCGGCCATCGAGATCACCAAATATCTTGCCGCCCAGCAGGTTAAAAACCTGGCTATGGGTGGAGCCGGCGCCGCGTTATCGACCATAGTCATACCAATGCCGGTAATCGGGCAGGTGGCAATCGGTGCAATGCTGGTAAATCTGGCAATTACCAATGCCCCCGGCCTGGTAAACTGGAGTATCGAAGAGTTTCAGAAGGGAGTTTTCCGTGATCGACTCGGCAAGGCAACCATGAACCTGATGGGCAAATACCCGCCGGGAAATAGCCAGGTTCGCTGGTTCGAAGACCAGGTCAAGACCGAAGCCGCCAAAGACGATTATTCAACCCTGCACCGAATTCTCTTTTTTCTGCGTCTGCAGCCACTCAACGTAAGAAAGCCATGGAAACCGGCACTGAAGTATTATGTTGCGCCGGTTGCCAGGCAGGCCGAAAAAAATGCCTCTTTCAAAGCTGAGCGTTATCTGTCAATAATTAACTATCTTTTGCATGAATGACCTGTGCAAAAGCGAATACAAGGCTGCTTTTTTCATGCGACATTGAAGAATCCGCCCCCCATGAAGACGGCAATATAAAGGTTACTGGCAACTACAACGTCCCGCAATTAAACTTAAGTATCAGGAGCTCTGGTGATGGAAAAAAATATTTTCAGGTTCTCAATCTTTTTCAGCCTGGTACTGCTGCTGGCCTCGGCGGGCTTTCTGGCAGCAGGACCCCAGTGGGACCCAAATCTCCGCCCGGTCAGACTTGTCAGCCGAAGCGCCAATGAAGTGGTTCTCGATGATTTCCGCTGGGGTTCGACTTTCGACGGTCAAAAATTTCATGCAACCTATGGTCGCGCCCGCATCAGATATTCAGAAGTCGACCGCGTCTATCTGTGCAGCGAAGATTTTCCGCCAAAGGCAGTGGCGGCACACATTTCACTGGCATTCACCTTCAGATCGATGAATGGTGTTACCAGCGAAGATGGCAAGAAAAGCGATTTCGGCCTGGTCATTTCGGTCACCAACCGCCTGCGTGAAGGAGAAACACCATCTTCTTTCATGAAAGCATTTTTTCCGGCGTTTTCCAAAGACCCATGGCCACTGGTTTTTGAAGTCGGAACTCTGACCGACAGGGTTCAGAACAGCCTCACCATCTTCCGGCAGACCGTTAAAATGTTTCCGCTGCGGCTGAAGAAAGAGCAGATAGAAAGCATTCTGAAAGCCGGCATCGAGCAGTCGCTTATCGACCGCAGCCGCGATTATTACCATGTTCTTGGCAACAACTGCGTAGTTGGAGCTTACCGCATTCTCATGAAAGGGCTTGGCGAACAGTTTTTCAAAGATTTCTGGGCCCTGCCCGATAAAATCGTCAGCCACAATGTCTCATTGCCGAAATTTTCGCCGGGCTACCTTTCAAAAAAGGGCCTCAACGCCGGTGAAAGAATTGTTCTCGATGCCAACCAGAGGGTTGTAAAGATTCCCAGCAGCATGGGCGTACATTCCATTGACCTGACAAGGCTTCCAGGATACGGTCGGGCTCCATCACAGCTGATTCCACTGGTTATTCAACTTGAAAACTATATCAGACTGCGAACCGCTGAAATAGACCTGGCAAGACTGAATGAACTTCTCAGCCCCGCTGGCGATGACTTTTTCAGGGTTCTCAAAGCCAGACAGAAAGTCTCTGATGAAATTTCCGACTCGATTGAAACGATCACTCAGCTTGTTAGAAAAGCACCTGAAGATTCACTTAAATTCTATATCGAAGGAATCAGACAGCATAAGCTGAACCGCGACGAACGCTACGCCCCACTCAACAAAGCTCTTTTCCTGATCGCGCAATTCGAAATAAACCACACCCGCCAGGAACAGAAGCCGGAATACGTGGCTTCACTCAAGTTCTTCGACACCTTCCCGAGAAAATAAAAACATGGAGAATGTTATGCAAAATAGACTGCCAGCCCTGATTGTGTTTTTGTTACTCATCAGCTCATCACTGCATGCGGGCCTTTTTGAGCAGATGAACGCCCAGAATCCGACCGATTTTGCGGCATATTACAAATCAATCGGGGAATGGGGTGGCCAGATCGTTCTGCCACCGCTGGCAAAACGCCTGCCGGGCGGTTCGGTTCCCATGCTGGTTTTCTCAAGCCCGCACCGCGAACTGGTCGGCCGCTTCGTCAAACTTGCCTGGAACCGCTCAGATAAAGACGAAAACTGGTTCGATGAGCTCTCAGTAGATGTCAACTTCGACCCGGCGACCCAGGCTTTCGGTGAGCGCGCCGGTTGCCGTTTCCCGACTATTCTCGATGGCTGGAAAAAGGTAAGCCCGCTTGAATCACTGGCTGCCAACCGCAGCGAAGGCACTATCGAAGTGGTTCTGAAAAATGCGACCTATCGCGATGGCACCCTGTATATTTCTCAGGAACCGGTTCAGGTTAATGGCTCGCACATCTGTCTGGCCCGATTTAAAGGCAAGGCAGAAGGTAATTTAAGAACCATCGTTCACTACAACCCGGCAACCCGCAAATTTGACGGCCCCGAAGAAGTGGTCACGATCATGCCGCGCAAACCCCGGCCCAACGAAGACGCCCCCAACACATCTGTAGAACAGATTGAAGAAACTGGTCTGAACAATGGCGGCTGGTATCTTTATGGCAAGAAAATGAAAAAAAGTTTTCTGGTCAAAGCGATCGAGCCGAGATTGCCGCTGCTTTTGAGCCCGACCACCTGCCTCGATCAACCCGACGACATCAAAGACTTCGCAAAAAAAGGTGTTTTTGCAGGCCTTAAACCAGCCCTTTTTCGCAACACCTATTCTGCTCAAAATCAAACAGCAGGCATTGCCAAAGAATGGCCGCTTGGCGGCCGCCACCTGCTCATTCACCTGTTCGGCTGGCGCAAAACCGCCAGCCAGAAAGCCGGTGTCATGGACCTGCTCAATCTGGTCACCGGGCACTTTGCCTTCGGTTTCGCCGAAGTAATAAAAGATCGTTTTACCGGCGAACCACGCTGGGATATCGAATATAAACAGGTTTACGGCCACAATCGTGAAGAGGTCGTTTCGGGCTCGATGAAGTGGCATGCCTACATGGGCAATCTGCGCCGCGGCTGGATGTATTCGATACCGGTCGCCGACACTGTTTTAAAAATCCCTGAACTTGAGCCTTACAACATCAACGGCCAGACAATCAGACCGATGCGTGGTCTCGAGCGAGAGCTCGAAAAAATGATGGCAAAATACCGCACCGGTTCGGGTTCGGGCTGTTCGATGGTCAGACCTGATGTTTCATGCGTCCAGGACTCACACTGCGCTCTTTACGGTGCTCTCGACCAGTTGATCAACGACCTCGGTAAAAGACCCGAAGTCATTGCCTGGCAGCAGGCAGGCTCTGCTGACGCAAAAAGATTTGCCAATCTGATCAGTCTCGGTAATGCCGTTGAAAAAACCATCACCAGCTTTGGCAACGCCCAGGGCAACTGGAAAGACTTTGTGCAGACCCCATTCGGAACCAGAAACCCGGGCAAGGTCAAAGCGGTGGTCAATGCCCTGCTCGCGATCAAGACCGTTTTCCCCCGGGCCGCGCACGATCACCTGCTGCAGCTGTCAGCCAGCCGTGAAGACCCGATGTGGACAATCCTGACATGCCAGATCGGTGGTGTAATTCCAGGTCTAATCCCGCAGAAGCCCACC
>CAZFUG010000069.1:0-8119 GCA_964522035.1 uncultured bacterium
GAGGTTATTGCCGAAACCTGCCAGATCGGCGGCAGAGTGGGTGATGTCGAGTTCTTTGTAAGGCTCTTCGCCTTTGTAAAGGGCGATTTTGGTTGAAGTCGAGCCGGGGTTGATAACCAGAATCAGGGGTTTTTCAGTCATTTCTTTCCTCGATTTGTATTATTTGTGGCCACGGAAGATTGATGGCGGCGATGCGGTCGGCAGGGCAGAATTCTTCGAGCGGGAAGTCGTGCGGCGTGTACCAGCCGACTTCAGGGTTTTTCATGGTTTTCTGCAGGCATTCTTCGAAAGCGTCAGCAAAACGGCATTTCACAAAGTGCAGCCTGACGGTAATATCCGGGTAGGCATGTTCGAGCACCAGCATGGTTTTTTCGGCAACAATGCTGATATCGAGCTCTTCGTGCAGTTCGCGTTTTGCCGCATGTTCGGCGCTTTCGCCGGCTTCGAGCTTGCCGCCCGGGAATTCCCAGAGGTTGTCGAGATGGCCGCCCCGGCGCTTTGCCAGCAATACACGGTTGTCGTGAATGAGAACGGCGGCGGCAACTTCTATGGTCTTACGCGACTGCATATTTTAACCGCCTTAGTAAACCCGCAGCAGCAGGCCCTTGAGATAGGCACCTTCTGGGTGAGCGAGGGCAGTCGGGTGATCGGGAGCATGAAATGATTCGTGAACGATCTGAGCCTGGCGGCCGGAAGCGGCAATAGCCTCGCGCACCGCATCGAGAAACTCGCTGCGCGACACCTGACTGCTGCATGAAGCGGTAAACAGCAGGCCGCCCTTTTTGACGACTCTGACGCCGTCGAGATTCAGGCGTCGATAGGCTCTGACGGCTTTTTCGACATCTTTGCGGCTTTTGGCCATCGACGGCGGGTCGAGCACGACCAGATCGAAACTGCCTGGCTGGCAGCTTTTGAGATAGTCATACATGTCGGCGCTGACCATTTTGTGCTGCTGGCCGCCGAAGCCATTCAGTTTAAGAATCTGCTCGGCCTCTATTAAAGCTGGTTTAGCTATGTCGACGGTGACGCTTTCGCGCGCCCCGCCAGCAATTGCTGCGACTGTGAAGGCGCCGGTATAGCCGCAGACATTGAGAAACGAGCGGCCGGCGGCGACGTTCCTGATCAGCTGGCGGTTATCGCGCTGATCGAGAAAAAAGCCGGTTTTCTGGCCATTGATCAGGTCGGTGGTGAATTTGAGGCCATTTTCTCTGAACTCGATTTTTTCGGGCAGGTTCTGGCCATAAACCAGTTCAGCGGCAGCGGCTTTGGCAATTCTGATCTGATTGCGGCGCCAGACCCATTTAAGGTCTTTGAGTGAGTCGCGCAGAGCTTTGACAATCTTATCGATAAATGGCTCAAGGGCCAGGGTATAGATCTGCAGAGAAACGGCCCCGGCGTAGCGGTCGGCAATCAGGCCTGGCAGACCGTCGCCTTCACCGTTGATCACGCGAAAAGCGTTGGTGTCAGGGTTTTTGAAAAAGTCGAGGCGATGTGCGACTGCCTGCCTGATCAGGCGGCCGATGCCATCGGCAAAGCTTTCTTTGCGGTCGATTGGCAGCATTCTGACAAGTATTTTCGAGTCGATATCGGCATAGCCAACCCCGAGAAACTGCTGTTTGTGAGAGAACACCTCGACCCGGTCGCCGGTGCGCAGGCCGGCCGGAACTTCGCGAAAGGCTTCGCCATAAGCCCAGGGGTGCCCCTTGAGCAGAGAAAATTCTTTGTTCTTCTTCAAAGTCAGCTGAATGGTTTGCATGTGTTTCTTTCAGAGGCAATTGCCGCGTCATGATGCTGGGATATCCGCAACATTTTAAGCAAAAAATGCAAATTTATCAATTTTTCTGAAACCGGGCGGTTAGCTGGTATAATACTGAAGAAATCACTGAAAGGTCTTTAACATGATGAGGAAACTTTTCATCACCATTTTACTGTCGGTTTTTCTGCCATGCCTGACTGGTTCAGATGCTGTTGCTGCTGAAAAACGCATTCAAAAACCCACCGTCTCAAGCTTTGACAAATGCGATGCATGGAAAGATCAGATTCTTTATTTCGTTCTGATCGACCGCTTCTTCAATGGTAACCGGGCAAACGACAGTAAAATCGACGAAAAGGATCTCGAAGGTTTTCATGGTGGTGATATTGCCGGTCTTATCGAAAAACTCGATTATCTCGAACGCCTTGGCGTTACCGGTGTCTGGCTGAGCCCGTTTTTCACCAACCGGCCTGACCGCTTTTACAAGCAGCATGCCTATCATGGCTACTGGCCGCACGATTTCTGGACGGTAGACCGTCGTTTCGGCACAGAAGAAGAGCTTGTCGAGCTGCGGCGCCAGCTGCAGAAGCGCAATCACAAGCTTCTGCTCGATATCGTCGTCAATCACATGGGTTACGACGCTCCTTTCATCAAGACCAACCCTGACTGGTTCAATGCCGACGGTGAGATAAAAAACTGGAACGACAAAGAAGAGCTGGTCAATCGCAGTATTTTCGGGCTGCCTGACTTTGCCTCGCAGAAACCGGTGGTCAAAACCTTTTTCAGACTGGTTGCAAGAACCTGGATCGAGAAGCTGCGCCCGGATGGCTTCAGGCTCGATGCGGTAAAGCATGTGCCGGCCGATTTCTGGCGAGATTTCAATGCCAATGCCAGAAGAGTCGGCGGCAAAGACTTTTTGCTGCTTGGCGAATATCTCAACGGCGACCCGGCTGAGGTCAGGCAGATCTGGAATGACGGCATGTTCAGCACCCTGTTTGATTTTCCGCTTTATTATACGATGAAGACGGTTTTTGCCGAAGGTGGCGACTGTCGTCAACTGGCTTCGCGTCTTTATTATGACCGCAATTACCCCGATGCCGGTCTGCTTGCAACTTTTCTCGACAACCACGATCTTGACCGCTTCATAACCTCATGCGGCGGCGACCGGCAGAAATACGCGCTGGCGCTGGCTTTTCTGCTGACTTCGCGCGGGGTGCCGGTATTGAACTATGGTAACGAAACGGGCCTGGAAGGCGCTCACGGCAAGCTGCCCGAAAACCGGCGCTCGATGGTGTTTGACGAAGATAATGAGCTTTATCGTTTGGCTCACGATCTGATCGCGCTGCGGCGCGGCACCGATGCCCTGCGCCGCGGACTGCAGTGCCACATTCATGCTGACGCAACTGCCATGGTTTATGGCCGACTGACGCCTGATGCGCTCGCGGTCGTGGTTATCAATAATGGTGATCAGCCACGCGAGATTGCCTGTGATTTTCCGTTCGCAACCGCGAAAAAACAGAAAATCCTGGAACCGGCTCTTGGTGCGAACCGGGCTCTGCTGCGACAGGGGCGCCTCGAAACCTTTCTGCCGGCAAAAAGCTTCGCAATTTATCTGCCGGCTTCAGAACCCGGTTTTTATGAAAAGACTTTCAGGCACTGGCAGCGCCGCTATCATCATGAAACAAGCTGGGGGATGAAGAAATTTACAATGAAACTGAAGGTCGATTATCTGCCTGAGAAGGCGCAGATATTCGTGACCGGTAACTGTTCTGAACTGGGCAACTGGGATTCAGGACGCAAAGCAGTGCCGATGCTGCCAGTGGCCGATGATGAATTTGAAGCCCCCCTCAAAATGCCTTTGGGTAAGATTTTTGAGTGCAAGTGCTTTTATCGCGTGCCCGACGAAAAGACCGGCAAAATGAACACGGTCTGGATGGAAGGCGACAACTTTATCGGTGAAGTGCGCGAGACCGGCAGCGAATACATTCACATGAGCTGGCAGATCAAGTAAGACAGCTGTCGGCCAGATTTGCGCTCAAAACAGGCAATGCATATCTGCCATGGCTTTAGCCGAAAAAGGCGTTTACTTTGCTGCTCCAGGCATTCCACGCTTCAGGAAACTTTTTTCTGAGCTCACGATCTTCAATCCGGCAGGCAATCACAAGCAGACAGGCACCGACTGCCCAGAGCGGCCAGCCTTTCTGCATGCCGAGCAGCAGTCCGGCTCCCAGACCCTGAATGATCATGGCCAGCGCCATTGGGTGTCGCCTTCTGGCAAATTCGCCGGTCGTTACCAGCTGGCCGGTTTCGGCTGCGGCCAGCGCATAAACGGCCCGGGCTGACGAAAAGGTTGCCATAAGATGTAATCCGGCACCGAAAACAGCCGAAATCAGCCGGTATGCGTCGAATTGTGGCGCTGAGGTTGAGTAGACCAGGGCATAGTCGGCCGCCGGAGTAAGAATAAGTATGGCCGTTGGCAGCAGGTTGAAAAGCAGCCGATACCAGGTTTTTTCGCAGATAGATTCTGAGAGTCTGCCGCTGCTGTCTTCTGCCACAGTCTCAGTTTGAGATCCGGCAAAAACCGGTGGCGTCTTTGTGCCGGCTTTTGCCGCCTGAGAGCGATAAAAGCGCCGAGAGAAAAGGGTCAGAGCGGCATAAACCAGCAGTGGCATGGCATTCATTCAGACGACTCCAGTTCAACAGGGTTAAGCTTCTCTGCAGGATAATGCATTACTCAATAATACAACAGCCCCCGTTTCGGGGGCTGTTGCAAGTTAAAATCGCTGCTTGACAGGTCAGATTTCGGCTTCGAGTTCCATTTCCTTTTCGCACTGTTCGATAAGCGTTTTGAGGTTGTCTGCTTCAACGCCGGTCGGATTGGTATGCAGAAAGCGGCGGGCGGTGTCGATTGCGTCTCTGAACTGGCGTTTGCGGGCATAGATAACCGCCAGGTTGTAATAAACCTGAACGAATTTCGGGTCGATTTCGAGAACCTTCATATAAGCGGTAATTGCTTCGTTGATGCGGCCCTTTTCGAATTCTTCGGTGCCGATATTGTAATAAGCGGCGGCATCTTTCGGGTTGAGCTCGATGGCCTTTTTCCAGAGTTCGATGGCCTGATCGTACATGCCCTTGTTGTAATAGGCGATGCCGAGCTTGTTGCGGGCTTCTGAATCCTGGGGATTGTATTTGATGACGCGTTTCCAGATTTCGATGGCCTTGTCATACATTTCACGGTTGTGATAGGCGGTGGCAAGGTTCGAGAGAATGTCTGAATCTTCGGGTTTGTATTTGAGGGCTTTTTCCCAGCATTCGACCGCTTTGTCGAAGAGTTCCATCTTGATGTAGGCGATCCCGAGCTTGTTATACAGTTCGCCGTTTTCGGGAGTGATGCGGATGGCGTCTTCCCACTCGGAGATGGCCTGATCGAACATATTCTTCTGGAAATAGGCGATGCCGAGGTTGTTGTGAGCATCGACATCGTTCGGAGCCAGATCGACCACTTTGCGCCATGAGAGAATGGCGTCGTCAAGCAGGCCTTTTTCGTCGAAGGCGTTGCCGAGCACGAAATAGGTGTTGGGGTTGTTCGGGTCAAGCTCGATGGCCTTTTTCCAGCTGATGATGGCGTTGTCGAGGCGACGTTTCTGGCGGTAAGCGTGGCCGAGTTTGAAGAACAGATCGGGGTCGGTCGGATTGAGGTTCTTCGATTTTTCCCATTCGGTCAGGGCTTCGTCGAAGCGCTGCAGATTGTAGAAGGCGATACCAAGGTTGTGGTGCGCTTCGAAATGATCATGATCGAGCTCGATGGCCTTCTGCCACTGGAAAATGGCTTCCTGGGTCTTGTTGAGCTTCGAGTAGGCGATACCGAGCTTGTGGTGCAGCTGCGGGTCGTCGCTGACGTATGAAATGGCGCGGTTCCAGAATTTGGCAGCTTCGGCGAAGTCTTCGAGGCCACAATAGGCATTACCGATCTTTTCGCAGATATCGGCATCTTCGCTGCGCTTTTCTCTGACGGCGTTCCAGTAGGTGATCGCCTTCTGGAAATTACCGGAATTATACTGTGCAACGCCAAGGTTGAAGTGGGCTTCGACGTCGTTGGGATTCAGCGAGATGCACTTTTCCCAGCTGGCGATGGCCTTGTTGAGGTCATCGAGTTTGCCGTAGGCCGAGCCCAGTTTGAAATAAACTTCTGAGCTGTCGGGCGTGATATCGAGAATCTTCTGCCATGTTTCGATGGCTTCGCGATGCTGATTGAGCTTGCTGTAGGCGTTACCGAGATTGTTGAAAATTTCGGGCTGGCGCGGGTTGAGCGACAGGGCCTTTTTCCATTCTTCGATAGCCTGCGGGAACATTTCGAGGCGGTAGAAGACGATGGCAAGGTTGTTGTGCGATTCTGAGTTCTTCGGGTTCAGTTCGATAGCCTTTGAAAAGGCGATGACTGCCTTGTCGTCGAGGCCTTTGTTGTAATAGGCAACGCCGAGACGGAAGAAGATATCGGCATCTTCAGGGTTGAGGTTCGAGGCTTTTTCCCAGAGTGAGATGGCCTGGTCTTCTTTGCCGAGGTTGTAATAGGCGATACCGAGTTTGAAATGAATCTCGGGGTCGTGATTACGCACTTCGAGGCATTTTTCCCAGTATTCGATGGCGCGCATGTCTTCGCCCTTGTTGTAATAGGCGATGCCCAGGTTGTGCAGCACTTCATAGTTCTGCGGGTCGAGCGAAACCGCGATTTCCCATTCCTTGAGGGCTTCGTCGATGCGATTGAGCTGGTAATAGGCGACACCCAGTTTGAACCTGGCTTCGCTGTTCTGTGGGTTCTTGATCAGTGACTGAACCCATTCATTGATCGCCTGTTCATACTGCCCTTTGGTGTAATAGGCTATACCCAGATTATAATGGGTATTGGCTTCATCCTGCAGATAAGTGCGCTTCATACGGCCTCCAGAGTCTTCCTTTTATTTGTTTTCACCATTGCCAGATCGCGGGTCTGGAATATTTTCAAACCGGTGCACGATCGAACTGATCGTGTTACCAAACGTTTCGAGAACTGATTTAAGCTTGTTGCCCTTCTTGAAGCTGTGCACAACTTTCGTGGCGGGCATGTCGAGTTTAGTGGATTTTAGTTGTAAACGGTGTCTGAACGCAAGCATTTCATTTAAATTATTTGCATGCTCCGGCTCACATCTGCTGCTGCTGCTTTTTTGAACTTTTATCTGGTGCTGAACAATTGTATTGGTCTGAAGATAAGGCGTTCTGACGAATGTCGCAATGATAAAGCGCATAAACAGCTCAAATGATTGATGGCAGATCTCAAATTCGGGTACTGGCGGAAAAAGCAATGTCTGCCGGGCGAGCCGCATACTTTTCTGCCACCACATCTGCCTGGCGTCAACCACCGATTCAATTGCCGAAAACTTAAGGCGGTCGGGAGCTCTGTCTGAACCGGTTATGAGAAAGTCTGTGAGTATTGAAAATTCTGGCTTTTCCGGCTCAAACATAGCTTTCGAAAGGGCAATCTCCCGCATGCGCCCGTCCTTTATGCGGGGAACACGCATCTGGGTGCGTACCGCTTCTTTAACCGGTCTTACTGCCCGCGAAAGGTCGGCAAATACGGGTGGAATCCGTTGAATCCGTCTGTTTGCCGAAGCCGGGAAAGAACGCGATATTTCGCGCCTGAATTTTATTGCCGCCGGCAGTCTCTCTGGAAAACAGAACGGAATATACGGCATCAGAGCTGCTGGTTCCAGGACTGTGCTTCTGCCGGTTTCTTTGCTGATGGTTGCAGACTGGTCGTAAACAACCGTGCGGTTGACTCCGGTAAGAATGGCGTCAAGCCGACTCTGCAGGTGGTTCCGTTCTTTCTGCAGGGCATCTATGGTCTCGATGAATTCGCGCGCCTGAACCTCATGCAGTTCCAGGCTTTTTTTCATTTCGCGATTGCTGGTAACCACGTGTTCAAGGTCACGATTGGCTTTATCCAGGGCGGCCAGTGCGTTTTTGTGGTCTTCAAGGGTTTTGCCTAGTTCTTCCTGGGATTTTTTCAAATGCCCTTCGTATTCGGCAGTCTGGTTTTTCAGCTGATAATTTCGCGTCCTCAGGTCATCGAGTTCTCTTTTTGTGGTCTCAAGCTCACCCTCGCGCGCCGCTAGATTGGTTGTGGCGGTTGAGAGCTTCAGGCTCAATTCTTTGCTGTGCAGCTGCATCTGAGAAATCTGCGTTGTCAGGGAGGCTGTTTTTTCATTGGCCGCCTGCAGACTTTTCTGGGTGTTTTTCAGCTCGATTACTGTATCTGCGAGGCTGAGCTTGAATTCATGCACTTTCTGGTCGCGCAGTGCAATCTCGTCTTTAAACTTTTCAATTGCCGAC
>CAZFUG010000069.1:8129-17108 GCA_964522035.1 uncultured bacterium
GTCAAACAAAGCGGCTACACTGGCAAGCATCTGGTCGAAATCGATCTCTGCCATAAGGCCGGCAGTGCTCTGCAGTTCTGTGTTTTCTTCGGTTTCCGGTAAAGCCCGGGAATGCTCAAGCAACTGCTGGCATAAAAGCTTTATCGTTTCAAGCTTTTCCAGCAGGTCGCTCTGCTCGGGTTTCCCGGGGGTTGGGCTCATCAGGTCAGAACTTCTGCAGATGCTGATAGAGGCAGACGCTGATGTTGTCGCCGCCGCCATTCAGGCATGCACCTCTGACAAGCATATCTGCAAGTTTTTTCAGATCGGTCCCTTCCGGGTTATATTCGCTTCTGATAATTTCTTCGAGATCGACCGGTTCGACATAGCCACACAGGCCATCTGAACAGAACAGCACCAGATCGCCGTATTCGAGCGGCAGGTTTTTGCGGTCAACCTTAACGTCGTCGCCGATCCCGAGGGCACGCGTTATTACGTTGCGCTGAGGATGGACAAAAGCTTCATCCGGGGTGATTCTTCCCTGGTCAATGAGTTCCTGAACGAGAGAGTGATCTTTGGTGATCGGGTGCAGGGCATTCTGGTGAAAACGATAGGCTCTGCTGTCTCCGACATGTGCCAGGGCCAGGCCGTTGCGATAGATGATGCCGCCGACGATGGTCGTTCCCATGCCTTCCATCTCAGGATTCTGAGAGGCTTCTTTAAAAATTGTGTGGTTGGCGGCCTGAAACCAGGTCTCAAGCAGCAGGGTCTTGTCGGCATTGAGAAGATCTTCCGGTTGTTTCTCAAAAAGATTTTTGACAATGTTTTCTTTAACCGTTTTTACAGCCAGCATTGAAGCGAATTCCCCGGCTGCTGCACCCCCCATGCCGTCTGCAAGAATAAGCGCCGTCAGTTCGATCTGGTTGCCGAGAGGGCCGCACCAGCTCAATGCCAGACTTTCGGCGTAATCTTCGTTATTTGGCCGAACCTTGCCTTTGTCACTCAGTGTATAAAAACTCATTTTTTTTCTCCCGCTTGGGTCTCAACGCATTTTAATTACTTTAAATCCGCAAGTCAACGATAGTGCACCGAACTGCAGGCATTTTTTTTCAACCGGTTCTGCCTGAGATTTATCGTTTCTGCAGACCCGGCCGCTGCCAGACCTGATCGATCCATTCAGGTATAAAAGCGGGTTTAAACTCTTCCGGCCGGTGTCTGATGCTGATATGAGGGTGGCGTGGTCTGGCTTCAACTTTAAACATGGCTGTCTCGATGAATCTGTTTTCGCTTTCAGTTTTTATGGGATGAAGAGCCAGATTGTGCACCGGTTGCCAGGCATGAAAGGGCTGATTAAACGGCGCAAAAATCTCAGTCAGCGGCCTGTCGACGGTTTTTTCGTTTTCCGATGCCGGCATACCGGTGTGAATCAAAGAAAAAGCCTTTGCTTCAGACTTTGCCGGAACCGGTAAGGCGAGATCGGAAAACTTCAAGTCACTTGTCTGAATTGGCCATGAACTGATTTTCAGCCCCGACTCCAGTGCCGGCAGTTTTGCATGACGATTTTCGGAAAAGTCCAGTCCGGGCAGGCTTACGGATGCCTGCATTGCCCTGCGGTATCTGTTGACCGCACCAGGCAGATTGACGCAGTAATTCATTGCCGGCGATTCTGGCTGCAGAAAACTGTGCATCATTATAATCCAGTGCAGTGGTTCAAGCGGCATTCTTCTGACAGCACGGTTTTTAAGGCCAAATTCTGAAAACTTTTCGCTGTCTGGTCGCAGTTGTATGGTTTTTGAAGCGTTTCTGAAACTGTAGTTTCGCAGATTCTTCTTAAGACGCGAACGGTTCTTTTCGCGCATGACAAAAAAGGTTTCCGGGTTGATAAACTGCTGCAGGTATTTTTCAGGATTCTGCAGGCGCATGGTCTGGCAGATAGCCTCAGTTACAGTAAACCGCCGTTCAATTATCGCAGACTGCTTTATTGCAGAAAGGTGACGAATCCTTGCAACCTGATCCTGTAAGAATCTGGATGGAAGATGCAGAATATTTGCGCCGGCATCTGCAAAAATAAATGCGGTAGAACGCAATTCATCCGGCAGAGCAATCGCGGTAGCCGAAACCCCGGTGTCGGGTTGCCATGGCTGCTCCATGCCTCTGGGACTCATTTTGATTTCGGGGCGCCATGGAAAGCGGAAAGAACGGAATCTTGCATGAAACTGTGACCTGAAACTTTCTGCGACATCATCATTAAAAACCGGTTTCTGCTGCAGCTGAGAAATTTCGCAGCTGAAGATACTGAAACGACTCTGAGGTTCGTGCCAGGCAGCACTGGCCGTGTCGGGAACGTAGAGGCACGGTCTGAAAAGCTTCGTGATCGGCAGCATTTCGCCTTCTATGCTGGATTTTGTGACTGCAGCCGAGAAGCGCCGGGCGCGCAGCAGCAGACGATTGATGCGGTTCATGCGCGGCACGCTGGTATCACAGATTTTGGGGCAATAAGACAGTTTTTTACCGGTTTCCGGCAGATGCTTGATTTGTGGCTGTTTGAGGCGAAGCCGCTGATTATATTTTTCTTCACTGCGTGGTGTGACGCAGCCGCCAGGAGATCCGAGCCAGGTGTGCAGAAAGTCGGCAATGCGCGGCGCCTGACAAATTGCCCCTTTTATTGCAAGGTTGCCGGCAAGGTAGAATTCTTTATTGGCCAGAGCCGGGTTAAGGTAGCTGTAAAGCAGGCGGCGCGGGTTCTTCATGCTCAGTGGCGGCAGGAACAGCTGATCTTTTTTGATAATGAAGCTGCCAGTGCAGTGCAGATTGCTTGTTTGTGGCTGATGCTGGGCAAATACCGGTTTTGCAATAAGGCTGTAGAACCTCGGTTCAGAGAACGAAAAAACCGGGAAGCCAAAAGGGTGGGGCAGCAGGCTGATGCGGCAGTTAAAATGCCGCAGATTTTTGGCTCCAAGAGCCGGAACGATGAAATGTCGCACCGGCATCTTAGCCTTGTCAGCAGCAGAACATATTTTCATGTCAAGATGCAGCTGGGCACTGATCTGTGCTGGCAGAACCTGTTGCAGGGCGAATCTTCGCAATCTCAATTTATGTTTCAGGCGTGGCTGGCGAAAGGACTTGAGAGCTGTAAAACGTTCGTTTTCGGCTGCGGGCAAAGATTTTCGCCCCAGGTCTGCTGGCAAGAAAAAGCTGGTTTCTTTTTCGATTTTTTTCTGCGGTCTGAGTTTTGAAGATACAAAGCCTTCGTTGATGCTGTGCAGTTTAAAGCGCAGCTGCCTCATCGTTTTGCGGCGTTTTGGCGACGATTCGAGCCGCATGTCTGGAAGGGGCTGTGGGGTCGCAGGCTTTATGCGGCGCGGCATGGTGCCTGTCGAGATTGCTGTGAAGGCCTGATTCTGTCCGAGAAAATCCAGGGCGACTTCTCGATGACTGAATTTTATGCTGGATCTGGCAATCATTAATTCCGGGCAGCTTTTTACCAGACTTTTGTCCCGCCGGGGTTCACTTTTGGCAAAGGCAGGAAAAATAAGGCCAGGAAATGGCAGAGTCTTATTTTTAGCCGGGACTATAATGTTGCGCAGTTGCAGAAGGGTGTAGCGGGCGTGTTTTGCCGCTCTGACCATGAAACTGGCCTTTTTGGGCCGGTAGTCAGCTTGAACGCAGACTTTTTTAAATGCTGACTGAACGGAGAATGAGCCGGTATAAAGAGTTTTAATCTTCATGCGGTCGAAGTTTGCAGGAATCCGGCGATTTGTGATACGGATCAGGTCGAGGTCTGGTTCGGGCTGAATTGTAGCAAAAGGCAGGCTGGTGGCCGGAAAGCTCTGGCGCTGCAGTCTCAGTCTGAGCCGAAATCTTGGGTCGCGGCGCGGCGTTGCAAACAGGCCGGAGTCAGCAGGCTGGATGCGCCCTTTCTGTGGAACTGCCCCTGAGTGTAACAATATAAAAGCCGGATTATTTACAACAGCTATGCGGCCGGCGGGTCTGGCAGAGATTGCTGCAGGTGTGGCAGGTAAAATCTGGCCCGGCTGATTGTCGAAGCTCCTCTGTTTTTCAGGGCATGCTCTGGTAAATGTCTGATTGTATGTCAGGCAGATTGTTTTTCTTGAAAAGCCCGGGGAAAAGACGGCTTTATGCTCAAGAACGAAGTTCTCATGTTTTTCGTGCTCAATAATCCGTTTTTCGGGCGAAAATTCAAATTTGGCGCTGAATACCGGCAGACTGACGCTTCTGTTAAGCTGTGTCAGCATTGAAAAATCAGCGCCTTCAGCTTCGGGAGGCGGTGTCTTGATGGGAAGCGACTGGCGTTTACACATACCATCAAGGAATACCGTGGGCGCGGTCAGGTAGTCGGCAAAGGTTTTCAGCACTGGAGAAACGCAGGCAAATTTTCTGCTGCGCTTTTTCGCATTTAAAACCGACAGAAAGCTGTCGAAAGTCGAGCTAATCTGTTCGCCAGGCAGTTTCGCAATTTGGCACAGGCGTAGAGTTCCGTCGGAAATAAACTTGAAGTCTGTGTCGGGTTTCCGGGCATAATGCCTGCCGGCCTGCAGCCGACAAACGGCAACCTGCATGCAGGATGGGGTGCGATTGCTGAACCCGGCAGAGCCGACCATGGGCCCTGTTGTGTTTCTGGGCGGCGACGCTGCATCGTCGAAGCATTGAAACATGGGTCTCTGCAGCAGCGACTGGCGAGGAAACTCATCGGTCCATACCGCCCTCGTTTCAAAGGGCAACCATGGGTCAGGGTCTACTGTGCCGCAAGGTCTGAATTTTCGGTTCCCGGCTGTTTTTCTGCGAAAGCGGAATAGGTATTCGCTGTCATTGCAGTAGCATTTTCTTGCCATAAGAGATGCAGAAGGCCGCACCGGCAGATGTTTTTCGGCAAGAACCGGCTTGCCCACGACACTTAGAGGCCTGCGGGTCAGAAACGTCTTCGGCCCGGTGAATCCGGATGGGGAATCCAGGACCGGCAGACCTTTCTTTTGCGGCAATTTCAGACTCATGCCGAAATTTTCTGATTGATTTCCTGCAGTTTCTGATTTGTCTGGCGTGCCAGATTCATCAGGTCACGCAACCGCAGTTTGTTGACCAGATACTTTTCTCTTTGCTGACTCTGGGGCATTTTATAGACAGTCGTAGCTCGTTCTCCGAAGCCGACTTTTGCCTGGTCTGTTTTTACATGGCTGGCAAAGCTTTCACTGGCATAGGGGCTTCTGGTATTTGTGGCGGCCTGGCTGAATTCATGCCCGGCAGTCCGCATTGCCCTGAGCATGTGGCGGAGATGTTCAAACAGCGTTTCAACCGGCTGGGGCGGCCTGATAAAAAGGTTTATCTGCTTTTGTGTCATCTGGCGGAAATATTTCTGTGCGGAAACTGCGAACGGGTAACGGCGGCTGGTTTCGGGGCGGCGATGTTCCTGCCTGATCTTTGTGGCAGCTTTTTCAAACGCTTCGACTCTGATTTTGCCGGCCTGCCAGATAATGTTTTTCAGGTCGCTTTCGATTCTTAAGGTAAGCTTTTTAGTCAGAAAACCGGAAATTTTCGGGTTTTCGACCCGACGGTAACGTAGTGGCAGCGAACGTGTAATCAGGGGCATGGCATGGCAGATTTCCCAGATGAAGGGCAGGGCAGATATTGATGACAAGGGGAACAACCTCCGCGGTACTGACGGCCGGTAGTCGATGTTGAGATCGATGCCAGGGCCGGGGAAATGGTGAAATCGGCGCAGTTCCTGGCGCATCGACAGGGTTGACAACAACAGATCATCGATGCGGAATTCATTCAGCCAGGCTTTTCTGGTTGTCTGGGCAGCCGCAGTGTGTCTGCCCCGTTTAAGTGTCAGGCCTGGGCGATAGCCTGAGAAAAGATCGACCGGCAGACGATCGAGATGGCATGAGCGGCTGATGATCGATGAACTGAAGCTTTTCGTAAGAGTCACAGCCGGGCTGGTCGGAATAGAGGTGAATCTGGCATGCAATCTGCCGGCTACGGTTTTTTGCGAAGCTCGCAGCTGATTTGAAGACGGAGAAAAAATTTCGAGCATTCTGCCGCGGCATGGAGGCAGCTGTCGTTTTTTTAGAGAATTGTCGACGAGTTTGTCAGAGCTGTAGGCCGTCGGGCTGGCCGGATCACGGTTTGATAAATCCCTGCCGGGCTTGAATTTGACGTGCAGCAGATCGAAAATATGTGATTCTGGGGCGTCGATCTGAGTGAATTTCAGATTTCTGAAGCCCTTTCCGTCAGAGAGAAAGCGATGCGCCAGATGCTGACGTTGCGCCGCAATATGGTCTATAATGCTGACAAACTGGTTTTCAGGAAAAGTCTGACGGAAGAAAACCGGCAATGAGGGCTTGAAAAGCTTTTTGGCTCTTTTGCCTGAAACCGGGAAATCTTTTTTCAGGTGCAGGCGATCAAGCATGGAATAGACGTATTCCAGCATCAGATCTTCGATGACAAAGTTTGCCGGCAGTTTCGTATCTTGCGGTGACAGATAATTTTCACAGGTTTCAATCGCCGAAAGATCGGTTGGCAGACGCTGCGGGCAACTGGCTGCAATGCTTTGAAAAGTCGAAATGAATTCGGGCGCGGCCGGCTGTGGCGACGTGAACGGTTCAAGCTCAAAAAGATAGCTGGCCGGCATTTTTACGTTGACAGGTCCGGTCTGTGTTTCGATGAAGGCTGCCCTGACCGTTTCAGAATTAATCACAAAACTTGCATAATCTCTGGACAAAAAGCTTGCCAGACGTGGCCCGGCGACAGTTGCTTCATCTTCGGGTTCGACGATCTCTGCAAATGCCAGCGGCAGGCGGGGCGGCACCGGCTGAGTGGTAATAACGACAGTTTCGGCCGGAAGCGTAAAATGATATGGCACCGGAAATAGATTGCTGTCATAAGGGAAAAAGCTTCTGGCAACAGTAACAATGCCATAATCTGGCAGCGGTTCAATCGGTGGTCTCGCGGAAAAGTCCTTTTCCGGTATGAATGGTCGGTTGCGGGCAAATTCGTCAGGCATTGCCGATACCGCTTCTTCGGGCGGCAGAATCCATTCGTAGGCCGGTTCAAATTCGATCCAGTGTGTCAGTCTGGTGCGATCTGAGAGGCAATGAGGGCACAGGAAGGATTCCTGAAAAATCGCAGGTAATGAGTAAGCCAGCTGAAATTCGGGCGGAATGAAAAAATGCGTGACGCCGCCAATTTCGCAGAACTTTTCGCATGCTGTAAAAGTGTATTGTTTATATCTTCGGGTGGCGTAGCCAAGAACGTGTGAAAGCGATGGCACTTCAGGCAGGTCTGGTTCAAGCTTGAAAAGAATTGGCGACGGCTGCCGGTCTTTCTCGGGCAGAAGTGGAATCTCTGGCTGAAGCCTTGATTCAGGCTGGGTGACGAAGCAGTCTTCGAACTTGTAAACCGGGCGCATCGCCATGCCAGAAACCGAGATTTTTTCGATCTGGTTTACTGCTGTGTGGTTCTGGTTGAAAGCTTTTAAAGCAAAGGCCGGTGGTGAAGTCCGCTGCACGATTCGACATTCGGGTTCCTGACGAAGCTTCGGGTTGATGCCGACCAGCGGCTGCGTAACACCGGAAATTCTTATTCTGATGCGATAATTGCCGGCAGCTTCTTCAAGAAAAACCTGAAGTTCGGATGGGTGAATAAAAAGACGCGCGGCAGTAGCCTGTTGCACCTTTTCAAGATACGGCGAAAGCTTTTCGAGAAGTTCGCCATCGAGACATGCCTGAAATTCGCCGGTCTGCTGACCGCGAAGCCTGACCGGGCTGTCGACGCCGGCATTGAGAAGCCGGTTCAAAGCCGAAACCGTCTGATGCATCAGCGAATCGGTTTTCAATACGGTTGGCCAGGCCTCAAGCCGCTGTTTCGGAAACTCTTCGTTTACAGGTATGATGTAGGTCTGCTGGTTATCGAAGATTTTACGCAGTTCTGTGCCGCTGACAACGCTCTCGGAAAGCTTCTGATCTTCGGGCGATGCCGGCACGCGGTTGAATACCAGCCAGGTGTTTTCCTGAAGCTGGTATGACAGTGCCGGGTTCTGCTGCAGAAGCTTGTCGAGGCAGATCAGTGACTTTTCATCAGATTGCGAAACGATCAGCGAAGCTGGTCGACTGCCGCGCCACAGATGCTGGCGGGCGAGCAGATCAGAAACTTTCTGGCAATGGGTGAAACCGGCAGGAAAATTGATGAAGACGCAGTCGAAGCTGGCTTTGAGCTGAATGAAAAAGTCTCTCAGAGATGTATCAGAAAAAAGGAGCGAAGGATCTGCGAGCTTGTGAGCGGGAAAATAAGAAATCTGCGTGGTTTCGGTAAAGTAAAAATTCTTCTGAAAGCGGTTTTCTTCGGCCTTAACCGATTGTGAGATTTCGGGGTATTCCTGAAGAATGATAGACTGCGGGAAGGTGCTGCGCAGCTTCAGGGGCATTTCGCCATCGAGATCGATCAGGGCGATTTTCTGTTTCAGATTGTTGAGAAAAACCGAAAGCCCGGCAACCAGTGAAGCCTTGCCGGAACCTGCTCTGATCGATGAAAAGAAATATACTGGAGTTAAAAAAGACGCCCTTGCCATGTTGTGCACATCATACCATACACACCGGGGCGGCAACTACAAAAAGCTTCAAATTTCGATGATCATTCCCTCGCGGGCAAATTCAGTTCGATCAAAAAGTTTCTTTGCGTGGGCTTCCATCTCTTTGAGCTTTTCATCGTTGTGGAGCGGGTCATGATGGGTGATAATCAGGCGTTTCGCTCCGGCGGCTTTCGCAGCTCTGATGCCTTCTTCAGGAGTTGAGTGACCGAAACCCTGTTTGCCCGGGCCGGGCAGGTTGAATTTGTGCGGAGCATATTCGTCGCAGGTATACTGCCCGTCGTAGATCAGCACATCGACGCTGCGGGCCAGGCCCAGCAGGTTCTGGTCGATCGAACCGTCAGTCGGGTGTTCGCAGTCGGTCGCGATAGCGACACACTTGCCCTGTTCTTCGATTC
>CAZFUG010000070.1:0-16779 GCA_964522035.1 uncultured bacterium
CGCGACTGAATTTAATCTATCTTAATCAGGTGTCCACTTTTATTTTACCAGTCCAGACATTGGGGTCATTACGATCGAAGGAAATTAGGGTTTTTGCATCAATCTGTATTTTGTGCCTGTAGTCACCAGTGTCTGTGTAGTCCTTTCCAAAATTATTCCTGTTCCCATCAAAAGTATACCCGCCAGATACCTGAACGGCAGAACAATAACCCCATTTTGGAACATTCACATGAACAATCCAGTCTCCAGGCATAATTTCAAGCAGGAATCTACCTGCGCTTAAACATTTTCTCTCATCCTCCAAAAGTTCGTGCCAATTGGCATTTATTAGTCTTTTAATATCTCCATTATCAAGATAGCTCCAGCCAAATCTGGAAATACCATTTTTAATAGAAGAGAAAATAAATTCAATAGCACCCTCATCTGGCCCATTAAAAACCCATACGTTCATTTAAAAATCCTTTCTCAGGTTTCATATGTAACTATCAATACATAATCTTGCATCAACGACAAATAGTGTCATTGTTATTTCATTTTTTTGGTCGAACGCAAGTCGTGAGCGGAAAAACGAGACGGGCGCGGGTGTTGCGCAAGCAAGACCCGTGATCCGGCCGGTTTTTCCGCGTCGACGCACTTGTTCGACATTCTTTAATGAAATTATTCATAATTCTCTAAATAAAGTCTTGCAAGTTCTGTCCCTTCGTTTGTGTCAATAATTTTGGCCTTATGAAGAGCGCGAGCAATTCCCCAAAAATACAGGGCTTTGTAGTGATCATCTCTAAGACCTCGCCGCCTGCCAGCGGGGTGTGGTAGTTGCTGAATATAATGCTCTCCTCTGCAAAATTGAACTAACCATTCTTCTACAACCGATCCCACGGCAAAAATAACTTTTGGCTTAAAAAGTGCAATTTCATTTTGCAAAATTCTTGAGAAGCAATTTTTAATTGTTTTTTCGTTGTAGTGATTTAGGCCTAGAAAATGCCCCATAGAATCGTTCATGCCGCATTTCACAAGATTTGTCATGTAAACATTTTTCAATTTAAAAGTTTGAATGGCACTCAGAACAAACCCGCCATAAGCGCCTCCCCGAAAATAGTGTGGATACTCTACAGCCTCTTGATCATTGTGAATCCAATACCATTCTTTGGCAGGTCTTTTTTTGTAGCTGCCAAAGGTAACATCTTCGTATATTCCATAGTCAAGACTTGGTGTCTCGTAAACAAACATTACCGGGTCCAAATGCCATGTCGCGAAGTCTTCGTGAACATTTGTGGAGAGAAAGAAATCAGAAGAATGGGCGCCATGAGAAATGTTAGTCAGTTTGAATTCAGGGTTATCAGGAGCAGTCCCAAAGCCTTGTTCTTCGCACGAAACACAGTAGCCAAGACATTTTGGATGGTGAAACCCCAATGCACGGTATTCTTTGAAGGAATATTCAGAAATGTTTGGATGTTCTAGTCTTATGAGTTCCTCAAAGTTAAGTTTTCGTAAATCTTTCATCCGTACCTCCGCTTTGAAATGATTTCTAATCTTTACTCATTTATAACGACAAGCTGTGTCACAACATATTTTTTTTATTTTTTTGTCGAACAGATACTATCCAGAATTTGGGACGGGAAGTTATCTGTGCTCGCCGGTGAAAACTTCAGAGTGCGGGTATGGGAAAGGGCGGTTGCAGTTTCTGTTCAGCGCGAGCGGGGGCGGAGAAAGACGAGACTCAGCTTTAACCGGCCGACCATTTCATCAACTATTTTGACGGTAAAATGCCATGGCTCGCAATCGCCAAATTCTTTCGCAACAAGGAGCCCAAATTTGTGAAACTGAAAAGGCGAAAATTCGGGACCGCATGTAAAATTTGCAATGATGCCCTTCAACGGCTCCCCGGCAAGTTTTTCAGTGCCGTCGGCCAGGGCCGACGCAACCGCTTCAGCTGCCATGTTTTCGCCTGAACCGCTGCCGATAGCGATATAGCCGTCACAGAAACCATCGACCATATCTGCCAGACATTGCTGGTCAAACGAAATCAACCCGGGAGAAAGCATTTCCAGAAAACAGCTGACAGCTTCGCAAATGCGCTGGTCGCAGCCATCAAAAGCTTCCAGCACTGTGATTTCCGGTTCATTTTCATTCTCAAGCCGGTCAAGCCTGAACTCGAACAGCACGTCAGCATACTTCTTCAGTTCCCTCAGGGCGTCGGCTGCAACTCTTGCCCGTTTTTTCCCCTCGAAACGAAATGGCCGGGAAACAAAAGCGACCACCATTGCGCCGTTCTCGTGCGCCAGACTGGCAATAAAAGGCGCAGCGCCAGAACCGGTGCCGCCGCCGAGAGTTGCAGAAATCATCACCATTTCGGCGTTTTCGACGATTGCGGCGATTTCACCGGCATTTTCGAGGGCGGCTTTTCGACCCAGTGATGCGGAACCGCCCGCACCATTGCCATTCAGCAGTTCTCTGCCAAGTTGTATTTTAACCGGACTGCTGTTAAGACCCAGATCCTGGGCATCGGTATTGGCCGCAATGAACTCGACATTCTTCAAATTGGCTGCAAGCAGATGGTTCAGACACCTGCAACCGCCGCCGCCCACTCCAAAAAAAACTGTTTTCGGGTTTTCTGACATCGCTGACTCCTTTGCGTGCCGACTACTTTCTTTTCCTGATTCAAGCTTAGCTGTGCACAACGACAATTCACGTCAAACCCAAAAATTTCTTTAGTAACCGAAGATATTTTTTTCGTCTGGCACTGACGTGCTTTGTCATACCCGCTCCTTATGCTCAGTAAAAAGCTATGACAGGGGAGAAAGAATGCAGAAACAACAGAAATTCGTGCATCTGCACGTTCACAGCGAATACAGCGTCATGGAAAGCCCGGCAACCGTCAGACAGATTGTCGACGCGGCAGTCAGGCATGGAATGCCGGCCATTGCACTGACCGACTACAACAGCCTCGCAGGGGCGGCAGAATTCGACCTGTATGCCCGGCAGCGCGGCATAAAGCCAATTTTCGGCTGTGAGGTGTTTCTCAAAGCAGATGCAGGCGACCGACAGAGCGATATCAGAAATCGCCTGCATCTGACACTGCTCGCCCGCACCCGGCAGGGTTGGCGCAATCTCTGTGAACTGACAAAATGCCGCCTGATCGACGGTCGACCAGCTGCTGAAATCGACTTCGCGCTGCTGGAAAAGCACAGCGCCGGCCTGATCGCCCTGAGCGGGTGCCTCGCCGGAGAAGTTGCCAGGTGCCTGCTCGCCGAAAACCGAGAAGCGGCCAGACAGGCCATCGTCAGATACAGCAATATTTTCGGAAAAGGCAATTTCTACATCGAGCTGCAGAACCACGGGCTGCCGGAACAGCAAAAGCTTCTGCCCGAACTGGCAAGCCTTGCCGATGAATGTGACTGCCCGATCGTTGCCACCAACGATATTCACTACATCAGCCGCAAAGACCACGCCCTGCATGACGCGATGCTTTGCCTGGCCACCGGGGCGCGAATAGCCGACCGGCCGCGCTGCAATCTTCCCACCAGAGAGTTTTACTGTAAAAGCGGTAAAGAAATGCACAAAGCCTTTGAAAGGTGGCCGCAGGCGCTGGCAGAAACCATAAGAATTGCCAACCGCTGCAATGTCAGTATTCTGCCTGAAAAAGCCCACACGCTGGAACCGCTGGGAGTCTGTGCAAAAAAACCGGCCGCGAAGCTCGCAGAAATGTGTCAGAAGGGGCTGATCAGGCGATTCGGCAGCAGCGCACCCGACCCGGCGACATTTGACCGACTTCAGGCCGAACTGGCAGTGATCAGGGATTGCGGCATCAGTGAAATGTTTGTGACCATCGCCGAAATGGTCGCCGCCGCCCGGGAAGCCGGCATCGTTACATGGCCGGGGCCTGGGAAACTCTGCGCCTCGCTGGTTAACTATCTGCTCGGAATAACTGAAATCAACCCGATGCAGCATGGCCTGATCTTCGAAACATTTTTCAATCGCGAAAGCCCGCAGACCCCGGAATTTTACATTCTCTGCTCAGAAAATCGTCAGTTCATGAGCGAATTTCTGCAGAAACGTTTCGGAAACAACAGAACTGCGAACATTTCCCGCTACAGACGCCGATCTATGGATTCTGCCATCAGAGAAATCGGCAAAATCATCGATATTCACCCGCTTGAGCCCCAGAGGGTTATAAACAGCGCAATTGAAGCGACCGGAAAAACGCTGCACGAAAAAATCAGAAAAAATGCGGTTATGCAGGCGCTTGCCAGAAATCCGAACCCTGGGCTGCGGCAGCTTATACAGCTGGCAGCCGACCTCGAAAACCTTGTTACAGAAGTGTTGCCGGGAAATACAATTCTGGTTTCGCCGGTTAAGATAGAAGAAAATCTGCCGGTGTTCAGAACCGAAGAAAATGCCATAACAACTCAGTTTGACAGCGATTCTCTGAGACGGGCCGGCTTTTTTGCCATAAATCTGGCCGAGCTCGACCAGCTTGCCATTAACCGTAAAACAGCTGAACTGGCCGGTCAGGCGCCGCCTGAAAGCTTCGATAAACAGAGCTATGAAGTTTGCAGAGTGTTGCGCACCGGGCCTACTCACAAAATTCACCGGCTGGGATCATTTGTAATGCGCGGTATCATCGGAAAGCTGCTGCCAAACAGCTTCAGTGACGTAATTCTGATGCATGCCTGCCTGAGTCAGGGGCTACTAACATCTGACCTGTTAGATCAGCTTGCCGCGCGGCGCAATGGCGCGGCCGTAAACAACTTTAGCCAACCCGTTCTAAAACAGATTTTACAGGAAACCGGCGGGCTGTTTTTATATCATGAGCAGATTATCAGCGCCATGACCAGCCTCGCAGACTTTTCAGCAGTCGAAGCCTGCAATTTTATCGCAGCGGCCGCCGGCTATGAGAAAAGGCAGGTTTCGCAATTCAGGCGCAAATTTATCAAACAGGGCGGCAGAAAGGGCATCGGGGCGTATGAAGCCGGGCAGACTTTCAGCAATCTATGCCAGGCTGCATCATACGCGGTTTCGAAAGCAAAGGCCACAGCAGAAGCGGCCCTGTCATGGCAGAGCGCCTGGCTGCTGGCCAATTTCCCTGAAGATTATTTAACGGTCGCCAGAAAGTATAAGCTGTATTAACAACGACCGGGCCGACGAAACGGTTCAACTTTGTTTATACATGAATCAATAATTCTGCAGTTATTTATAAATCTAATACGCCACGTAATGTCGCACTGCGGATTTATGCTTAAGGCAGAAAAGGGAGGTAACGAGCATGAACAAAACCTCTGACAAAAAGTGCGACAGTGGCAGGCAGGCGGCAGCTTCGCCAGATAAGAAACGGAAACGCAATTCTTACGGTGATTATGAGCCCTTGCTGAGCGATTCGGGCCTGTTTCTGGGAACGCTTCTGAGCCTTTTCATAATTGTGAAAGAAGAACAGACAATCAATCTCAAAAAAATCAGAGAGTTCGTGAGCGAAATTCTCATCGCCCGCCTGCTGTTTGTTCTGTTCATTCTGGCGTTGTACGTTTTCGAACAGGGTCTCGATTTCCCGATCGTTTCGGTCATTTCCGAAAGCCTGTTCGGCAAATGACTGATTCATTGCCTGATTTGCGCCACGAACCTGCAACCGGTATAATTCAACGGGCGCGCATTCACAGCACCGTTTCGCCGGGCTGAGGGTTGTTTGATTCTGAATGAGACAAGCTGATTATTATGATTAAAGCAGATAATTCAAATTTGCTGTGGAAAGGGCGCTTTACGCCGTCGAGCCCGGTTGAGCGCATCTCTCGCACCAGCCGGGTTGGCATTATTCTGCCGGCCCTGCCGAAGAAGAAAACCGACCACGCCAAACCGGAAAAATCTTTTCAGGAGCTTTTAAACCAGGCCCTTGAAAAGGAATTCGGCATCAAAACCTGATGGTTTCAGCGCGCCAGATAGTCTAGTCCTTCATCACAATTGAGTATGCAAAATAAATGATTCCACGTCATCCCTGCGAAGGCAGGGATCTAAGCTATTGACAACCAGATTCCTTCCTTCGCGTGAATGACGATAAAATTACAGATTCAATTTTGACATAGGACTAGTTGATCGAGTTTGCGCAGCGGGGCGGCAGCGATTATAATTGAAAGCTGCAGGCAAGAGCAGAAACGGAGAAGCCATGAACTTTGTCGCGATAGATTTTGAAACTGCCACCGGCAGGCGTGACAGCGCCTGTGCGCTGGGTATCGTAACCGTTGCGGCGGGTGAAATTACCGAAGCGTGGCACACTTTGATCAGACCGCCAGATAATCAATATTGGCGCATGAATATCGAGGTGCATGGCATAACACCGGCAAAAACCCGCAATTCGCCAGATTTCGCGGCAGTTTACCCGGAAATCAGAAAGCGCCTGCAGGGCAAAACCATTGTCGCCCATAACGAAAGCTTTGACCGCGGCGTGCTGAAAAGCTGCATGGAATTTTACGGCCTCGATTACTCTGAATTGATGCTGCCGGCTAGATGGGAATGCACGGTAAAAATCTACCGGGCCCTCGGTTTCAACCCCTGCCGCCTCAGCAACTGCTGCGAACGCATGGGCATTCAGCTCAACCACCACGAAGCGCTCTCTGATGCGCTTGGCTGTGCGCAACTTTATCTGCGCCGCAAAACCGCCAACCCTTAAACAGTTGTCAGCAGCAGCCTGGCAGTTCTGATTGCAAATAGCCAGAAATAGCGCAATAGTTGTCAGATTTCAGCGGGTTGCACCAGGAAGAGGGCCGGGCGTAAAATACTTTAAAAAAGCCGGCAGGAGCACAGGCATTGGCAAAAGAAATCGAGCGCAAATTTCTCGTTACCGGTGATGCATGGCGCAAGAGCACCACTGGTTCAATTTATCGCCAGGGATATCTCTGCCGCACACCCGAAAGAACGGTTCGTGTCAGACTTGCGGCCGACCGGGGTTTTGTTACCATCAAGGGCATAACCACTGGGGCGGTGCGTGATGAGTTCGAGTATGAGATTCCGGCGGCTGATGCCGAAACCATGCTGACTGACCTTTGCGAGAAGCCGCTGATCGAAAAGACCAGATACCGGGTAAATCATGCCGGCCTGACCTGGGAAATCGACGAATTCCATGGCGACAACGCTGGCCTGATCGTCGCCGAGGTCGAACTGCAAGCAGCCGATCAGCAGATCGAAAAACCCGCCTGGGTCGGCCGCGAAGTCACCGACGATCCGCGCTACTACAACGCCAGTCTGGTAAAAAAACCATTTAAGGTCTGGTAATATTCCCGGAGCCGATCGTTCTATTCAAAATTATCAGCAATTCTCAGTGAATTGTTAAACATTGATCAATAGACACTTGTGTTCAACTGGTTATCTTTGTGAAGAGACAGCTTCAGCTTATCAGCCGGGCGTCGCTTTCTGCCATACTGGCTCACGCGACATAAAAGCTTCCTGCTTAAATGCTTTATTGCTGACAGGATGTCAGTTTCACCGGCCAATGCAAGAAGACAGCTTTTTTTGACTGCAACGGCTCTATCCGCGTTTATCCGTGTTCATCCGTGGCCTAAAGCTCTTCTGTGTTAATCGGTGCTCAGCTTCTGATGGTTTCAGTGAAACGGGTCAGTGCCTTTTCGTAGAAATCTGCTGACATGCGGCCGCCACGGGCTTCTTTGAGCAATGGCAGCATGGCGCGCAGATCGCCCTGTTCCGCGAGAGCTTCGACGGCGTTGCGATAAACCATATCTTCGCTGTCTGCGAGCATTTTCAGCAGAATCGGCGTGCCTTCGCGGTCTTTGATGCGCCCGAGGGCGAATACGGCCGAAGCGCGCACCCAGCGGCTCTTGTCGCGTGACATTTTTTCGAGTTCGGCGAAGACTTCTTCGTGCCCGCTTTTCCAGAGGGCGATGGCGGCGTTGACTCGCACACGGTCGTTGCGATCGTGCAGCAGGCGATGGCAGGCTTCTGGCAATTCTGACCATTTGAGCTCAGACAGGGCTTCGATAGCGTTGGCGCGCACGCGGGCGTCTTCGTGTTTCAGCTGGCCGGCAATGACTTCAGAATAATCGGTATTAAAAGTGCGGCCGAGAGCCGAAACCGCAGTGGCACGCACCCAGATATCTGTTTCTTTAGCCTGCAGAATGCGAACCAGTTCGGCATTCAGTTCGGGGTCATTCATGCGGGCAGAGGCGTCAACAGCGTTGATACGCAACCAGCGCTCTTTCGCGGCCAGCGATTCTCTGATGGTGCGGGTGACCTTGTCACCGCCGATCTGACCGAGCACGAGAATCATCTGTTCTCTGACCACGAGCGGCATGCGGTCGAAATCAATGAGAATGCGGTCGACAATACGTTCACCCATGGCGGCAATCGCTTCGATTGCGGCGGTCTGCAGGCTTTCGTCAGCCACCTGCAGCAGTTTATAGAGTTCGTCATAAAGCAGTGCCGATTTTTCGATTTCAGCCTTTTTAATCAGCTGCAGTTTGATTTTTGCGTCGGTTTCGGCTGCGAGCCAGTGACGCAGAACACTGATTCGCTCATCGGCCCCGAACAGTGCCAGACCATCGATCGCTATTTCCCTGATACGGTGACGCGAATCTTCGAACAGGGCCGAAAAGATGTTGCGGTCTTCGATCAACGGGCGGCTGACAAGGGCTTCGGCAATGATCTGGCGAACTTCGGCATTCGAAGATTTAACCAGACGGCGCACATGCGCGTAGGCACCTTCGTCTTTAAGGCGTGAAAGGGCGATGTTAGCGGCCAGAGAAACACCCCAGTTACTGTTGCCGGCGAGCATCTTGAGAGAGGTGTGGCGCTCGGCCGACGGGTGTTTGATGAAATAGTTGATGGCAGCGGTCAGCAGCTCGGGGTCACGGGTCTGGCCCATGATTTCGTTCATCAGCGAGGCAACCCGCACGTCTTCGTAGGAAATCAGCAGATCGAGAAGCTTTTTTCGCAGCTGAGGCGGCTTGTCAGAGCTGCAGGCACGAATTACCACATCGAGGGCCGGCTGAAAATTGAAACTGCGCAGGGCGAGCATCGCTGTATCAGCCAGTTTTCCGTCATCGTTGACTACGTATTCGATGATATGCTTGACCGAACCCGGGTTGCCAATATGGCCAAGAGCTTTGACCACCTGCTCGACGACTTCGCGGTCAGGCGAAGAAAGCAGATCGACAAGGGCGTCGGCATGCTGACGCACGCGCAGAATGCCCAGGGCCGCCACCGAAAGCAGTTTTTCCTCCCGGTTGGTGCTTTTTAAACCGTCGATAAGATGCTGAAAGCGGCTTTTTCCGGATTCGGTCATGCTGATGCTCCTCTTTTATTTCTGGGCTTTTGGCTCTTCGATGCGCTGGATGCAGGCACCAAGCTTGAGAATTCGGCCAACGAGATCTTCGTAACCCCGGTCAATGTGGTAAACCTGGCTGATTTCGGTATGGCCTTCGGCGACCAGACCGGCAAGAACCATTGCGGCACCGGCGCGCAGGTCAGTTGCGGAAACCGGGGCGCCCTGCAGCGTCTTAACCCCGTGAACAACGGCAGTGCGATCATGAATCGTGATGCTGGCGCCCATGCGGGCCAGTTCTGACACATGCATAAAGCGGTTTTCGAAGATGGTTTCGGTCACCGAAGAGCTGCCTTCGGCCAGACACATGGCCGCCATCAGCTGCGACTGCAGATCGGTGGCAAAACCGGGGTAAGGCAGAGTCTTGACTTCGACAGCACGCAGACGACGATCAGCTTTAACGATAATCGCATCGGCTTCGGTGGTTATGTCTGCGCCCATTTCGCGCAGCTTGTTGATCAGCGCGAGCAGATGATCGGGGTCACAGTTTTCGACCCGGATCGGACCGCCGGTCATAGCACCCATGACAGCGAAGGTTCCGGCTTCGATGCGGTCGGGCATGACGCGGTATTCACCGCCGCCAAGGCGTTCGACACCGTCGATGGTAATACTCGGGCTGCCAGCACCCTCGATTTTTGCGCCAATAGTGTTCAAAAACTTGGCCAGATCGACAATTTCCGGTTCCTGGGCGGCGTTATCGATAACGGTGCGCCCTTCAGCAAGAGTGGCGGCCATCATCAGATTCTCGGTGGCACCGACTGACGGGAAATCAAGAATGATTCTGGCACCGCGCAGATTTTCGGCAACAGCGACAGCACAGCCGCCTTCGATCGAAACCTGTGCGCCAAGAGCCTCAAAGCCCTTGAGATGAATATTTACCGGCCGGACGCCGATAGCACAGCCACCGGGCAACGGCACTCTGGCCTTTTTAAGCCTTGCGAGCAGCGGGCCCATGACAAAAAAGCTGGCCCGCATGGTTTTTACCAGTTCATAAGGCGCTTCATCGCTTACAGGGCCAGAGGCATCGAACTGATAAACATTGCCGCCGAGGCAGCTGCTTTTGATGCCAGTCGCCTGCAGAACCTTCGCCATCGTCTCAACATCGTTCAACGCCGGCACATTGGTCAGCCGCACGGGTTCAGTGCTGAGAATCACCCCGGCCATGATCGGCAGCGCCGCATTCTTTGCACCGCTGACCTTGATACTGCCACTCAGGGGTTTTCCACCCTCAATAAGAATTTTAGCCATGACTCAGTCTATTTCTATCCTTTCGAGCGTGATCTTACCTTCTTTAAGCATTTCGAGCGAGAGCGCATCGGGGTAATCGCCAAGAAAAACGATTCTTTTGATACCCGCGTTCATAAGCATCTTAGCACAGGTTACACAGGGCTGGTGAGTGCAGTAGCAATCGCTGTTTTTCAGGGAAACGCCGAACGCCGCCGCCTGCAGAATCGCGTTCTGTTCAGCATGCAGGCCGCGGCAGAGTTCCTGACGCTGGCCCGAGGGAATCTTCTGGGCTTCGCGCAGACAGCCGCCAGGAAGCTGGAAACAGTGAGCCAGGCCGACCGGAGCGCCGTTGTAGCCGGTTGCCAGCATGCGGTTTTCGCGCACGATTACCGCACCGACCTGGCGTCTGAGACAGGTCGAGCGCTGCGCCACAATTTTGGCGATGCGCATAAAATAGACATCCCAGCTCGGGCGCTCTGAAATATGGTCGAAAACTGGAAGTTCGGGGTTATTTGGTTCCATACAGTCGATCTCCGGCGTCGCCAAGACCTGGCAGAATGTAGCCTTTTTCGTTCAGGCATTTATCAAGGACACAGGTATAGATATCGACGTCGGGGTGAGCTTTCTGAACAACTTCGACACCTTCGGGGCAGGAAACCACACACAAAAACCTGATTTTTTTAGCACCGGCCTTTTTGATGATTTCGATCGATTTTGCCACGGTGCCGCCGGTGGCGAGCATCGGATCGAGAACGAAAACTTCCATGTCGGCGATGCCCTGCGGCAGTTTGCAGTAATATTCAACCGGTTTCAGCGTATCGTGGTCGCGATAGAGACCAATATGGCCGACGCGCGCCATCGGCATGAAACTCAGCATGCCATCGACCATGCCAAGACCGGCACGCAGAATCGGTATGACAGCGAGGGTGCCCGGGGTGATCAGGTGTGCTTCAGCCTGCATCAGCGGCGTTTCGCAGGTGGTATTTTCTACCGGAATACTGCGGGTGGCTTCGTAAGCCAGCAGCATCGAAAGTTCCTGCATCAGCTGCCGGAAAACCTGAACATCAGTGTGTTTTGATCTTAAAAGCGTGATTTTGTGTTTGACCAGCGGGTGATCGACGATGATCAGTTTTCCCATGTTACTGTCGTCCTTCCTGGGTTATTTCAATTTTGCCAATGCGGTTGCTGTGGCGGCCACCTTCAAAATCGGTGACGAGAAATTTTTCGAGCATATCGATGGCCAGAGCTTCGCCGACGATACGGCCACCCATGACCAGAACGTTGGCGTCATTATGTTTTCGCGAAAGCTCGGCTTCGAGGCTGCAGCGACAGAGAGCCGCTCTGATGCCATGATGGCGGTTGGCGGCTATCGAAATGCCGATTCCTGAGCCACAGACAAGCAGACCCAGAGAGCCGGGGTCGGCAATGACGTTGGCAGCTACGGCATGCGCGTAGTCAGGGTAGTCACAGGAAGCCAGAGAGTGGGTACCAAGGTCTTCGACCTGATGACCAAGCTCGTGAAGCCGCTTTATAAGAGACTTCTTCAGTTCAAAGCCGCCATGATCCGAACCTGCGTATATCTTCATCAACTGTTCCTCCACCATGTGCGATGGGTTCATAATACACAGGGAGAAGTTCAGATTTCAACAACTATCCTGACAGTTCAGTATACGGCAGCTCGGCCTGTCAGCCGGCTTGCTTTTTCTACAGCGGGTTGTGGGGATCAGCGGGCCATGCCTTCGTAGCGCTGTGTCATCTGGTCGTAGGCAGCAAGCTTGGCTTCGAGCTTGTTGTCTTCCATGCCGTAGCGGAAACGGCCGGTGTCGTCGGGGTAGGCTTTCAGATAGAACTCGAGCCAGAATTCCTTGCGTTCGTGGCTGTACTCGGCGCGGGCTTCCCAGCAGTGCAGGTCGCGCACCAGACCGATGGTCAGGGGGCTGAACTTCTCGGTGATGTGGTTGTAGTTACCCGAGGTAGAAACGGCCCAGAGCGGCCTGATCGTAGCCTGGTAATTGAACGAGGTGTTGGTGATTTTGTCTTCGTCGTAGGGCATGGTCACGCTGGTGTCGAACGACCAGAGATTTGAAGCGAGGCGATAGCGGGCATTCAGATTTCCGGGCACCAGTCTGGTCAGGTCCATTTTGGCCATGCCAAGGTTCGGCACCACGTAATCGCGGCGGACAAAGAATTCCCAGTTGCGGTAGGCATCGGTGCGCGACCGACGTGAGTAATCCCAGTAAACCTGCTCAAAGCGGCTCATTGTGCGGTTATAGTTAAAGTTAACCGGGTTGATTGACCATGAATTCTGGGCAAATCTCAGTCGGGTCGAGAATATATCGGTTCCGGTGAAAGAATCGAACTGAAACGGCGATTTCCCCTTGCTCGTCGAAACATTGTAGTTGAATTCGAGGTTGGTGACATTCGAAAAGCGGTGCTGCGCCCTGACCATCGTCGAGCCGTTTTCGCGCTCGACACCACCTGAATAATAGCTTTTCTGCAGGTTATAGGAAGGGGTCAGATCGAAGCGCTCATGCACATAGACGGTCGGTACCGTAACGCTGACTCTGGCATCTTTCTTTTCAGATTCGTTGACTTTGCTGAGAGTGCCGTCTTCATAGCGGCCATACATACCCGAAAAGTTCAAACTTACCGGAACACCGGGAGTTGTATAACCCGGCAGCGTAAAATTTATTTCGGGCAGGCGGTTGAGAAGCTGGTAATTGTTATCGGCCGTATATTTATCGCCATCGAGGTCATAGAATTTGTTGGCGACAACATTCATTGTCATGAAATTGAGCACCGGGCGATAATTGACCTGCACAGTCAGATCCTGGTTTTCGCCCTGGCCGGTATACTGATCGCCGCTGTAGATAAAACTGGTAGCGAGGCTTTCGCCGCCAGCGAAGCTGTAATTGTGCGACAGATTCATCTGGGTGTTGGTGTGATTGCGTTTGGTTTCGTTGAGCTGATAGAAATAGATCGAACCGTTGCCCTTTTCGCCGCCATTGTAGTTACCGTTGAAACCAAAACCGTTGCCGCGCTTTTCAAACGCATCGGCAGAAAAACGGCCCGAAACATGCTCATTCACCATCAGATCAGTAGTGAATTTGAAATAAATGCCGTCTATCTGCGACATCCCCTGGCGTGTATGAAAGAATTTTTCGCGCTCTTTGAATTCTGAATGATCAAGGCCACGGTGGTAGAGGGTTTTGCCTTTCCACTTCAGGCGCAGGTCTTCGAGAGTCATCGACTTGCCGGGGTAGGTTTCGATTGTTTTGCTGGTGATGCGGTAATGCGGGTGATCGGTATGATCGCAGGTTGTCTGCATGACATCGTGGGCAATGCTGTATTTCGGGCTGACATAAACATCTTTGGCGCTGAAGAAATTGCGGTTTTTGCGAATCTCGGCATCACGCATCCAGCCTTCGCCAGATTTCATGTTGTAGACGAGAAAGTCGCCGGTAGTCTGGTCGTAGCCCTTCCAGAAATCGACCTTGCCCTGAGCGAAGATATCTTCGGTTTTGGTGTTGGCCTGAATGTTTTCAGCGCTGATTTTCATATCCTGATACGATATGTAGGCCTTGCCCTTGGTGACGATCTGTTCAGCTTTGGTGCGGTATTCGAGATAATCACCGTAGATCTCGACCGGAAACTTCTGGGTATCGATCGACGGCACATCGAAAGCATGCGATGGCGTGATTCCAGATATAAAAACTGAAATCATCGTGATAATCAGCAGCAGTCTGCGGATTCGTCTGCCTGTTTTCATCTGTCGGTGCAAGTTATTTCCTGTAAAGACAGTAGTCGCGGAAACCTGAACCACCTGTTTCTGCATCTTATGTATCGACACCCGGCCGGCAAACCTGAAGAAAAAACATTAACCTTCGTCGTGCCTATTGCATGGGAAAGTGTTGAATTTTGCGGCGGTTTGGAGTAGGGAAATATGTTCTTTTTTTAAACATAAAAATTTTTCAGGGAGATACTTAAAATGGGTGACAGCAAAGTCGGAACCGTTGTGGTTAAAAGAGGCATGGCAGAGATGCAGAAGGGCGGCGTCATCATGGATGTCGTCAACGCCGAGCAGGCAAAAATCGCTGAAGCGGCCGGTGCGGTGGCGGTAATGGCACTTGAAAGGGTGCCGTCTGATATTCGCAAGGCTGGTGGCGTGGCCCGCATGGCGGACCCGACGAGCATTGAAGAAGTGATGAAGGCGGTAAGCATTCCGGTCATGGCCAAAGCACGCATCGGTCATATTACCGAAGCCCGTATTCTCGAAGCGATGGGCGTCGATTACATCGATGAAAGCGAAGTTCTGACCCCGGCCGATGAAGAATTTCATCTGTTGAAGTCAACTTACACCGTGCCTTTCGTCTGCGGCTGCCGCGATCTTGGCGAGGCCGCACGCCGCATTGGCGAAGGCGCTTCGATGCTGCGCACCAAAGGTGAACCCGGCACCGGCAATATTGTCGAGGCGGTTCGACATATGCGCAAGGTCAATGCCCAGGTACGCCGGGTCATTCACATGAGCGAAGACGAGCTGATGACCGAGGCAAAACTGCTTGGCGCGCCCTACGAAGTTCTTCTCGAAATCAAAAAGCTCGGCCGGCTGCCGGTGGTAAATTTTGCAGCCGGCGGTGTTGCAACCCCTGCCGACGCAGCTCTGATGATGGAACTCGGCGCTGATGGTGTTTTCGTCGGCTCAGGCATCTTCAAATCAGAGAATCCGGCACTGTTTGCCAAAGCAATTGTCGAAGCGACGACAAATTTCCGTGATTACAAGCTGCTGGCAGAAATATCGAAGGGTCTTGGCACGCCGATGACCGGCCTTGAAATCGCCTCGCTCGCACCTGCTGATCGCATGCAGGACCGCGGCTGGTAAAGGAAAAACCTATGCTGAAAGTCGGAATTCTCGCCCTGCAGGGCGCGGTGCGCGAACATGCCGCCTCATTGAAGCGCTGCGGTGTCGAAGCGGTCGAAATTAAGGCCGCAGACGACCTCAAAGGTCTTGACGGCCTGATTCTGCCTGGTGGTGAAAGCACAACCATGCGCCGGCTCATAGACACTTACGACCTGATGAAGCCACTTAAACAATTCGTGTCTCTCGACCGGCCGGTTTTCGGAACCTGCGCAGGTCTGATTCTGCTGGCTGAACGTATTGCCGGCTCAGACGTCTGTCATATCGGCATGATGAACATTACCGTCGAGCGCAATTCGTTTGGCCGCCAGGTTAACAGCTTTGAAGCACCGTTGAATATAAAAGACGTCGGCCGCGGTTTTCCCGGCGTCTTTATCAGAGCGCCGCACATTGCCGAAGCCGGAGAAGGCGTAGAGGTGATGTGCGAATATGAAGGCCGCATCGTCATGGCCAGGCAGAACAACCTTCTCGGATGCGCTTTTCACCCAGAGCTGACCGGTGATCAGCGCGTTATGTCTTACTTCGTCAAGATGGTGCGCGAAGCGGCGACTGCACGCCCAAAAAACTGAAACAGCGCCAGTAAAACACTCTCTGACGGCCAGACCGTCTGCCACATGGCATACAGACTTTCTAATAAAGCAAATGTGGCAGTAGAACCGGCTGATTTCTGCAGTTATCGATAAAACCGGCGTCGGGGCATGCAAAGCTCAGGCGCCGTTTTGCCGCAGTGAGTTTTAAGCCGCCGGCACGGTGGTAGTGAATTATATCACAAGGCGACTTTGGTGGCAGGTTTATTTGCGCCGTCAGCGGGCCCTGTGTTATTTTTACGCCTACGCTAATCAGAGGAGAGAATATGAGTCAGAAAGACAGATTGTCGCCAAAGGCCTATGAGGTTGTCGACGGAAAACAGTATCCGAGCTTCATTCCGCCACATGAATCACCGGCCGAATTTACCACGAAAGCTATTATCATCGGCATCATCATCGGCTGCGTATTCGGCGCTGCCAATGCCTATCTCGGCCTGAAAGTCGGATTGACGGTTTCTGCCTCAATTCCGGCTGCGGTTATGGCGGTCGCCATTTTCCGTATCTTTTTCAGACAGGGAACCATCCTTGAAACCAACATCGTGCAGACAGTCGGTTCGGCTGGCGAATCACTGGCGGCCGGCGTAATTTTCACGATTCCGGCCTTTTTTATCTGGGGTCTTGAACCTTCGAAGCTTGAAATCGCGGTAATTGCCATTGTCGGTGGCACTATCGGCGTTCTCTTCATGATACCGCTGCGCCGCTCGCTGATCGTGAAGGAGCACCTGACGCTC
>CAZFUG010000071.1:0-16733 GCA_964522035.1 uncultured bacterium
ACTACGGAAGCTTTGAAACCGGTGTTTCTTTCGAGCGCAGCATCTCTAAGTCCGAGCATATTCATGGCAGCGATTTTTCCCTGTCTGACGGCAGTTGGCCAGATGGCGCTGGGGGTAATCTGGTCGGTCAGGGCATCCAGGGTCTCGGCAACGTCACCGGCCGCATATATTCCAGAAACTGAAGTCTGACATCTTTCATCGATGATAAGGCCGCGCGAATACTTCAGGCCTGCAGTTACCGCAAATTCGATATTGGCTTTGACCCCGGCGGCGGCGACGACAATGTCGGCCGGAAGAGCTGTGCCGGATTTCAGAAGAACCTGCTGCGGCAGCCCGTCTTCTCTACGCAAAACTTCGCCGGCGAGATGCCCGCAAAATACTTTAATTCCGGCATTTTCAAGAACCTGTTTACAGAGGGCGCCGGTTTCAGATTCCAGCTGCATCGGCAAAGGAAAAGGTGCCATTTCTACAAGCGAGACCTGTTTTCCAGCGTGTGCGAGCTTCAGGGCCAGTTCAACTCCTACCAGACCGGCGCCAATAATGACATAGTTTTTGTTGCTTTGCATGCTTTCTCTTATGGCAGCGGCGTCTTCAAGATTGCGCAGTCCAAAAACTCCCGGCCCATCGATTCCTTTTACCGGGGGAAGGGTCGAACGTGAACCGGTAGCGATGAGAAGTTGATCGAAACCTTGCTGTTCACCGTCTTCGAGCCCGACGGTTTTTTTCTCGATATTCAATTCAGTTACTGTCCGCCGCGAAAGAAAATTGACCTTCAGCTGCTTTTCCCAGCCCTCCGGTAGCAGAGTAGCCTGTTGTTCTGTCCTGAAACCGCTGGCGACAAGATGCAGCTGACACCTTGAATAATAGGTCGAATCACGCGAAATCATCGTAATTTCGCAATTCTGATCGTGTTCCCTTATGGTTTTTGCCGCAGTAACCCCTGCGGCACTGCTGCCAATTATCACAAACTTCATTTTTCAGTCCTCAACTATTCTTAGATGACCGCCAGATTGACTGTCGTCAGAAACTTCCTTGAGACATCGCTGGGGGCAGGCTGCAACACAGGCCATGCGCTCGCGGCCACGGCAGCCGTCGCATTTGACCATTTTGTTGCCGAGAGCAGCAGATGGGCGTGCCATTCCATACGGGCAGCTCATGACACACATGAAACAGCCGACGCAGATATCGTGGTCGCAGGTCACCAGACCGTCTTCGCCTTTTTTCAATGCTCCGCTCATGCAGGCTTCAACACATGCTGGCTCATCGCAGTGACGACAGAACTGGGGAAATTTTTTGCCGGTGCCATCTATCTCGACCTTGTTTCTCGGCCTCTCAGTGTTTGCAACACCTCCTGAGTAGGATGCTCCCGGACGGCTGGAACTGTGAACGGCAATGCAAGCCAGTTCGCAGTTGCGGCAACCGACACAGAGGCGGCGGTCAATAAGCTTTTTCCTTGTCATTATTGCGTGCCTCCAAGTTTTGCCATTTTTTCTGCAATGGCATCAGCCATCTGTTGTGCGGCCTTTTCTGCATCGGGCTCGATAATCAGCCTGCCGCCGGTAATGCCGGTCAGTTTGCTGGTTAAAATGTCGCAGATCATTGGTGATCCGGTCACCGCCGGAGCCTGCGCCAGATGAAGCGTAAGACCAAGTGCCAGACCAAAGCAGCCGTCAGCCAGTGCCTGTTCTTCAAGCCACTGAGGTGCTGAGATTACAACCGGAAGCTGTGGGATATCAAGATTCATTGCTTTCGCCAGTTCGGTCACAACCAGTTCGATTCTGCCGATTGCCAGACATGGGCCAAAATTGAGAACCGGCGGAATATTAAGCTTCTCACAGACCGCTCTAAGGCCGGGGCCAGCCTTTGCGCTGGCTGAGCAAGAGCAGAGACCCACATTTGCCAGGCCACCGGTTGTGCAGCCGGCAGAAAGAACGAGAATATCACGCTTGATAAGCTCTTCGGTCAGCCTGACAGTGGTAATATCATGCCCGCCAGCAGCAAGGTTCGAGCAGCCGAGAACACCGGCAATTCCTTTTATCGTGCCATTTTTCAGCAGGTCCATGACTGGCTGCAGAGTGCCGCCAAGCAGTTTTATCAGAGAATTCTCGCTGACACCTGTTACAACATCATCGTAACCATGTTCGGGAATATCTATCTGAATTGCGGAACGTCTTATTTTGTACTGGTCGGCAGCCATATGGCAGATTTGTTCGGCCAGAGCGCTTTCATTTCCGTGTTCATCCTTGATCAGCTCAGCTGACGATTGTTTACAGACATCGTCCAGGCATATTAGTCTTATTTTGAACCGCTCTGCAATTGGCTCTATCCCGGAAAGGGTGCAGTTGAATTCACTTACGACCATATCTATGGCGCCGGTGGCCAGAAGACCTTCCTGAGTAAAATTATTGCCTGCCTGACCGGAAAAAACGCTTTCGGCACCGGCTGCAGCTGCCCGCAACTGCATGTCCTGCCCTACGCAGGTCAGACCGACGATCCTGATTCCCTTCGCGCCTGCGGCAATACCAATTTTCTGGCCTTTGTCAGACTCAAGCAGGTTGATCAGACCAGCAAAAACCGAGTGGCTGTGGCCTGAAACCGCAATGTTAACATAGTCAGGGTTGGCAACCTTGAAGCCGGTGCTGGCTATTCTTATCTCAGGCTCACCCATTATGACATCATTCATCAGATTGGTAAGAGTCAGTCCATACAGGCCGGTACTGATGCCGAGATTCAGGCAATGCATCAGCTGATCGACCGGGTCGGTGTTCAGATTGGTGCTGGTTTTTATGATTGCGTCGAATACTTCTGATTTGGCTCCGCCTGGATAAATCCCGAGCTTTTTCCATAAATCTGTACGCTGGCCAATTGCAAGGTTTTCAACCAGCTGCATTTTCTGATTGCGCGGCTGATAAAGATCTTTCAGAACCGCTTCGGCGATTCCGGCAGCTTTGGCGTTGATACTGTCACCGGAAATTCCAAGCTTCTTCGCGAGATTCTCGACTGAAGTCATGGAACGCAGGGGAAGGGGAGATCTGCCTTCAGCAATAGATTTAAGGCGGCTGGCTGTCGATTCAGCCACATGCAGATAACAGGCCGAACCCGCTGCTACTGCCCTTAAAAAGTTTCGGGCAACTATAGAATCGGCAGTTGCCCCGCAAACACCTTTCGGGCTGTCTGGGGTGATGCGGCACGGCCCGTTTGAACAAAGTCGACAGCAGACGCCCATTTCTCCGTAACCGCATTTGAGCTTTTGCTCTTCCATGCGGTTCAATGCTGTGTTTATATCACTTTTTCGGTCGAGAAAGCTGGAAAAACAGCTGTCTGCACTTGCACATCTTGCCATTGTTGAGCTCCTTGAAATTCTGCCAGTTTAATTTTTTGCACTGAGTCTGCAGCCCGGTTTTATATTGGGGCCAAATCTAAAATGATATTAAAATTATATCAATTGATTCTGGAATTGTCAAAGCCTGTTTTTGTGCATGGTGATTAATCTATTGTGGTTCGGTCTGTAAAAATGGTAAAATCAAATAATTGCCTCATAAGGAGTACATAAGAGTATGAGAAAAGGTCTTGCCGTTCTTGGTTTTGCTCTTGCTGCCGCCCTAGGTTCAGGTAATCCGGCCGTTGCCGCCGAAGATACCTCAAGATATATCGTGCGCTTCGAACAGGAAGCCATGAAAAGCAAAAATCCCGCCCGCAATGAAGTAATTTCACATCTGCAGCAGAGTCTGCGCAAGAATATGAGTGGACTCAACAAGGTTGTTAAATCTCATAAGAATGCCAGAATCACCCCTCTCTGGATTGCCAATGCTTTTGCCATCAACGCTTCAGCAGCCGAAATCAAAAAGATTGCTGCGCTGCCGAACGTGGCTGAAGTCACCAAATCTGAATATAAAATCTTTATCGATAAAGATATTAAAAAAGAAGCCGTAAAGAATAATCCCGCCGTTATCCAGTGGGGTGTGCAGAAAGTTCGCGCCCCCGAAGTCTGGCAACAGTTCAAAATCGACGGCGCCGGCGTAATTGCAGGCGTTCTCGATACCGGTATCGACGGCAAACACCCCGCTTTCACCGGCAAAATCCTCGCTTTCAAAGATTTTACCCCCGAAGCCGCAGTCGAACCGACTGACGGTCAGGGTCACGGAACCCATGTCTGCGGTTCGGTAGCCGGTTCTGACGGCGTCGGCGTTGCTCCCGGTGCCCGACTGATCGTTGGCAGAGTTTTTGACACCAAGGGCGGTACCACTCAAGATATTCTTCTTGCCGCCATGCAGTGGATGCTTGACCCAGACGGAATCGCCGAAACCAACGATGGCCCGAAGCTCATCAACAACTCATGGGGCTCTAACGACTCTGTCAACAAAACCTTCTGGGTTGCCGTAGAGAACTGGGTAAATGCCGGTATTCTTCCGGTGTTTGCTGCCGGCAACAACGGCATGTGGGGTGGCAAGGTCGGAACTCCGGCCGCTTTCCCGCATTCATGGGCTGTAGCTGCCACCACCAAAACCGACACTCTCGCTTATTTCAGCAGCCAGGGTCCCGTTGCCTGGGATGGCACTCCTCTTATGAAACCCGATATCGCCGCCCCCGGCGATCAGATCATTTCATGCGCCATTGGCGGTGGTCTGGTAAGCAACAGCGGTACTTCGATGGCCTGCCCGCACATGGCCGGCGTTGCTGCCCTGATGTATCAGGCTGACCCGACCCTCACCATCGAACAGGTTCGCCTGTTTGCTGAAGAAACTGCCAAAGACCTTGGTGCCCCCGGTAAAGACGGCAAATTTGGTTCTGGTCTGGTCGATTCGTATAAAGTCATCGAAAAAATCCTTGCCAACTCAAACCTGGCAAGAGCGTTCGATGCCTATGAGTCTGCCATTAAAGCAGAACGCGCCCTCATCGGTGTTCAGGCCGTGTCACCTCTGGCTGAACCACTTGCCAGATCGATCGTTGAACGCGCCTGCTCTCTCGACGAAGGTCAGTTCAGATCTCTGGCCATCACCGTTGCTCAGAGCGGTGGCGAAGCTTCTGCCAGCCTGCTGAAAGACGCAGCTGCAGTCAGAACTGCCCGCGAACTGCACAAATAATCGCTTAATAAACGACCCGGAAAGCATTCGCTTTTCGGGTCGTTTTTATTTTCGCCGGAGTATTGACACCAGTCTCTAAATGCCGCATTATTGTGCCCGAATTTGAATGTGCAGGAGTTACCCGAATTGCAGGATTTCAGAGAATACGTCGACCGTAACATTGTAGTTTTCGATGGCGCCATGGGCACCCGCCTCTACGAAAAGGGCGTCTATATCAACCGCGTCTATGACGAGTTGAACCTTTCCCAGCCAACCCTCATCCAGGAAGTCCACCGCGAATACCTCGCCGCCGGCGCCATGGTTCTCGAAACCAACTCATTCGGCGCCAACCGTTTCAAGCTCGCGCCGCACGGGCTGGCCGACAAGCTCGAAGTCATCAATTTCCAGGCAGCCAAGCTCGCCCGCGAAGTGGCTGGTGAAAAGGCGTGGGTTGCCGGTTCGATCGGGCCGCTTGGTATCAGACTCGAACCCTGGGGCAAAACCTCGGTCGAAGAAGCTGAAGCCGCCTTTTCTGAGCAGGCAAAAGGTCTGCTCGCCGGTGGTGTCGACCTTTTCATTCTCGAAACCTTTTACGACCTCAACGAAATTCATCAGGCCATTATTGCCATTCGCAAGCTTACCGACAAGCCGATCATCGCTTCGATGACCATAAACGAAGACGGAAACGCCCTTTACGGCACCTCCGTCGATGTCTTCACTCCGAAACTCGAAATGTGGGGCGCCGACGTGATTGGCCTCAACTGCTCAGTTGGCCCGAAAACCATGTTCGACGCCATGGAAAAAATGCGTTCCCTGACCACTCTACATCTGATCGCGCAGCCGAACGCCGGTCTTCCCAAGGTCGTTGACGGCCGCATGATCTATCTCTGCAATCCTGAATACTTCGGGGAATATGCCCGCCGCTTTATTCAGCTTGGCGTACGCATCGTGGGCGGCTGTTGCGGCACGACTCCCGAGCACATCAAGTGGGTTGCCAATGCAGCCAGGTCACTCACTCCCGGTGGCAAAAAAGAAATCTTCCAGGATCTCAAGAAGAAAGATGATGCCGCCGAAAACATCGAAATCGTCGATATCGAGAACAAATCAGCGCTTGGTGCAAAACTTGCCGCCAAAAAATTTATCGTTACCGCTGAACTGACGCCGCCAAAAGGCTGCGAAGCCGAATCGGTGATTCAGCGCGCCCGTCAGCTCAAGGATGCCGGTATCGATGCCATCAATATTCCTGATGGCCCGCGCGCTTCGGCACGTCTGAGCCCTCTGGCCATGGCCATGCTGATCGAGCAGAATGTCGGTATCGAAACTATTCTGCATTACTGCTGCCGCGACCGCAATATTCTCGGTATTCAGTCAGACCTGCTCGGTGCTTATGCACTCGGTCTGCGCAATATTCTCGCCATCACCGGTGACCCGCCGAAAGTCGGTAATTACCCGCAGGCAACTGCCGTTTTCGATATCGATTCAATCGGTCTGGTAAACGTAATTCACCGCCTCAATCACGGTCGTGACCTGGGTAACAACCCGATTGGCAAACCGACCGGGTTTGTCTGCGGTGTTGGCGCCAACCCTGGTGCTATCGATCTCGACCTCGAAGTCAGCCGCTTTGAATGGAAAGTCGATGCCGGAGCCGAGTATGCCATTACCCAGCCGGTTTTCGATACTGACCTGCTCGAAAGATTCCTTGAGCGAATCAGCCATGTGCGTATTCCGATTTTTGCCGGTATCTGGCCGCTGGTCAGTCTGAAAAATGCAGAATTTATGAACAACGAAGTGCCGGGTGCTTCTGTTCCTGAAAACCTGATGAACCGTCTGCGCAAGGCAGGCAGTGTTGAGGCACAGCGCGAAGAAGGCATTCTCATTGCCCGCGAAGCTCTCGAAAGAGTGCGCCCGATGGTCGACGGGGTGCAGGTAAGTGTGCCTCTTGGCCGTGTCGAAAGTGTTCTCAAAGTTATCGAAGTCTTGAACCGCTGATGGAGAACCTGATGAAACCAGTTACCGTTGAAGAATTCAAAAGCCTGCTGCAGCAGGGTGTGCTGATCTACGATGGTGCCATGGGCACCAATCTGCAGGTGCAGGGGCTCAAGCCCGAAAATTACGGTGGCCGCGAAGGCTGCAGCGAAGCTTTGAATCTTTTTTGCCCCGAAGCGGTTATTAAAGTTCACAAGGCTTTTTTGGCCGCCGGCTGTCAGGTTATCGAAACCAATACCTTCGGCGCGACCCGCATAACTCTCAAAGAATACCAGCTCGAAGACCGCGTTGCCGAAATCAACCGGCGTGCCGTCGAAATGGCCCGCGAAGCCATAGATGCGGTGCCTACTGCCTATCACCCGCTGATTGCCGGTTCGATCGGGCCGACCTCGATGCTGCCTTCACTCGGTAACATCAGTTTTGATGATATGGCGGCCGCTTACACCGAACAGATGAGCGCTCTGCTCGATGCCGGCGTCGATATTTTTCAGATCGAAACCTGCCAGGATCTGCTGCAGATCAAGTGCGCCCTTTATGCCGCCGAATCTCTTTTCAAAGCACGTGGTTCACGTTGCCCGGTAGTCGTTTCAGTTACCCTCGAACCATCCGGAAACATGCTGGTCGGCAGCGATATCAGCGCCATTACCGCTGCTCTCGAACCCTATGATTTTATCGATGTTCTCAGCATCAACTGCGCCACCGGCCCGCTCGAAATGGTGCGGCATGTGGCACACCTTGCCGAATACTGGCCCCGCGCCGTCGGAGTTATGCCGAACGCCGGTCTGCCCGAAAACGTCGATGGCAAGCCATTTTATCGCATGACACCCGAAGAGTTCGCCTCTTTTCACAAACGCTTTGTTACTGAATATGGGGTGAATGTAATTGGCGGCTGCTGCGGCACCAGGCCTGAACACCTTGCCGAAGTCGTCAAACTGGTCGGCAGTCTCAAACCTGCACCGCGACAGGTTAAAAAGCAGGCGATGGCGGCCAGCCTTTTTTCTGGCGTTGCTCTGCGTCAGAACCCGGCACCGGCCCTGATTGGCGAACGCACCAATGCCAACGGTGCCCGTCAGTTCCGTGACCTGCTCGAAGCCGAAGACTTTGCCGGTATGACCGCCATGGGCCGCGAACAGGCCCGGGGTGGGGCGCACCTGGTCGATTTGTGTGTCGCTTTTGTCGGACGTGATGAAGTTGCCGATATGCAGCGCCTGGTGCCGATGTTCGCGACTCAGGTAAATCTGCCGCTCGTTATCGATTCAACCTCGCCGGCGGCTATCGAAGCCGCTCTCAAAAGCCACGGCGGTCGCTGCGTTATCAATTCAGTCAACCTTGAAGATGGCGGCCCTCGCCTGCGCACGATTGCCGACATGGCTCGTCGCTTCGGCGCCGCTCTTATCTGTCTGACCATCGATGAGGAAGGCATGGCGAAGACCGCCGAAAAGAAGCTGGCGGTTGCCAAAAGAATCAGAGACATTCTCAGCCGCGAATTCGGCTTTCGCGACTCAGACCTGATCTTTGACCCGTTGACCTTTACCGTTGCCAGTGGTGATGCCGAATTGAGAAGCTCTGCCGCCGAAACCCTGAAGGCGCTCGGAATGATTCGCGACCAGATGCCTAAGGCAAATACCATTCTCGGCGTCAGCAACGTTTCTTTTGGTCTCAAGCAGTCATCCCGCGAGATTCTCAACAGTGTTTTTCTGGCTGAAGCTGTTCAGAATGGCCTGACCTGCGCAATTGTCAACCCGGCCCGCATTATTCCGATGTTTTCCATCCCTGAAACCGAGAAAAAGCTGGCTCTCGATCTGATCTACAACCCCCGCAACGACGGCAGCGAGCTGGCTGCCTACATGCAGGCCTTTGCTGGCCGTAACGAAAGCATGTTCAAAAAAGACCTCAGCACTCTGCCGCCGGTCGAGAGACTTGCTGAAAAAGTCATCGAAGGCGATTCTTCTAGTCTCGAACCGCTTGTCGACGAGCTGCGTCAGACAATGCGCCCCGAGCAGATCATCAACGAAATTCTGCTGCCGGCCATGAAAAAGGTCGGCGAATATTTCGGCGCTGGCCGCCTGCAGCTTCCTTTCGTTCTGCAGTCTGCCGAAGTGGTCAAAAAAACGGTAACCTGCCTCGAACCACACATGGAAAAGAAACCGGCCGACCCTGACCGCAAAATGATTCTTGCCACAGTTGCCGGCGATGTTCACGATATTGGTAAGAACCTTGTCAATATCATGCTGTCGAACAACGGCTTCAGTGTCGTTGACCTCGGCATCAAGGTCGATATCGATGCAATGATAAAGGCTGCCCGCGAGCACAATGCCGGGGTAATCGGCATGAGCGGTCTGCTGGTGCGCTCGACCCAGATCATGAAAGAAAATCTCGAAGAGCTTAATCGGCGCGATTTCCTGCCCGCCGTAATTCTTGGTGGTGCCGCTCTGACGCCGGAATATGTCGAAAATGATCTCAAGCCCATGTACAGAGGCAAGGTATTCTACGCCCGCGATGCTGTCGACTCGATAAAAATCATGCAGAGTCTTCTCGATGGGGCTGAGTATTCGCGCGAAAGCGGGCAGAAGGTGCCTGCTTCTGCCATAAAAAAGGCGAGGCAGAATGCTCCGGTTGACGTAGAGAGTGCCGGAAAAGCCAACCGACACCAGTTCATGGTTGACCATAAAATTCCCAGGGCGCCTTTTTATGACAGCCATCTACTTGATATCGCCTCAACCGATCTGTTCAGCCTGCTTTCGCATAAAGTGCTTTTCGAAGGTCGCTGGGGCTTTAAAAAAGGCTCGATGACCGAATCTGAATATCAGAACCTCATCGAGACAAAAGCGCGCCCGGCTTTGAATCAGATAATCGATTTCGACCGTCAGCATGCGGTTCTCGATAACAAGGCTGTTTATGGTTATTACCGCTGCCGGGCCATCGGTAACAGCATAAAAGTTATTGACGAAGCCGGTATCACCATCGGTGAATTCAGTTTTCCGCGCCAGAGCCGGGCTCCATTTCTCTGCCTCTCTGATTTTATCAGTGAAGGTGAAGACGACCTGATCGCTCTCTGGGCTGTAACCGTCGGTGATCGTATCATTCAGGCCGAAAAGTCTCTCTATGCGCAGAACCGTTATCTTGATTATCATCTGTTGCACGGCCTGGGCGCCGAATTGGCTGATTGTGCCGCCGTGCATGTGCATCGGCATATTCATCGCGAACTTTTCCCGCAGTTACCGCTGACCGGCGAACAGCCATCAGGCTGCCGCTATTCATTTGGTTACCCGGCATGCCCAGATCTCAACGCCCAGCGCGAGTTGATGAATATTCTCAAGGCGCAGAGAATAGGTATCAGCCTGACCGAATTGAATCAGATGGTGCCAGAGCTTTCTGTGTCGGGCTTCATTCTCTTCAACCGCCACGCCCGCTATTTCGTACCCTGAGAACGAAAACATGGCAAAAAAAACACTGGTGCCAGGTCTGATCGAAATGCTTGCAAAACCTCCCGAGGTTTTTGCCGGCATTATGCCGCCAGGTCGACAGCTTTTCGCGGCAAGAATCTGTCTGCGGCGCTGCCATAAGCTCGATGCCCCTGAGCTGATGCGTTTATACAAAAGGAACCGGGTTTTTCTCAATACCTGGCTGCAGCCTCAGCCTGAAATGCTGCGCATCGAGAATTTTCAGAAAATGATTGCCGAAGAACACCGCATGGCCCGCCGCGGTGAAAGGCTCGATCTGGGTATTTTCAGTCTCGATGATAACGCTCTGATTGGTCGCATTGCCCTGCATTCGGTTGATTACGGTATTCAGCGCTCTGCCGGCCTCTCTTACTGGCTTGACGAAGAACATACCGGCAAAGGGCTCGCCAAAGAAGCTCTTGCCACTCTCGTTTCTTTTGCCTTCGAAGAAGCCTGCCTGCACCGCGTCTGGCTCAATATTTCTGTTGAAAATCAGCCCTCTCTGGCAGTTGCCCGTCGGCTCGGCTTCAAAAAAGAGGGCACTCTGCGCCAGAGTCTGTTTATTAACAGCGCCTGGCGGGATTCACAGCTGCTCGCGCTGCTTGAAGACGACTACGATTCACTCGCCGACACCTGGATAAAAAACCGCTTCCTCGGTGCCTGAACACTATTGATGGCCCTGTTTGTTTTAGTGCATGCAGGGAATAATAAAAAAAAGCTGTTTCACGGTTATGTGAAACAGCTTTTTTTAATGACTGAAAATCAGTTTGCGGTCAGAGCGCGAACCTTTTTGCGTCTGGTCTGCGGATAAGCAGAAGCGGGCATTTTGACGCTGAACAGCATTTCTTCAGGAGCATCAGGATAAATGGCTCTGAATACCAGCTGATCCCCGGCTGCGGTGGTGATTGCCAGACCGCCGCCCTGGCTGTAGCCGTATGACGGGGTCATGCCGATATCGATTGCCACAAGGCGGTCGTCTTTGGCGATAATTTTGCCCTTGAGACCAAGTGCTTCGGTGGTGTGACCAAAGACCACGCCCATGATGCCGAGAGCTTTGAGGCCCTGTTCGACCAGTTCGTCATTTTTCCACCAGTCGCGGTTCCAGAGAACGCTTTCGTGGTTCATGAAAATGCCTTTTTTGAAATCGCCACGATCGATGTCGTCTTTATAATCGGCAGCCAGAGTTGATCTGGTGACCGGTTTGTTGGCAAGACCGCCATGCACGAACATGAAACCGTTGACGACGGCGAAAAGCGGCCGGTTGCGAATCCAGCGGCCATAAACGCCATCTTCAGAAATGGCCTGGTGAAAATCGAGGCCGTCGCGGGTGAAAGAATCGATGGTGTTCTGATAATGCTGTTTCTTGTGTGAAGTCAGAGTCTTTGCCCACTCTTCGACCTGCCCGTTGAGCAACATCACTTCGTGGTTGCCAAGGGTGACGATCACTTTGCCGCCGGCTTTTTCAGCCTGCATCTGCAGATCCATGACCGCATCGTAAGTCTGCTTGCTGTGGAGACCGCGGTCGGTCAGGTCGCCGGTGAGAATCAGAATCGCGTCTTCACCCTGCCAGGTGAATCTGAAAGAGTCTTTTGCGGTTCTGGTCGCAACTTTCAGTGCGCCAAGAGCTGCCGCAAACTGATCAAATGCGCCATGCACGTCGCCAACCGCGTAAACCCGCGGGGCACCGGTGATTTCAATGTAGGCTGGGTATTTTTCCCAGTCACGGCCTGCGGCCGACAACATCGAAGCGGCCACGACAAAAAACAGCAAAAAGGCGATAAAACGGGTTCTCTGCATTCCTGTCTCCTTGTTACCAGACATTGTAATTGTCAGTTTTTACCCCTTTGGGGTAGAAATAAATGATACGTGAGGGAATATCGACGCCCCAGTCGCGACCCGACTTCATTGCGATGATGTCGAGAAGCTCGTCGAGGGTGATGTCTTCTTCTTCAACATTGATCTTGAAGCCTTCTTCGCCTTCAGTCAGACCCTGGATCTGGAACACATCGTCCGCTTCCTTGCCATAGGTCTCGACTGCGTGCTTCAGCAGAGTCGCGCCGTCGTAATCCTGGGCCTGCCAGGTTTTCATGACCATGAAAATTGCCGAACTTGTGTCTTTGGGAAACACCGGCAGTGTCTCACTCGCACCGCCCTCGTTGCTTACCGGAACCTCAGGTGGTGGTGCCGGCGGCAGCAGGTCGCCAATCTGTTCGCCCGATGAAATGGTTACTTCATCAGGAGGGGTGGGGAAGTCGCCTGCGGGCTCCTCAGTAGTTGGCTCGGGCTTTGGTGGCTCGATGGTTATCAGCGGTTTGTCTGCTGGTTTCGCCGTTTCGGTTGCAACTGTGTCAGTTGCATTCTGCGGCTTTGGCTCTGGCTTAACAGGTTTAATCTTGGTCGGGAGACTTATCAGAACTTCGCTTCCCTGTTTTGGCTGCTTGCCCTGGCCGGACTGCCCTGAATTCTGCTGATTTTGGGGATTTGTCGGCTTTAAATTGACCGCTGCCGAGGCTTTTTCGATTTCCTTTTTGCCGGGCATCGGAATAATCAAGCCCATATCCTGCGAAAAAACCGGTAGCGCACCCGCCGCTACGACCATTGCCAGCACTGCGGCGCCGGTTTTTGTTTTCTTCATTTTCCCATGCATCTGCATGCTCCTGAAAGAGTGCGAATTGAACTGTATTTGTCAATTATAAGCGATTAAAGACCAAATAGTAAGGTCATTTTTTGATCATCGGTACAAATCGCACCGGCAGATCCTCTTCCTGTTCGATTTTTCCGTCTTTTTTGCGCAGAATCACGAGTCTCTGTGAATAAGCGCCACCCAGCGGCAGAATCATGCGGCCACCTTCGGCAAGTTGTTCAACCAGTTTTTCCGGCAGCTCACGGGGGGCGCAGGTTACTATGATTACCGAAAAAGGTGCGTATTCGGCCCAGCCCTGATAACCGTCGCCGCACTTTACGTGGCAGGCGTAGCCCGTTGTCTTGAGAACGTCGATGGCGTGCGAAGCTAGCTCAGGCACGATTTCTATGCTGTACACATCAGCTCCGAGCTCAGCCAGAACCGCCGCCTGATACCCTGATCCGGTGCCGATTTCCAGAACCTTTTCCCCCTTGGCCAGTTGCATGCGATCAGTCATGTAGGCAACGATATAGGGCTGCGAAATGGTCTGATCATGGCCGATCGGCAGTGGGTGGTCGCCATATGCCGCCGAAGTCATATAACCGGCCGGCAGAAATCGATGCCTTGGCACTTTTCCCATGGCTGCGAGAATCTTTTGATCGGTGACGCCATAGGCAACCAGCTGCTCAACCATCAATCTGCGGGCTTCTTCCATGTCACTGACCTCCGTTGTCGTTTCCTGGCCCGTGCAACTTGCCGGGCTGGTGAAAAACCAGAACACCGTCAGGCAGAGCAGGCAAATAACCAGAACCAGACGCGGTTTCCTCATTTATTCCTCCGTTGCCGTTCTTCTTTGTGAATCTATTTTATCAGAACCGGCAGATTTCTTCACCTGCCCCGGGTGCAGCTGCTATAATAGCCATATGAACGAATTTTTCTTTTCTTTTGGTGAAAATACGGTTTCCGGTCAGATTCAAAGCCGCTATAAGCGCTTTCTCGCCGACATCACCCTCGACGACGGCCGTCTGGTTGTCGCCCACGTGCCGAACAGCGGCAGCATGGCTACCTGCTGGTGCCCGGGGGCGCGGGTGACTCTGACTGCGCACCCCGACGACGGCACCCGCAAGCTGCTCTACACGCTGCAGGCAGTTGAAATGCCCGATGGCTGGGTCGGCGTCAATACGATGAATCCTAACCGGGCCGTTGCTGGCGCTATTGCCGCCGGCATGTTTCATGAACTGCAGGGTTATGAATTTCTGCAGACCGAAGTGAAGGCGGGAAAAAGCCGCTTTGATCTCTGCCTTTTCAATCAATCTGCTTCTGTCGACGCCTCTCTGCTGCAGCTGAAACCTGAACGGGCTGAAAAGCTGAAATTTAAAGGCAAACCTGCGCCAGGCACGCCTTCGATCGCGGTGATAGAGATAAAAAATGCCACGATGCGCAGAGACAATGGCGTAATTTTCCCTGATGCGGTGACCGAAAGGGGTAGCAAGCACCTCTATCATCTTATCGAACTTCGCAAAGCCGGTATTCGTGCGGTAATGCTGTTTTTTGCTGGCCGCAGCCATACAAACTGGGTTTCACCTGCCGACGAAATCGACCGGGCTTATGGCGGAGCTCTGCGCGAGGCGATAAATGCCGGGGTCGAGGCAATGGCAGTAAAAGTCGAAGTTTCGGCCGCCGGCCTGAAATTGATCGGAACCCTGCCGGTAATCGCCGGCTGAGATATTTGCCATTCAGTTTTGATTGTGTTAGACTTCGCACAAATAGGATCCGTAAGGAGATAAAGTTGAATATGCAGAAACTTTTCAGGTTGTTGATCGTTGCAGCTCTGATGGCAGGGGTTACTTTTGTCGGATATGCCGCTGATACCAAAGTGCCGACCAGCATGGTCACCATTGGTGAAGGCGATGAAACCCTCGAAGCAGAAGTAGAATTGAAAATTGGCGACGTTGCCCCCGATTTCTCACTGCCGAACCTCTCTACCGATAAAATGGAGCATCTCAAAGATTATCTCGGCAAGCCGATCGTTCTTTTCTTCATCCAGAGCGCCTGCTATTCATGTCTGCAGGAAGCCAAAGCCCTCCAGGAACTTAAAGCCAAACATGGCGACAAGGTTAATGTTCTTGCTGTTGGCGTCGACCTTCTGGGTAAGCCGATGCTGGTTTCGTGGGCCGCTCATAACAACATAAACTACCCGGTTCTGCTTGACCCGATCTTCTCTGTTCCTGAAAAATACGGCTTTTCTTACACTCCGAGTTCTGTAATCATCGACAAAGATGGTAAAATCGCCTTTATTCATGCTGGCTATCGCCCCGCCGATGCCAAGCTTTTTGAAGACAAGGTACAGGAACTCCTCAAGTAATTTTTTGCTTTCTCAAACGAGCAGGTGGGGCAGCGCTTCACCTGCTTTAACATTTTAGGGGCAGATTTAGAAGCTGTAATCTGACAACAGGCCAGATCGTCGAACCGACTCAACTTTGTTTGTGCAGTAATCAATATTAGAAAATCTTCCGGAAAGATACATAGAATGAACATTACACTTGATTGTCTTCCATGTTTTGTCAGGCACACAATTGAAGTTATGCGTAGTTTTGCAGTTGAACCGGGGTTAAGCAACGAGATGGTCAGAGACGTTATTCGTCAGATGGCCGAGGTCGATTTTGCACTTACGCCCCCTGAGTTTGCCTCCGAAGTTCACGCAATGATCCGCAGTCGTCTCGGAATCGCCGATCCATATCTGCAGATTAAGCGCGACGCCAATCGCTTCGCCGCACGGTTGATGCCCGAACTCGAAAACCGCCTTGAAAAATCGCCGGACCGGCTGCGACAGGCACTTCTATATTCTATTGCCGGTAACATAATCGACTCTGGGGTCTCTGCTGTCACGCCTGATTCAGAGGTTATGCAGTCCATTGAAATGGCGGAAAACCAAAGCCCGGCCATCGATCATTCTGAAAAACTGCTGCGAGAACTGCGTCGTGCCGAAAAAATTGTCATTCTTGGTGATAATGCCGGTGAAATCTATTTTGACCGACTTCTTCTCCATGAGTTGAAGAAAGATAACATTACTTACATTGTTAAGGGATCGCCAATTCTAAATGATGCTTTATATGAAGACGCGATCGAAGCTGGAATTGACAGGTTTGCCCGGGTTCTCGATACCGGGGTCGCCATCCCCGGAACCGTTCTGCGAAAATGCCCGCCCGCAGTTCGCCAGGCAATTCAAGCAGCAGACGTAATTGTTTCGAAAGGGCAGGCAAACTTTGAAACGATGGGCGAGTGTGCCGACCCCCGTGTCTTTTTTACCCTGCGGGCAAAGTGTCATGTTATTGCCAGAGAAATCGGGGTACCCCAGGGTAGTTTTGTGATTAAGTCTGGTGGGTGAAAAATCGGGATTCTGCATCAGATGCAGAATCCCCTGAAAAGCCAAAAAAGATAAACTTTTTGGTACATTTTAGTTGACCTTGCGACGCAAATCTGTTAAACTGGCCAAACCTTCAAGCGAGGGTACCGCGAAAGCGGCCAGAACATTCAAAATCAAATCTTAATCGCCTCAGAACCGAATGACAGAGCCATTAACGTGGTCCTGTATGCAATAGAAAATCTATTGCCGAA
>CAZFUG010000072.1:0-8435 GCA_964522035.1 uncultured bacterium
AAAAGAGTTGCTGAATCGCTGGCAGGTCGTCTGCAGCATGAATCTAGGGTTCAGATTGGCAGCTGAGACGGCTGAAAGAATGAATCTGTGGTCGAGTCTGCCGGTTGCATCTGGTATCGGCAGCAGACTGATGAACAATTCATTGTTGTTGACCGTGGAAAAGTGCAATTTTGCCAGATTAATGTTGGTAGATACAAAGTCGAAAATTCCGAAGATCCGGCTGAGTTCTATATCCGTGCTGAGGTAGCGGGTATGATCGGTAAGCTGTGCCATAATATTTTTCTGTCGTTGCGACATTTTCAGCCAGCTCTGCGCAAGGATCTGCCGCAGCTGCTGATCGTTGCGTGGCTGCGGAAACGGGGCGTTGATACGCCAGTCGCACCTGGCGGTGTCAGATGCGATGATGATGACAATATCAGGATTGGTGCCGGTAAAACGCTTGAATTGTCTTGAAAAAACTTCTATTTCCTGATGCGGGTAATTGCCAAAATTTTTCATTGAGGCCAGAAAGGGGTGGCGAAGATACTCTGGGGTTCCGGCCTCTTTCTTGTAAATTTTATGCATGATCTGGTCGAAGTCGTCGGCGTGCAGCACATGGCGGACCCAGTGTCTTGGCTCAAGAGCCGTGTCGTATTTTTTCAGCTCGATGCTGAATTTCTGGCGCATTCTTGAATCTGCGAGCTGCTTTTCCATGGTAATTGCTGCGGCAAAGATGAATCTGGCAACAATAACCGGGATAAGGATCAGGAAAAGCCAGAGAAGAACCGGCGTCAGCCTGCTGTCTGGCTGTCTGCTGCTGTGTCCGGTTTCGGTTACTTTCATCGCATGGCCCCCTTCAGTTCAAAAACAGCAACCGGCTGACTTTTGCCTTTTATGGCCAGATTGCCATGCGGGTGGGTGATGAAAGTGGTTTTAGCGGCTTTCGCAGTTTCATTGTCAAGCAGGATGTGTGATTGGCTGTCGAAGTGTGAGTTTGCTTCGAGTCTGGCAGCAAGATTAACCGGGTCACCGATCAGGGTGAAGTCTTTTCGACTCTGTCTTGCCCCGATTTTGCCTCTGATGACGCTGCCGGCGGCAATACCGATGCCGATGTTTATTTTCGGCAGGCCGGCGTCTGATAAATTCTGATTTAGCTGTGGCAAAGCTGCAAGGCATGCCAGGGTTGCCGCACATGCTGCGTCTGAGGGGTTGTTATCGCAATTTTCCGGCGAAAAGCTGACCATGATTGCGTCACCGATATACTTTTCGATCTGCCCGTGGCCATTTTTCAGGCAGGGTTCGAAGGCCGAGAAATAACGGTTAAGCAGCGAGATTGCCGACTCTGGTTCGATTTTCTCGCACATTCCGGCGAAATCCCGGATGTGGATGAAAGCCACTGCGCGGTATACCAGTGTGCCTGACGATTGCTGCATGGTTACCGCTTCGAGACTTATCGAATCTGAAACCTCTTCTGAGACGAAACGCTGCAGCTTTTGTCTCTGTTTCATGCCTGCAGACATGGTGTTGAAGTGTTCAACCAGGGTGCCGAGCTCATTTTCAGACCTGAAGTCGATTTTCGGAAAATGACCCTGTTCGAGTTGATAACTGCCATCGATCAGCAGGTTGATCGGTTTGAGAAAAATTTCTGCCAGCAAAGAGCTCAACAGCGCCAGAAGCAGCATGGCATAAGGAATCAGCAGTAGCCCGGTCACTCTGAATAACTGTTCATTGATAGCCAGAGTGCTTATCAGGCACTTTGAGACGATGATGAACGGCAGTTCAGCCATGACTCTGACGGCAAAAATGCTGATAATGCCGTTGCGGTCTCTTGCCACCCAACTGGCTTCTTTTTCGTTAATATCCAGCTTTCTCGCGGCCTCGATCAGGTCTTTTTCGCGCAGGGCCGATGCCGGCCACGCAACCGACTGATCAATATCGGTTGAATTTTCCTGACAGCGGAAGACAGCTGATTGAAAAAGCATCTGATCGCGGCTGTTGAAAAAGATGCCGTGCTGATTCTGGGTTGCAAGGTAATTCTCGACTGTGCTGCGCGCATTTTTTATAAAAGTGACGCCGGCCCAGAGTTCGCTCTTGTCGAATTCTGGAAACAGATGGTGAAAAGACAGCCGGAAATAGTTCTTGTCGGCATTGCGTGACATATAATACTGGCCGTCAGTGCAGCAGAACGAATCGCGGTCGATTTCATTCAGGTGAACGCTGTAAGCTTTCCATTTTGCCAGGTCGGTTTTATTTTCGACTTTTTCGGCAAATTCAGGATGCAGAACTCCGGCAAAGTCGAAGATGTTGTAGAGTTGGCCAAAGCTTATTTCCTGGGCCATGCGGAACTTGTTGATGTCGTCGACGGAAATACCTGTCGTGTCGGGTAGTTGTTCAAGAAAAAGACCATCGCTGCGCAAAAAACCGTATCCTTCGTAAAGTTTGCCGATCTGGCTTTTGAGCAGCTGTTGAACGACTTCACGACTTTTCACGCGCTGTTCACGAAGATGTTTCACAAACAGTGATGTGGCGCGTCGTTCCTGCAGGTCATGGTTGAGGATGCTGAATTCAAGCATCTGCAGATCACTGATCAGATTTTGTGTCTGTGCTGAAATGGTGACGCGGTTGAAGTGTTCGATAAATTCAAGCGAAGTCATGATAAATGCAGCAAATGGCAACAGGGTCGCCGCAAGAATGGCGATTTTGAAACGCTGCAGCAGCGGTGAGGGTGGCAGATTGCCGGTAAGATACTGTCTGATCAGTGCCAGCCCGAAAAAAACGAACAGCATAAGCGCGAGGCTGATCTGCGGCAGATATGCTTTCATAAACGAGCCGCGGAAGTCTGTGCTGACCAGCAGATAAGGCAGGCGCGATGGCTTCCGGGCAGCCATGTCTGAGCGAATGCTGCGATCATACCAGCTCTGGCCTTTGTGGGAACCAATGCGCAGAGCAGCAGGAGCGATGGGTGCGACGCAGGCCAACCGGCCGTCGGCCGTAATGAAAAAATCTCTTTCGGGAGCGGCTCTGAGAATAGCGTAATTGCGTATGGAATCTTCTGATTTTGTGCGTTTGCGGGCAAAATCGAACAACTGCTGCGGTTTTACTGAGTTTTCTGAAAAAAACAGCAGGAAAGCATAACTCAGCCCATCTGAACGGTTCTGAAAGCGGTCATGAAAACTCAGCATGCGGTCAGTGTAGTTTTTGCAGAAAAAACCGCTGGCAAAAACGCCAGGTCGGTCTGCCGGGGTGAGATAACTGCCGAAGACCGTTTTTGCAATTGCCGGAAAAAGTTTGCCAGAATCCTTATCAGTCCTTGCCGGATCAGGGAAAAGCTGCTGCATTATCACCTCAAGAGATTTGCGTCCCGGATTTACCGGGGAAGAGGTGGCGGCCGAACTGCCGGTTTTTCGGTCAGAAAGACGCATAATACCGCAAAAGATCGGCTGAATACCGCAGGCTTCGGCAATTGAAGCAGAAAAGTGCCGGCTGATCGATTCAGGGGAGCCGCTGACCGTCGCCGGCATATCTGTTTTTTTGAATTTTTCTGCAGCCTTTTCGATACCGGTGCTGAGAAGCGTTTCGAGGCTGAGGTCGTGGCTGAAACTTTCTATTTCCTCGCGCAGTGCGTGTGAGGCGGTCAGCAGGGTCTTGCCGGTATCGGCCTCGATGTAAACATTCAGAAAGAATCTGCAGCAGATGGCCGGCAGAACAAAGACGAACAGCCAGAATACCAGCAGATTGCCGGTTTCCGGTCGCGCCGGACTGATTATTTTCAGCTGTGACCCGTCAGACATCAATTAGTTCCTGGAGTTCGTGGATTGACATTTTCTGTGGCATTTCAGGGACATCTAATGATATCACCAGGGCGCGGTTTTGCAGCAGGTTTTCTGTTGCCGGATCAATGATTATGCAGGTATTGGTTGCAAACTTGCTGTATGACTCAAGGGTGGCGGCCAGCTGCAGGGGTTCGCCGATAATTGCCGCTTCGAGTTTGCCGGTATTCGACCCGGTAACCCCGGTGGTGACCTGGCCGCTTGCAATGCCGATGCCGTTGTTTATAGCAAACTTACCGGCCGCCGCTCTTGCAGCGTTGAAATCGGCCAGGCGGCGGCGTATTTCGAGTGCGGCTCTGGCTGCAGATACTGCACGATTTTCTTCGTCATCGGCAAGAAAAACTGCCTGGATGGCATCACCGATCAGCTTGTCGATATGGCCGCCATTCGCTTCGATTGCCGGGCACATCAGCGTGAAATAGTCGTTGAGCATTGCGACGACCTCTTCGGCACTGTTGTTTTCGCTGATGGTGGTAAAGCCTCTGATGTCTGAAAAAAGAATAGTCGCAGACCGTCGCCTTGGTGCTTCCTGCGTATTGCCGGTTTTAACGGCTTCAGCCGCAGTCTGAGAAACCAGCTGCAGCATTTTTTGTCTTTCGAGAAGCTTCAGGTTCATTTCATTCATCGAAACGGCAAGGTTGTCGAATTCGTCGCCGGTGTTCAGATCGAGCATCCAGTTATGCCGGTTTCCTTCAATTGCTCTGATAGCCTCAAGGAAAGGCGGAACCGGCAGCAGAATCAGGCGCGAGATGCCGGTGGCGAGTGTAACACAGCTAAGCAGAGCCAGAAAGGCAAGCAACCCGACACCAGTGTGTTGTCGGTCTCCGGTATGCAGCGGTTTAACTCTGGCAACGCCAAAAATCGATCGCTCGAGCATCGTTTCGGTGACCAGCAGATGAGGATTATCGAGATGAAGATTGTCGACCACGCTGGCGTCAGAATTGCTGTAAAGGGCGTCTGCAGCTTCTGTTGTCATAGTCGGGGGGTTAACGTTGGCGTATCCGAGCCAGCGCCCTTTCAAATTGCGCTCATAGAACTCGCTTATCGCGTAAAAATCCATTTCCACGCGATAACCATCGATAGTGAATTTGTTTTTGAAGCTGCCGCGCGCGTTTATTTCGTCGATAATCTGCATCGACAGAATATCATTGGTTACCAGGCATAGAATGCCCGCCATTCGCTGTGGACCTTTAAGAAAGAATGTTGTCAGCAGGTCGCGCCTGGCGAGCAGGGTCGCGTTATTCAGTTCGCCGGGATTGCCGAGAACGTTGCTGAAAAACTTGTCGTCGACTAGCTCTTCCATGACGCCACTTGAAAAATCGGCCACCTGGGAAATTTTTCGCCTGCTGGCCTCTGACATGTGATCGAAGGCGTCGGTAAACATCAGAGCACGGCGAAAGGCGCCTGAAAGAATATTTGGCAACTCGTTTTTGCGAAAGCGTTCTTCCGGCTTCTGACCGCGAAAGAAGTCTTTGTCATTCGCGGCTGAATAGAGATAGAAATTTTCGATGTGGGCCTTGAAGCGCGAATGCCTGTCATTGAAGAAAAAGCGGTCAACGTAATCACCCCATTTTTCTGGTGCAAGACCGGCAATTATGCGGCTGACATGAAACATCAGCAATTGCTGGCGGTAGCGCTGCAGACGAAAAGCCGTTTCGCTCTGGCGCAGCAGTTGTCTGACCTGTCGGGTGATCCTGCGGACTTCAGAATCGCGTGCGTTGCGCGAATTGGCAGCGGCAAGCCATGCCAGACCGGTCAACGGCAGAAACATGCTGACAAAAAAGGCTACGGTAATCAGTCTGGCCAGGCTGGTACGCAGCTTCATCTGGCCAAGACTGGTGCCGGCCCCAAACAGAAAGCTGATCGACAGAAAAGTCAGCAGACCAAGATCGATATGGGCCGCATGTTTGCGCAGATAATTCTGTCTGGTTTTTGCGGAAATAGTAAGCCTGATTGCCGTGCGACCGAGTCTGTCGGCTGAGCCGGGCCGGTTGAAAGCCGCCCTGAACTGCTCAGAAAGCCTTGTTATCATTGAGATATCACCGTTCTCTTCGATGAATTGAGGCAGTTCGGTCGGGTCTGCCTGACCCCAGGTAATTGAAATTTCATCGTCTGACATGTCGCGGCAGGCCCGGGTTATTACCACTGCCGGGTCGAGATTACTGATCAGTATGCCGGTGATGATATTGTTTCCCAGCCCCGGTGCAAAGGGAGGCCGCATGCTGACTATATACAGGCGCTCTCGGTAACGGGCCGAAAAAGAACCATTCAGGTGCCAGAAATGGGTGTTGCTGTGGTCGAAGATTTCGAGAAACCGGCTGAAGAAGTCGAATGGCGCATAGGTTCGCAGTTCAACGGGTTCGTCTTCACGGAAATTTGATCTTGAATTGAGAAAGATGCATATTTCGGCGAATTCACGCCGGATGGCCTGCATTTGTTCGGGCCCGGGTTCTGATTCGTTCTGCAGAAACAGCCCGCATTTTGCCGGGTCAGGGTGCAGACCGGCAATGAAGATCGGTCTGACGCCTGTCTCAAGCTCGAGAACCCGGCTGAAAGAAGCGAGCTGCCCTGCGATATTGCCCGAAAAATCAGGCAGAGCTCGGCCGATTGGCGAAGAAGCCAGAACAGAAGGGTTGTTCTGGAGAACCGCCTTGTCATAGGCGCTTTTGTAAAAATCAAGATTCAGCTGCTGTTTGAGAACCTGTTCAGGGTGAAGTCTGGCGTCGAATTCTCTGGCCCTGGTCATCAGCTGATGCTGCCCCATAGCGGCGAGCTGTTCCTGCTGTTCTTTGAAAGTGGCAAAATAAAGATTGCGGCCGACCAGAACCGGAATGAAGATCGCCACCAGCCAAAGCAGCACCGGCGCGACTTTCATGAAAGTGCTGCGGTGTATGTTGAGCAGAATCTGATCAGTAGATGACTTCATAGGTTTTCACCGGCAGCTCCTTTCCCTTGATTTTTATTTCGCCATGAAACCTGGTGGCAATCTCTTTGCCGGCAGCTTCAAGAGTTTCAGCATCGGTCAGAATATGGCTGGCATGATCGAAATGTGATGACGCTTCAAGGCGGGCTGCCAGATTGACCTCGTCGCCGATGACCGTATAGTCGAGCCGGCCCTGATATGAGCCGATTCGGCCCGAAATGACTTCACCGGTTGAAATGCCGGCTCCCACCATAATTTCAGGTAAGCCGTGCCGTCTGATAGTCTGGTTGAACACTGGCAGTCGGCTCATGACACCCGTCATGGCAGCGCATGCTCTGCTGGCCGCCGGTATACCTCCTTCGTCAGAAAAAACCGCCATGATGGCGTCGCCGATATATTTGTCGATCTGCCCACCGGCAGCGGTTATTTCGGCTTCGACAAACGGAAAATACAGGTTCAGCATCTGAAAAAGCTGTTCCGGGCTCAGCGCCGCGTTAAGCTCGCTGAAATGGCGTATATGCATGAAAACTATGCTGCATCTGACCTTTTTCGATAAAATCTCAGTGTGTGTGCGGCTTTCAGAAACGATTGTCCGGGTCGCTTCCGGCGAAATGAATCTCTCCAGGCGCTCCCGCTCACGTATGTGCTGGCTCATACGGTTGAATTCGTTTGTCAGCTGCGAAAGCTCATTGCTGAAGCTGTTGCTGATTTTTACCAGCCTGCCTTCCCCGGTAAGTCTGGCAGCGGTCAGCAGCCGGTCGATCGGCGGGTTGAACAGCTCGGAAAGTATGCTTACCAGCATGCTTAAAAGCAGAAAAATGTAGACAAGATTGGCCACGATGATGCCGAGAACGAGCGAACCATGCTGCGAGATTCCGCTCATACGGCAGCTTGCAACTGCAACCAGCGGGTAACCCGCAATTTTTCGGCCGCTGATGAGAACCGGGGTGCCGTCTTTATCTTCGAGCCTGATTTCGGCTTCGGCCCGGCCATCGGTGAGGAGCCCTGCAACCCGCAGCTGCTCACTGCCGGGTTTTTGCCCCACGGGCCAGACATTTCCCAGGTCGAGGCTTGAACTGTTAAGATCGAACGAGCTGATGATCTGGCTTTCGATAAGACCTTCTTCGGTTTTCTGTCTGAACATCTGCCAGCGCTCAGTCAGTTGCCGCACAATCATGTGGGCAAGCTCACGAATATCCTGGATCAGCAGCAGAACCGCTCCCTTTCTTTCTTTGCCTGGTAATGCCGGGGGTAGAATCTTGTAGCTCATCATTCTGAAGTTGCCGAAGTCCTGCTTTGACGTCTGGGATGTGCCTTCATAACTGCAGAAATTGTCGACATCGACCGGCGGGAAAATTTCGGCCATGGCCAGCAGTTTCTTGCCGCGTGATGTGCTCTGCAGAAGCTTGTGCTGGCTTTCCGGCATCAGATTTGTCAGCTGAAAGAACCTGATAATAGAGGCATACATGAATTCGCGCGTCAGATTCAGCTTCTTTTCGAGTTTGACGACATACACTTTCTGATAATCAAGAAACTCAAGAATCAGGCCGTCATTGCGCAGCAGCCCCGCCCCCGAGAATGTCTGGTCGAGTTCGCTGTGAATGAATTTTCGCAGGTAATCCTCGTTGGCCGTGCAGGCAAATTCGCGCATGCGGTTGATAAAAACGCTGAATTTTGCGAAATGGCTCTGGTCGCCGGCTTTG
>CAZFUG010000072.1:8445-16578 GCA_964522035.1 uncultured bacterium
CGTATAGAAGACGAAGATGGCAACCGGCAGCACCGTAGCCAGCAGAACCGAGAGAAAAAGGCGGGTGCGGATATTGCCCCTCAGATTGTCGTGCTGATGAAAGCTTCTGATTGCCAGCAGTGTCAGACAGAGAAAAAGAAAAATGAAGAACCCGGGTTTGATCGCCGTGACCTGATGATCATACTGCCCTGGCGCTTCCATAATCTCGAAATGCGGGTAGAGTGCCGGCCGGTGCGCCATGACACCGCGATTCAACAGGTCGGTGACCTGATCTTTCTGCCTGAAGATGCCGGAAGTCAGAAGGCTGAAGTTGAGCGGACCCACCAATTTCAGGCGGTTGTCTGCCGCTGCCTGAATGAACGGAAACGGCCGCGCCGGTTTCATCACCATTCTTGCCAGCAGGCCTGCTGAGGCCAGTTTTCTTCTGGCCTGGGCGAAACTCTGAGGCAGACAACTGCCGTTTTCGCGAAAAAGCGCTATGTAACTGAAAACCACTTTGCCATGCGCATCTTTAATCAGTCGTCTGGCAGTTCGCAGACGGTTTGCACCGTTTTTTTCACTGAAACCGCTGGTGAAATCTTCATTGGCGTCAACCGGGTCAAGGTAGGTGCCAAAGATTGAGGTGATGAAACTTTTCAGAATTTTTCGCCGGCCTTTGCTGTCAGACGCTTGTGGTTTGCCACCGTGCTGATTCAGCAGCTCACCCAGTATCTCGCGGGCCGCTCTGAGCCCCGGCCTCGGAAAATCAGGAGCTGTAACCGGATCGGTGAAAACTTCTATATTCTGCAGGTCGGCCCCGGCGGTCATCAGAAGCAGCATTTCATGACTTTTGATGCGGGTAAACAGCCGGTTCAGATGTTTGCCGGCTGATTCAGCCAGATTTGCAGCCGGCAGCAGTTTCGAGTTTCTTGCCGGCAGGCCAGCGATTGCTTCGGCCATTTCAATCTGGCTGATGAACCAGGCGTTTGGCCTGCAGTTTCTGTTCAATGAGTCATAGGCATCGAGAAGCCGATCGGCAAGATCTGCTCTGGCGGTTTCCCGCTGCTGTTGAACAGAAAAATTGAGCAGTCCGAAAATTGCCAGAGCCGGAAGAAAAAGAGCCAGAAACCAGAACAGCAGCAGACGTTCGAGACTGAACCGGCGTGGGCGCAGTCTGCGCAATTGGCCGGCCTGAGATGTCTGCTGCTGCATTTTACGTCAGTTTGAGGCCTGTGGCAGAATGTTTACTTCGGCGGGAAGCTGTTTCTCTGCCGGATTCTGTCCTTCGATCTCGAAACGGTTGCTGAGCAGGTTGCGTGCCGCCTGAGATTTTGCCAGTTGCAGGGCTGTTTTGCCCCGATTGTTGATGACCGCGAAATCGGCTCCGTTTTTCAACAGAGCTGAAATCATCGGGATATTGTCGTTTTTGACGGCCAGATGCAGAGGCGTATTACCGGTTACGTCTTCCTGATTTACATCGCAGCCATTGCTGATAAGCACTTCAAACATCATCGAGTTCGAATTTTCGCTGGCGATATGAATCATGCCGCGCGAAAAATTGTTCACGGCAAAAATATCGGCGCCACGGTTGATAAGTTCGGCTGCAAGAGCATTCTGACTGTTGGCAAGGGCGTAATGCAGGGCGGTATTGCCCGATTTGTCGGCGTGTGCCAGGTCGGGCTTTTTCTGCAGAATCAGGCGTGCGAAGTCTTCGTTTCGGTATTCGATCGCGTAAAGCAGAGCATTTTTACCGTTGGCATCGGTCGAGTTCAGATCTGGTGCTTTTTTTAAGAGATATTCAGCGGCCTGTATCTTGCGGTTGGCGATTGCCAGACAGAGGGGCGGGGTGCCGGCCGGGCTTTTCTTCTTCAGGTCAGCGCTATGGCTTTCGAGTTCGGCAAGCATGACAGGTGAATCGGCTTCTATGGCCCGAAAAAGCGGGTCACTGATGTCGGGTATCGCGATGATTTCCTGCTGGCTGAAGAAGGGCCAGCCATTTACCAGATTGAATTCGGTGATAATGGTTCCCTTTGAGAAGTTCGCGCCCTTGCTCTGCAGATAATTCGTGATCGCCTCGCTTTTGCTGAAGGCCAGATCGCCAGGGGTCCAGCCGTAGCTGATGCGGGCGTTCATGTCGGCGCCGTTCTCAACGAGCAGAACCGCGATGCGCAGATGGTTGCCGCGGGCGGCATAGTGCAGCGGGGTGAAGCCACCGTAGGCCTCGATCGAAGGTTTTACGCCGGCCTTGAGCGCCGCTTTGGCCACGTCATAGAAGCCGTAGCGGGCCGCATAATGCAGAATGCTGTAACCGTTGCGCGTGACTGCGGTAACGTCGGCGCCCGCCTGCATAAGTATCTGCACCGATTCTGATGCCTGGCTTTCGAGAGCGAGATACAACGGCGTAACCTGATTCTTGTCGCGGGCGCTGACATTTTCTTTGCTGTCGATAAGCATTCTGAGAACCTGGTGGCGGTTGAGTGCCGCCGCGACATGCATAGCGGTGCGGTTTGTCTGCGGGTCGATAACACCTGACAGCCGCCCATTTTTGTGCAGCCCGACAAGTTCTTCGTCAGAATGATATTTGATCAATGCAATTGCCGGTTCGACCTGCTGGCCATTGGCTTCACGCCGAGGTTCTTCGGCTTTGTCGGAAAACAGCTGGGCAATCATGACAAGAGCGAAAAGCAGATAAAAACCGCAGCCGGGTGCGTCGTTCGCTTTGCTTTTTCTGGCCATAAAATCCGCTCCTGTCTGATGTTTTATTGTGAAGCCAACGCATTAAACTCGTGAAATTCCGGGTCTGCGCCCGGAATGACAGATATGTTCCGTCATTCCGGCGCCGGCGGGAATCTAAGCTGCACCGGGATTGAGCCATGCCTGTGAGCTCGCCCGTATTTATTGAATTGTAACATAAAGACTGCTAGTATGTGTGTAAAAATGGCTTGCAGGAAAGGACTCCCCATGACCCTGTTCAGAACCGATCTGCTCAAAGCCGGCCCGCCGGCTGATATTTCCGTTCCCCGCAAAAAGAACATGATGTGCCTGAACGAAAGCGTTCTCGACCCCTACCAGACGATCGACGAAGCTTTTCATCAGAATATGCAGCAGGTATATCTCAACCGCTATTTCAGCGGTGTAACCTCAGAGCTCAAAAGGCTTCTCGTCGACTACATCGGGCACGGCATCACAGGCGAAAATCTTCTCTGGGGCAACGGCGCCGATGACATGCTGTTTGCAGCATTTCTGGCTGTGCGCGAAAACAATGACGCGTTCGCCCTTTCCCTTGCCCCGTCTTATTTCGACTACTCAACTTATTCGCAGGCCGCCGGTCTCGGAATCAGGTTTATGGATTTTCTGCCCGACTTTGATTTTGATGAAAAAGAGTATGTGAAAATTCTCAACTCAGAGAACTGTCGGCTCGGCATTCTCTGCAACCCGAACAACCCGACCGGGCACCTGCTCAGCGACGAAAAGATTCTCTACGTGCTCAACAACACCCGCAAACCGGTGCTGCTCGACGAAACCTATTTCGAATTCAGCGGCATTACCTGGGTCGACCGTATCAAAGACTTCAGTCATCTGCTGATTGTCAGGTCGTTTTCGAAGTCGTTTTCGGCGGCTGGCCTGCGTTTTGGCTATATTGTCAGCCAGCCTCAGAATATCAACGAGCTGCGCAAGGTACAGACGATTTTCAATACCAGTATAATGGTGCAGACCTTCGTTATGACGATGCTGATGAACAAAGATCTGTTTCTACGCCATACCCGCGAGGCGGTTGCTCTCAAAAAGAGCCTTTATGAAGAAATGCAGGGAATCGGTGGACTGAAAGTCTACCCGTCGCATACCAACTTCGTGACTTTCAGTGCTGGTGAGCGTTCTGCCGCTCTTTTCGAACATCTGAAGAACAACGACATCGCCATTCGCGACGTCGGCGCACACCGGCGGTTGAAAAACTGTCTGCGTGTCAGCGTCGGCAGCCTCGAACAGAACCGTTATTTTATCGATCAGGTCAAGGCGTTTCTCACCGCCTGAGGCTTTTACCGCTCAAAAAACCGGGGCTGCTTCACGATTCTGTGAGGCGGCCCCGGTTGTTTTAGCTGTTGAGCTTTGCGGAACAGTTATTTGAGCATGTTGCGCTTCGGGCACTGGGCGACCGGGCGGGTGATCAGGTCGAGCGGGGTGCCGCCGCCATTGGTGTTATGATTCAGGCGGCTGTGGCTTGATTTTTCCTGGCCGAGCTTGAACTTGAGCGCCTCGGAAGTCTCGTCTTCCTTGCGGCGTTTTGGGCTGTGGCCGGGGTGGCCGACGGTTTCGACCTTGATCATGTTCGTGCCACCGCTGCGGCCGACCGGAATGCCGGCGACGAGAATGATCGTGTCGCCTTCCTTGATCATGCCGGTTTCGAGGCTGAGCCGCACCGAATCACGATAAAGTTCTTCTATGGTCTTGAAATGGCTGCCCATGACCGGTGTGATGCCCCAGTTTATGCTGAGCTGATTGAACAGTCTCTGATTGGCGACCACCGCGATGATCGGAATACTTGGCCGCAGGCGTGACAGGGCCTGGGCGGTGCGGCCCGATTCGGTTACCGTTATGATGGCGGTCGCCGACAGGCTGTAGGCGGTGGCAATCGCGGCATTGGTAACGGCGCTGGTGCGGTCGGAAAATTCTTCATTGGTGGCGAAGGCATTGTAGATGCGCTTGTAGTCGATAGCGTCTTCGGTGTTTCTCGACACGCGGTCCATTAGCTTGACGCATTCGACCGGGTATTTGCCGATCGAGGTTTCGCCAGAGAGCATTATTGCAGAGGTGAAATCGTAGATGGCATTGGCGACGTCAGAGACTTCGGCGCGGGTCGGGCGAGGTGAGTCGATCATCGTATGCAACATCTGGGTTGCGGTGATAACCGGTTTGCCGGCCATATAGCAGCGTCTGATGATTTCTTTCTGCACGATCGGCACTTCTTCGGGCAGCAGTTCGACGCCGAGGTCGCCGCGGGCGACCATGATGCCGTCAGCCACTTCGAGTATATCGTCGAAGTTGTTGAGGCCGGCGTGGTTCTCGATCTTGGCGATTACCTTGATGTCGGGCTTGCCTTCGATGTCGAGAATGGCCTTGACGCGCCTGATGGTGTCTTCTGATTCGGTGAACGAAACGGCGATGAAGTCGAAGTCGTTGCGGGCGGCAAAAATGATGTCATCGCGGTCTTTTTCGGTCGGATTCGACATGTTCAGGTGCAGTTTCGGAACGTTGACGCCGCGCCGTGACTTGATACTGCCACTGTTGAGAATCTTGCAGACAATGGTTTTGTCGTTGGGGATATGTTCGACTGCGAGCTGAATCAGGCCGTCGTCGAGCAGAATCGTCGAGCCGGTTTCGAGCATCGAGGGCAGGCGATCGAACGAAATGCTGAGAAGATCGGCGGTGCCGGTGACGGTCGTGGTGGTGAGCGTGATGGTTTTGCCGGCTTCGAGATGAATTTTGTCGCCTTCGACCATGCCGGTTCTTATTTCTGGGCCCTTGGTGTCGAGCATCAGAGCCACCGGTTTTTTCATTTCATCGCGCAGCTTCTTGACGGTGGCGACTCTCGCGCCGTGTTCCTCGTAATCGCCATGAGAAAAGTTCAGTCGGGCTACGTTCATGCCCGCATTGATCAGCTCGCGCAATACCGGTTCCTGTTCGGCTGAGGGTCCAAGTGTGACAAGTATTTTGGTTTTTCGCATATATCGGTGCTTTGATTTCCTTTCGCTGCGCAAAAAGTGCCCAGTTCTTGATGGGTCACCAGCTTAAAGCAAAAAGCATGCCATGAATTCTGTCTAAAAAGTGAACAGTTGCTGTAGATGAATTTGCTGCCATTGTTGCCATAAGTTTGCGTTTTTCTTGAAGAACCGTCGGAATAATTTCTTCCGGTCATTAATTATTTCTGTTGCGCCGGGGCCGATGCAAATTTCTTTTAAAAAATGAAGGGGCCGCCAGAAAAATTCTGGCGGCCCCTGTTTAGTGAGCGTTTACTTCAGTTCATTTGCAAGAAAGGCGAGAATGTTTTCCTGCGGTATGAATTCGGCGTTACCACCGGCGCGTCTTTTGATTTCGTACTGTTTGTTTTCGAGGTTTTTGCTGCTGACGGTAATGCGGATCGGGCAGCCGATAAGGTCTGAATCGGCGAATTTGGCGCCCGGGTTGACGTTCGGCCGGTCATCCCAGAGGGTTTCGATGTGGTTGGCGTTGAGCAGATTGTAGAGCTTTTCTGACTCGGCGGCGATGCTGTCTTCTTTGCCGAGAGAGATGATGTGAACGTGGTAGGGGGCGATGTTCTTCGGCCAGATGATGCCCTTTTCGTCGTTGCAGGTCTCGACGATGGTGCCCATGGTGCGGGCCGGCCCGATGCCGTAGCTGCCCATGACGACCGGGAATCTTTCGCCGTTTTCGGCGACGTAGTGCAGGCCGAGGGCGTCAGAAAATTTGGTGCCGAGCTTGAAGATGTTGCCGACTTCGATCGATTTCTTTTCGACGAAGTCTTCGCGCTTCAGGCCGAATTCGCTGATGATGTCATCGGTGAAGATTTCGCGGTTGATGGCGATTTTCTTTTCTTCGTTGATGTAGATCAGGTCTTCGCCGTATTCGCACAGGGTCTGGAATTCATGGCTGAATTTGCAGAAAGTGCCGCCCGAGGCAAAGGTTACGTAGGTGATTTTGCCGAGGCCAAGGCGGTCGAAGATTTTTACGTAGGCGGCTTTGGCTCTTTCGTAGTATTCGTCGAGGTCCTGCTGGTTGCGGCCGAACGAATAGAGGTCTTTCATGATGAATTCGCGGGTGCGCAGAATGCCGGATTTCGCTCTGGTTTCGTTGCGGAACTTGGTCTGGAACTGATAGGCGAAAACCGGCAGGTCTTTATAAGAATTGATGAACTTTTTCATCAGTTTGGTCAGAGGTTCTTCGTGGGTCGGGGCGAGGCCGAGCTGGTTGCCGTTCTTCAGTTCGGTCTTGAACCAGACGTCCATTTTTTCGTCGTCCCAGCGGTCGGTCGGTTCCCAGGTGGCGGGTGCCTGCAGGGCGGTGAGCATGATTTCCTGGCCGTCGATCGCGTTCATTTCTTCGCGGATGATGTTGATGATCTTGTTGAGCACGCGATGGCCGAGCGGCAGGAACGAATAAGCGCCGGCGATTTCCTTGTCGATAAAGCCGCTCTTGAGAAGCAGCTGTGAATTGAGGCTGACTTCGTCTTTGGGAAGGGTCTTCGAGGTTTTGGTAAACAGTTTTGATTGTTTCATTTTATGCCACACCGAGTTGTTTGAATTGGGGATACACCTTTGGTAATTGGTTCTGCAAATTTATCACAATTCCGGTCGAAATTGTCCGGCAATTTTGAAATTCTGCAAAGTCCGATTATGCGCGTTTATTGCAGCAGGAAGTTTTGAATTGCCCACTGGCCGATGCCGACGATGACGCCGAGAACGCCGCCGAGCCTGATAATCATTGCCATTTCGCGGTCGGCGATGCGGTTGAAGAGGCTTTCGAGTTTGATCAGGTTCATGTTGCAGACTTTTTCGATGACGATTTCCTGAACCGAGATTTTCTCTGAGGCTTTTTCGGCGGCGCGGTCGAGCATCAGCGGAATCTGTCGTTTCAGAACCGCGCACAGTTCTTTTTCGATGCGGTCCATGACTGATTTAACCAGGGTGTCGGCACTTAAATTGAAGAACGGGATCTTTTTGGCAAACGAAGCAATGTAGTCTTTTATCTGCTGTTCAATCTGGTCGCGGTTTTTCTTCATCATCTCTTCGATGATCGGCTCGACATCAGTTGGTTCGACCTTTTTGATCAGTTCTTCGACGCTGATCAGTTCGCCTTCGACGATTTTGCCGAGGTTGCAGGCGAGTTCTTTCTGGCGTTTCGGCAGCAGGCCCTGAAATTCGAAAAAGAGAAATTTCCAGGGCTGTTGCGGGTGAAACAGGGCTTTGATCGCGAGCCAGTTGGTGACCCAGCCGATCAGGCCGCCCATGAAGGCAGACAGAATGAAACTATGCAGAAGAGGGTGAAGAAAAAATTGTTCCAGAGTCATACTGCGCTCTCTAAGAAATGTGCTGTCAGTCTGTTCGGGCCACCCGGCAACGGCTGGCAGTGACGATCGCCGGCAGGTTTCCCCGTCTGCAG
>CAZFUG010000073.1:0-16485 GCA_964522035.1 uncultured bacterium
CTGGTTTTTGCCTGGTATTTTTACAGTGCCATGATGGCAGCTGACCCGGGCAGCGAAAAATCCCGTGAAATCGCCGGATATGTTAAAGAGGGCGCCATGTCGTACCTCTGGTCACAGTATAAGGTTGTCGGCATTTTCTTCATCGTTGCCTTCGCCTTTTTCGCTTTCCTGTCATTTGTATTGCATGTACAGAGCCCCTGGACCCCGCTCGCCTTTCTGACCGGCGGCTTTTTCTCTGGTCTCTCCGGCTACCTCGGCATGCAGACCGCTACCAACGCCTCGAACCGCACCGCTGCCGCCGCTGCCAAGTCCCTTAACCAGGGTCTGCAGGTCGCTTTCAGAAGCGGCGCCGTCATGGGTTTCGTCGTCGTCGGCCTCGGCCTTCTCGACATCTCGATCTGGTGGAAAATTCTCAACTGGGTCATGAGTGCTAAAGATACCGTTTTCAAAGACAGCGTATTTGCCGTTCACGATTACATGGAAATCACCACCATCATGCTGACCTTCGGCATGGGCGCCAGCTCACAGGCTCTGTTTGCCCGCGTCGGTGGTGGTATCTTCACCAAAGCCGCTGACGTCGGCGCCGACCTGGTCGGTAAAACCGAAGCCGGCATTCCCGAAGACGATCCGCGTAACCCTGCCGTTATCGCTGACAACGTTGGCGACAACGTCGGCGACGTAGCCGGCATGGGCGCCGACCTCTACGAATCATACTGCGGTTCGATTCTGGCCACAGCCGCTCTCGGCGCTGCTGCATTCAGCACTCCTGAACTGCTGCCGCTGCAGGTCAATTCGATTCTGCTGCCGCTGACAATCGCCGGCGCCGGCATCCTGTTCTCACTGATCGGGATCTATTTCGTCAGCACCGATGAAGATGCTTCTCAGAAAGAACTGATGGGCGCTCTTGGCCGCGGCATCAATGTTTCTTCACTGCTTACTGCCGTCGGCAGCGCCATTCTCGTCTGGAAAATGCTGCCGGACCACATCTACATTCTTGGCTCGATCATCACCGGTCTGATGTCAGGCATCATCATCGGCTGGGCCACTGAATACTACACATCTTCTGACTATGAACCGACCCAGGAAGTCGCCGCCCAGTCATCGACCGGTCCGGCTACCGTCATCATCGAAGGTCTGGCAACCGGTATGATGTCAACCGGTATTCCGGTTCTCACCGTCAGCCTCGGTATCGTTCTCGCCTACGGCTTTGCTGATGGTTTCAACAATCCGGCCATGGGTCTCTATGGTATCGGTATTGCCGCCGTCGGTATGCTCTCTACCCTTGGTCTGACTCTTGCGACAGATGCTTACGGCCCGATCGCCGACAATGCCGGCGGTAACGCCGAAATGTCTCACATGGGCCCGGATGTAAGAAAGCGCACTGACGCTCTCGACTCACTTGGCAACACCACAGCCGCAACCGGTAAGGGCTTCGCCATCGGTTCTGCCGCTCTGACCGCCATGGCTCTGCTCGGCGCCTACATCGAAGAACTCCGCATCGGCCTGCTGCGCGTCGCCAAATTCAGCGAATCACAGCTCGACCAGTATATTTTTGCCGGTCCCGAAAGAGCGGTTCCGATAGCCAAGGCCAGCATGGCCGACTTCATGGCTTATTACAACGTCAACCTGATGAACCCGCTCGTTCTCGTCGGCGTTTTCATCGGCGCCATGATGGTATTCGTTTTCTGCGCCATGACCATGAAAGCGGTCGGCCGTGCTGCTCACAGCATGGTTGAAGAAGTCCGCAGACAGTTCAAGGAAATCCCCGGCCTGCTCAAGGGTGAACCCGGTGCCAAGGCTGACTATGCCGCATGCGTAGCCATCTCCACCAAGGGCGCCCAGAAAGAAATGCTCGCTCCCAGCCTTCTCGCCATCATCACCCCGATCGTTGTCGGTCTCGTTCTTGGCGTCGGCGGCGTAATCGGCATGCTGGTCGGCGGTCTCGCCTGCGGTTTCGCCGTTGCCGTAATGATGTCCAACTCAGGCGGCGCCTGGGATAACGCCAAGAAATACGTCGAATCAGGCCAGATGGGTGGCAAGGGTTCTGACAATCACAAGGCAACTGTAGTCGGCGACACCGTCGGCGATCCGTTCAAAGATACTTCCGGCCCGTCACTGAACATTCTCATCAAGCTGATGAGCATGGTGGCCGTAGTTGTTGCCGGTCTGACCGTCAGCTACTCACCGAAGATCCAGTATTATTTCGGTTTTGCCCCGACTGAAATCCGCTATAAAGAAGAATTCAACAAGCTTCTCAGCGCCCGCGAAGTCAAACTTCCCGGTCTCAACGAAACTGAAAAAACCGGCAAAACCAGCTCGATCTTCGAAGAAGATCCTCTGATGGGCACTGAAGACATCATTCTGCCCGACGAAGATGCAGCCAACAAAACCACCACTCCGGCCCAGAAACCCGAAGTGAAACCCGGTGAAGTCAAACCGGTAGAAACCCCGGCCGATACTAAGCCGGCAGACAGCAAACCGGCAGGCACCGAAGGTTTTGGCGCCATCGACGAAGCCAAACCGGCTGATAAACCCGCTGATAAACCGGCACCAGCCGCAACCAGCGGCGGTTTCGAAGGTGGTTTCGACGCTATCGACGCTACTCCGAAAACTGAACCGGCTCCGGCACCAGCCGCTCCGACTGATGCAACTCCGGCTCCGGCACCGACCACTGCCCCGGCTGACAGCTCGGCTGCCCCGGCACCGACGGCTCCGGCCAGCGATGCGCCCGCAGCAACCCCGGCCCCGGCCGATGCAGCAGCTCCGGCAGTTCCGGCAGTTCCGGCAGTTCCAGCAGCTACTGAAGCTGCTTCAGCACCGGCAGCCGCACCCGCCGCCGGCGGTGGCTTCGACGGTTTCTAATCTGTTCTGAAAAGAACCGGCTGTCTGCAGATGCAGGCAGCCGGTTCTTTTTTTTCAGCCGGTTTCCCGGCACAGTTTTCAGATAATACGGATCGCAAATTTCGGGCAGACTGGTGAGCAATAGCCACAGAGTACACAGAGCTGATGATCGATCTGCGGTGTCTTTTCGCCCGGCTTAAGCGCTGACTGCTGGCAGGTTCTGATACAAGCACCGCAATTTATGCAGACCATAGCATTGATGAACAGGCGGCGGGGCTGCCCGGCAACTTTACGGGCAAAGGACGGATCGACCGAAGCGCCGTTCGCCACCTGCACATTCATGTCTACCTCATCGGCAGAAGTCATACCGACAACCGCTGCATCAACAACACCCGACCTGAGAACCCAGTCGAGCGATGCGGCCGCATCGTTGCGCAGCTGCCCGCCGCCAAGCGGCTTCATGGCGTAAATCCCTTTACCATTGGCACGGGCACGCTTGAGAAAAGTCGTCATATCATCGAGACTGGCATCGAGAATACCTATGCCATCGCGGTTATACATTGGGTGCAGCACATCGATCGTCGGGTGCTGACCAAGCATGTCGATAGTTTTTGCAGAGTGCGAACTCGCACCGACAGCTCCGACAAGACCAGCTTTTTTTGCTTCGAGCAGATAATCCAGGGCGCCCTGCCGGCCGGCAAAATCTTCGGCGTCACGAACCGCATGCAACAGAAATGCATCGACCTTTTTCAGGCCAGTCTGCAGCAGACATTCGGCCACGGCGGCCTGCATAGCCTCGCGGGTTCGCGCGGCCGACTTCGAAGCAACGACCGGCGCAGGGCCTTTCCATTGTCTCAGGGCTTCGGCAACCTGTGAATAAGAACCATACATCTGTGCCGTATCGATAAAATTGATACCGCCGGCAAGGGCATGCAGAATGACCCGCGCCCCATCAGCCACATTCAACCCCCGCTGCATCGGGCTCATAGTCAATGTGCCGATGCCGAGGTGAGTTATTGCAATACCGGTTTTTCCGAGAAAATTCTTTTGCATCTGGTTTCCTTAATTGCAGCCCGCGAGCTGTTTTTTTTTCATTGTAGCCCCGCCGGCGCCACTTGCCAACCCGCATTTTTCAGCACCGGCCTTTATTGTTTTTGCCCGGCGCATGTGCTAACTTTTTATCGCACCGGAGGAAACCCATGAGCCTTGCCCAACTTGAAAAAACCCTGCGCCTCGACATTAAAGCAGCCCTGGGCTGCACCGAACCCATAACCATAGCTCTGGCCACCTGTAAAGCCCGAAGAATGACCAGTTCTGAAGTCGCGAAGATCACTCTGCGTCTCTCGACGAACCTGCTCAAAAATGCCATGGAAGTCGGCATTCCCGGCACCGGCGGTCAGCGCGGCATTCCGCTTGCTGCGGCGCTTGGCTGTTATTCAGAGGCCGAAGAGCCCGGGCTGACACTGCTTGAAAACATGAACGAAGCCTGGCTCGACCGGGCCCGCCAGTTTGTTGCCCGCGATCTGATCACCATCGATCTCGCCTCTGAAAAGCATGGGCTGTTCGTCGACGTTCTCGTCGAAGACGACAAGGGCGGTATCGGCCGCTGCATCATCAGTGGCAGTCACGAAAACTGCATTCTTCTCGAAAAAAACGGGCGAACGGTTTTTTCGTCTGACGCCTCGGGCGACAGTGGCTCTGGTGAACTGCTGAAGCAGCGGCAGGCGCTTGCTTCCGTCTCATTTGCCGAAATCTGGAACAACATCGGGCAACTGTCAGAAGAACTTCGCGGGCACATGCTCAAAGGCATAGATATGAATCTCAAGGTTGCCGAAGCCGGTCTAGCAAAAGATGGGTTTCTGCATATCGGCAACATCTACAACAATCTCATTAACGAAGGCTGGCTCGGCAACGACGTTGTAAACCGTGCCAAAGCTCTGACTTCGGCCGCAGTCGATGCCCGCATGTCTGGCTGCAATCTGCCGGTAATGACCTCGGCCGGCTCCGGCAATCAGGGCCTCACGATTTCATTGCCGCTGCACGTTCTGGCCGAGCACGTCAAAGCCGATCGCCGGAGTTTAAGCGAAGCTCTCGCAATCAGCCACGGCATAACCAGCATTTTAAAGCATCATTCAGGCACCCTTTCGGCAATGTGCGGCTGTGTTGTCTGTTCCGGCACGGGCCTGACTGCCGGCGCCACCTACCTGCTCGGCGGCGATCTGGAAACGGCAACAGCAGCGGTTAACAACATGGTTGGCAGCATCACCGGCATCATCTGTGACGGTGCCAAGGTTGGCTGCTCGATAAAACTTGTCTGCGCCGTCGACTCGGCATTTCAGGCGGCGATGATGGCCGTGCGCGGGCTGCGCCTGCCGACTACCAACGGTGTTCTCGGCGAAAATCTGGAATCCAGTCTTGCCAACATCGGTTTGATTGCAGCACCCGGCATGATTGAAACCGACGATCAGATTCTCTCGATCATGCTTGGCAAACCCCTTAAAACCGGGCATGTTTCTTGAGCCGGCGCGGCAGATTGCCGGCAGTCTGAGTTTTCCTGGTGACAAGTCTATCTCGCACCGGCTGGTTCTGATCAGCCTGCTGCTCGATGGCAGCCTTGAACTGGCAAATCTTTCAGACTGTGTCGACGTAGCCACCAGCCTGAGACTTGTCGAAAAGCTTGGCATCGACGTGCAGCGCGAGGATAAAACGATCCGGCTGCTGAATCAATGCCGAATCACCACAGAGCCAGCAATGCCCGCCGAGCTCTACTGCGGAAATTCAGGCACCACCGCCAGGCTTCTGGCAGGTATTCTCGCCGGACAACCAGGCAAATATCTGCTGACCGGCGATGCTTCGCTGTCACGCAGGCCAATGCTGCGGGTGGTCGAACCTCTGCGCCAGATGGGCGCAAAAATTGAGTGCTCAGATTCCGGCACTCTGCCGGTTCGGATCAGCGGCCGGCAACCCCTGGCGTCAGCAGCATTCTGCAACCGCCACAGTTCAGCCCAGGTTAAATCGGCATTGCTGTTTGCCGGAATGCAGGCTTCCGGCAGCACAATTATCGAAGAACCGTTTGCAAGTCGCGACCACACCGAAAGGCTGCTGAATTTTTTCGGGGCAGACATTATTCAGGATGGCGGCAGAGTCTCTATAAAAGGGCCATTCAGGCCAACCGGTGATTTTTCGTTCACAGTTCCCGGCGATGTCAGCAGTGCCGCATTTTTCGCCGTGGCTGCCGCACTTTTTCCCGGAAGCCGTGTCGAGCTGAAAAACATTCTGTTAAATCCATGTCGAACCGCCTTTTTCAATGTACTGAAAAAAATGGGAACCGGCGTTTCATTCAATTACCAGAGCAACACCGAACCGGAACCTGTAGGTACCGTAACCATCGAAGGCAACTCTCTGCATGGAGTAGAAATTTCTGCAGCCGAAATACCATCACTTATAGACGAACTGCCGGCACTGGCGATCGCCATGGCTTTTGCTGGCAGTCCTTCACAGGTAACCGGCGCCTTAGAACTCCGCAACAAAGAAAGCGACCGCATCAGCAGCCTTGTCAGCCAGCTGCAGAAAGCTGGCGTAACGTGCCGGGAACTGCCCGACGGGTTTTATATTGCCGGCAACAGCCACCTGACAGAAGCAACCGAAGTCGATCCGGCCGATGATCACCGCCTGGCGATGGCTTTTGCCATTCTTGCCCGTCGCAGCAAAAATGGACTGTTTATAAAAAATCCCGATTGCGTAAATATTTCTTTTCCGGATTTCTTCAACCATCTGCAAAGCTGCGTCAAAGGCTGAGGTAAAAAGCTTTTTACAAAAAGATTTCCGTCACTTTTTTAGTTGCACAAAGAGCGAAAATAGTGTACGATGTCGCCCATTAGTCGGTTTAATTTTCAACCGATGAGTTCACAGGAGTTCGTTGCACACTTTGCAGACGCCCAGTAAGACAGGTTTTGACATAGTCGCCATCGACGGCCCCGCCGGTGCTGGTAAAAGTACGGTCGCCCGTATGGCTGCCGACAAGCTTGGCTATGGCTATCTCGATACCGGCGCCATGTATCGCGCCGTTACTCTCAAAGCCATGCAGGAAAACATCGATTTTTCTGATGTCTCTGCCATGCGTCGCTGCGCCGGTGAATGTGGTCTGCGCTTTGAAACCAGCAAGAACTCCTCACAGCCGCGTGTTTTTCTCAAAGATGTCGAAGTGACAAACGATATCCGCAAACCCGAAGTGGCCCGCAATGTTTCTGCCGTAGCCGCCAATCAGGGTGTGCGGGAATGCATGACCGCTCTGCAGAGGCAGATCGGCAAAAAAGGCAAATGGGTTGTCGACGGCCGCGATATCGGCTCAGTCGTTTTCCCCGATGCCCGCACCAAAATCTTTCTGACCGCCTCGATCGAGGAAAGGGCCAGACGTCGCCTGCACGACCTGCACGAGAAGGGCTTTGAAGCCGATCTCGAAAGCCTGAAGCAGGAAATCGCCAAACGCGACGAATATGATTCGAATCGTGAATTTGCTCCGCTCAAACAGGCTGACGGGGCCGTATTGCTGGATACTACCGCGATGACCATTGATCAGGTTATCGATCGGATTATCATAATCGTAACTAATACCCGGGACAAGTTGATCCCAATGGAGGAACGTATGACTCAAGTTAAAAACACTCACCAGGAACAGGCTGATAGCGCCAACGAGAACCAGATGACAATGGAGGAAGCGCTGAACAGTGAGTTCCGAACAATCTCCAGGGGGGCCATTGTAACCGGCACCGTTATTGAGAAGAATCAGAGCGGTATCTATGTCGACCTCGGCTACAAGTCCGACGGCATCATTCCGACTGATGAACTCGACGGCGAAGAAGGCAAATACAATGTTGGCGACGAAATCAAAGTCTACGTCAAGAAGGTTGACGACGGCCACGGGCAGCTGCTGCTCTCTCTGCGCCGCGCCCAGGAACTCGGTTCATGGGATGACCTCGACGAAGCTTTCAAAAATAAAACTCCGGTCGAAGGCGAAATCAAAGAACGCATCAAGGGCGGCTATAACGTCAGCGTTCTCGGCGTCAGAGCCTTCCTGCCCCAGAGCCAGCTGTCACACGGCAAAAACGCCAAAGAAAGCATCGGCAAGAAATTCCCGATGGTTATCACTGAATATGACCGCCGCCGCAAGAACGTCGTCGTTTCTGAACGCGCCATTCTTGACAAGGTTCGCGACAAACGCAAAAACGAAATCTTCGAAAAATTCCATGTTGACGATGTCATCAAGGGCGTTGTTTCAAGAATCGTTGAATACGGCGCATTCGTCGACCTCGGCGATGGCGTTGAAGGCCTCATTCACCGCAACGACCTCAGCTGGTCAGTGATTTCCAACCCGCGCGAAGTCGTTCAGCCGGGCGAAACAATCGAAGCCAAGATTCTGAAAATGGATGTCGAAAAAGGCAAAATCAGCCTCGGCATCAAGCAGAAAAAAGACAACCCCTGGGAAACCGTTGACAACCGCTACAAAGTCGGCCAGAAATATCATGGCAAGGTTAAGAACCTCATGGATTTCGGCGCTTTCGTTGAACTCGAAGAAGGCGTTGAAGGCCTCGTGCACATTTCTGACCTGTCATGGGCCAGAAACATCAAGCACCCGAGCGAAGTCGTAAAAACCGGCGACTCAATCGACATCGTCGTAAAAGAAATCGACAAAGAAAAGAAACGCATTTCTCTGTCATACAAAGAAGTTCTGCCCCATCCGTGGGAACAGGTCACTTCCAAATACAAACTCGGCGATGTGGTAACCGGCAAGGTTAACAACATGACCGACTTTGGCGCCTTCATCGAAATCGCTCAGGGCGTCGAAGGCCTGCTGCATGTATCTGACATGGACTGGGTCAAAAAAGTCAGCCACCCGAAAGAAATCCTTGAAAAGGGTCAGGAAATCAAAGTCAAGATCCTCAACATCGACACTGCCAACCACAGACTGTCACTTGGCCTGAAACAGACCACCACCGACCCCTGGGAAAAGGTTGAATACGAATACAAGATCGGTGATCAGGTCACCGGCGTCGTTAAAAATCTGGTTCCCTATGGTGCCTTCATTCAGCTCGAAAACGGCCTCGAAGGTCTGCTGCACGTATCTGAATTCTCATGGCAGAATGACGTTGAAAATCCGGCCGTCGCTCTTAAAGTCGGCGATCAGGTTAACGTCATGGTCTACGAAATCGACAAAGGCAAGCAGAAAATCGGTCTCTCTCTGCGCCGCCTCCAGGATGACCCCTGGAAAGATGTTGAACGCAAGTTCGGCAAAGACAGCGTGCATCAGGGCAAAATTGCCGCTCTGCTTGAAAACGGCGTAGAAGTAGAAGTTACCGAAGGCGTTACCGGTTTCGTTCACATCTCTCAGCTTTCAGCTCAGCGCGTTAACAGCCCGTCTGAAGTGGTTAAGCAGGGCGACACCGTAACCTACAAGGTTCTCGAACTCGACCGCAAAAACCGCCGCCTGAAACTCTCGATCAAAGAAGCCAACATGGACAGCGATGCCAAGGAACTCAAGAAATACCAGGCTGAATCAGAATCTGGTTTCTCTGACACCATCGGCGACCTTCTCAAAGCTCAGCTCGAGTCTTTCAAATCAAAGCTCGACAAGTAATCTGACCGTTTCCTGAGCCTGCCCGGCAGGTCGAAGGACACGTGTTAAAAAGTTTCGACAAGACATCCCCGTCTCAGGACGGGGATGTTTTTTGTCCTTTTTTAATGCAGCACCCCTATTTGTGTTAAATTGTTCACGATCTGACTTATAAAGCGACAAAGCCATGGAGATTATGAAATGAAAGCAAAAATTTTTCTTATTGTTCTGTTTACGATTTTAGTCTGTGCAAGCTCATTTGCAGAAACTCAGAACTGGCAACAGATCATCCTGCTTGATGTTCATGGCCTTTGGGGCGGCAAAGACATCTGGATATCGTCTGATGCGAAAGCCTTCTGCCGTCTGGTTCGACCTCCTACAGACAAAGAAGCCGGTCTTCAGGAATTCAGATACTCGTTTAAATTGTCAGAAGCACAGATGTCTGAGCTATCAGACTGCCTGAATAAAAACAATCTTTCAGAGATAAAAACCAACAATCGGCCAGGCTCACCTGACGAAGCCGCTCCGGCTGTTTATGTAAAAACTTCAGAAAAAGCCTTTGCCGTTTCAAAATGGGCAAACGATAAGAACGAAAGCTATGATGCCATCTACGAACTGCTTCAGAAAATATTTTCAGAAGGCAAAAAGGGCGAACTGGTTAAAAAAGGAAGCCTGGAAATAGAATGGAATCCCGAAGGATTCCCCGAAAACCAGACAGTCCGCGACATGGCTGAATCAGCTTTGCATAACAAATGACAGTGCAGACAACATCAGTCGGCATATCCGGTTTTTGCTGATCCAAATTCCCGTTGACTAAATTGGGGGATTGACAAGAAGTACCCGGACAAAGTAAAAAGAGTTCGTGTAAATTTTTATGTTCTTTGTTCTCTTTTTCACAACCCGATACTCATATAAATAATTCGGAGGCAAAAAAAATGGCAGTAAAATTAGGAATCAATGGCTTTGGTCGCATCGGCCGCCTGGTTTTCAGAGCAGCAATCAACAACCCCAAAATCGAAATCGTCGGCATCAACGATCTTATCGACGTTGACTACATGGCATACATGCTCAAATATGACTCAACCCACGGCCTCTTCAAGGGTGAAGTTCATGTTAAAGACGGCAAACTCGTCGTTAACGGCAAAGCAATCCGCGTTACCGCCGAAAAAGATCCCGCAAACCTTAAATGGAACGAAGTCGGCGCCGAATACGTCGTCGAATCAACCGGCCTGTTCCTGACCAAAGAAACCGCCGCCAAGCACATCGCCGCCGGCGCCAAAAAAGTAATCATGTCAGCTCCGTCCAAAGACGACACACCGATGATCGTCATGGGCGTTAACGAAGATTCATACAAACCCTCGATCGACATCGTTTCGAATGCTTCATGCACCACCAACTGTCTGGCCCCGATCGCCAAAGTTCTGCATGACAAATTCGGCATCGTCGAAGGCCTGATGACGACCGTTCACGCCACCACCGCCACCCAGAAAACCGTTGACGGCCCGTCTGCCAAAGACTGGCGCGGTGGCCGCGGCGCTGCCCAGAACATCATTCCGTCATCAACCGGCGCCGCCAAAGCCGTCGGCAAAGTTATTCCGTCTCTGAACGGCAAACTCACCGGCATGGCTTTCCGCGTGCCGACCCCCGACGTTTCAGTCGTCGATCTGACCTGCCGCCTCGACAAACCGGCCACCTACGATCAGATCAAAGCCGCCATGAAAGAAGCCTCTGAAACCACCATGAAGGGCATTCTCGGCTACACTGAAGACGCAGTCGTATCAACCGATTTCGTCGGCGATGCACGTTCGAGCATTTTCGATGCCGACGCCGGCATCTCTCTCAATGACAAATTCGTCAAAGTCGTGTCATGGTATGACAACGAGTGGGGCTACAGCAACCGCGTCGTCGACCTGGTCCTCTACATGGCCAGCAAAAAGTAACAGGGCATTAAGAACAACTTGAACAATCAGCAGGGAACCTGATCAAGAGGGGTTCCCTGCTTTTGTTTTTTCCGTTATAATTTTCTCTCTACCCCCGTTTAATGGAGGCAACAATGTTTCGTACGATCAAAGACATCAATTTCGCCGGCCGCAAGGTTCTGATCCGCGTTGACTTCAACGTGCCGCTCGATGAAAACCTCAACATCACCGACGACACCCGCATCCGCATGGCGGTTCCGACGATCAAGCACATCACCGACAACGGTGGCCGTGCCATTCTCATGAGTCACCTCGGTCGCCCCAAAGGCGGGCCAAACCCGAAATATTCTCTAAAAGCTCTGGTCAGCCACCTCGGCAAGCTTCTCGGCAAGACCGTCAGCTTTGCTGAAGACTGCATCGGGGAAAAGGCGACCGCAGTCGTCAATAATATGAAAAATGGCGACGTCGCCATGCTCGAAAATCTGCGCTTTCACCCTGAAGAAGAAAAGAATGACCCGGCCTTCGCCAAAGCTCTGGCTTCTCTCGGCGAAATCTACGTCAGCGATGCATTCGGCACTGCGCACCGCGCCCACGCCTCGACTGCCGGCATCGCCGACACCCTTCCCGCCTATGCCGGATTTCTGATGGAAAAGGAAATCAACTACCTCAGCAAAATCACCACTTCACCTGACCGCCCGCTCGTAGCCGTCATGGGCGGCGCCAAAGTCAGCGACAAGATTCTCGTCATCGAAAATCTGCTCGAAAAGGTCGATGCTCTGCTGATTGGCGGCGGCATGGCTTTCACTTTCCTCAAGGCCCAGGGCTACAACATCGGCAAATCACTGTGTGAAGCCGACAAGCTCGACCTCGCTCTCAAACTGATCGAAAAAGCCAAGGCCTCTGGCCGCAAGCTGCTGCTGCCGGTTGACGTGGTCACTGCCTCTGAAATCAAAGAAGGCACCGCCACCAAAACCGTCGACATCAAAAGCATCCCGGAAAACGAACTCGGTCTCGATATCGGCCCGAAGACCATCGAAGCTTTCGCCGCCGAACTCAAAAAGGCCAAAACCGTTCTCTGGAACGGCCCGATGGGCGTTTTCGAAACAAAACCCTTTGACGTCGGCACCCGCAAAGTCGCCGAACTGCTTGCCGGTCTTAAAGCCACCACAGTTGTCGGTGGCGGTGACTCGGTCGCGGCTGTCGAACAGATGGGCGCAGCCGACAAGGTTTCGCACGTTTCCACCGGTGGCGGCGCCTGTCTCGAATTTCTTGAAGGCCAGACCCTGCCCGGCATCGAAATTTTCTCACGCAATATCAACAATCTTACACATGGAGCCGCCAAATGAGCCGAAGACCTCTTATCGCCGCCAACTGGAAAATGCACAAGACTACCCAGGAAGCCAAAGCTTTCATGGCTGAGCTGCTGCCAAAAATTGCCGACCTGAAACACGTCGATGTCATGGTCTGCCCGCCATTTACCCTTATCAGCGCTGTTGACCAGGGTCGGGAAGGCAGTCAGGTGCTTCTCGGGGCCCAGAACATGTATTTCGAAGAAAAGGGCGCTTTCACCGGTGAAGTTTCACCAGCCATGTTGAAAGATCTTAACTGCGAATTCGTCATTCTCGGCCATTCAGAACGCCGCTGGGTTTTTGGCGAAAGCGATGAGCTGATCAACAAAAAGGTTCTCGCGGCTTTTGCCAAAGGTCTGATTCCGGTTCTTTGCGTCGGTGAGAAGCTTGAAGAACGCGAAAAGAATCTTACCGACCAGGTGATTCTCAATCAGCTCGAAAAGGACCTCAAGGGTGTTTCTGAACAGCACCTGCGCGGTATTGTCATTGCGTATGAGCCGGTATGGGCCATTGGTACCGGCAAGAACGCCACAACCAAGGACGCAAAGGATGCGATCGCACTGATTCGCGAATTCATTCACAGCCGCTATGGCAGTGAAACGGCCGCGAAGGTTCGCATTCTTTATGGTGGTTCGGTAAAACCTGAAAACGTCAGCACTTATATGGAGCAGGAAGGCATAGATGGGGCGCTGGTTGGCGGAGCCAGCCTGGAGGCCGATTCTTTTGCAAAATTGACCAGGTTCTGATCCGTTCAGGTTTCATGGGGGCTGTCTGATAAGCCCTGAGCTGGTGCAAATCACTCAGGGAACTGTCGACAGCCCTTTTTGCATTTAGCAATAAATCCTGTACAGGGCTGACGGTATGGGGTAAAATGTTGGCAATATGGGGATCAGATTAAGAATAGCTTTGGGTTTTACCCTTCTGACGATCGTAGTTGTCTCGGTCGTCTCTTTCTGGGCGGCACAAAGCCTGGGCTTTTCACTCGACATCTCTGATCTTGGCAAACTAGAAAATCTTCGGCAGCAGCTTATCAGCGGCCTGGCTGCCGGGCAGACGACTCTCGACCGGCTGGCCGTCGAAACTGCAACCGCCTTTGCCGACAGCAGATTTTTCGATAATCAGCTGCCGGTGCAACAGAGACAGGCAGAGAAAATCAAATCGGCACTTGGAGCCGACTGGCTTGAAGTATTTAAAGATGGACGGCCCCTGATTTTCGGGCAGGCTGCTTTTATAAAACCGATTGCCAATCACGGGCTGCCGGTAAGAATCGCCAGCTCAGGCCCCTTTTCTTATAAGGGTTATATGGCGGCTGAAATTCCGCTTGCCTCTGACGGGCTCATCCTGATTCTTGCGAGATCACCATTGCAGATTGCCAATCTGCCTGATTTTTTCTGCATTTTTGACCAGCAGGGAATCCTGATGGCGAGGGGCTTCAACCCGGAGCAGGTTTCGCTGCTGAACCTCAGCCGAGAGAACACTACCCATCAGCTTCAGGTCGGTGATGATCTTTACCGGGTCAGAGTCTTTCAGGAAAAAAACGGCGTCATGCTTCTTACCGGTTACCCGGCGCAGAGAGCGACCCTGTCGCGCGAGCTTGTAGATCAGCTGATGCTGCGGCTCGCAGTTCTCGAGGTTATCGGCCTGCTGATTCTCGGTTATTTTCTAGGAGTCAGGCTTTTCGCGCCACTCAACGCTCTCAAACATGGCATGGAACAGGTTGCCGAAGGACACTGGCGCGAAATTCCTCTTAACAAGCCGCCAATGCAGAACAGCGGCAATGAGATCGAAAATGTTGCAATGAGTTTTAACCGCATGGTGCGCGAACTTTCGCTGGCACAGTCAAGATTGATCGAGGTGCAGAAAGAACTTGCCCAGAGAGACAAGATGGCCGCGCTCGGTCGCTTTTCTGCCGGCATCGCGCATGAAATCAACAACCCCCTCGGCACGATTCTCGTGACCGCCAGCATGCTCAAAGAAGCAGCAGCAGCAGGCAGCAGCATTTCGCCTGAAGATTTCGATGCCATTATTGAAGAAGTTCGAAGGTGTCGCGACATTATCAGCACCCTGCGCACTTATACGGGCCGCACTCAGCCGCAGTTGTCTCCAACGACCCTCGGAGCCTTCATCGGGCAGATCGAAAACTTTCTGAAAAATGAAACAGCTTTCAAAGAACTGACCCTGTTGATCGAGAAACCCGCCGCTGATAATCCCGGGCTGATGATCGACAGCAAAGCAATGCAGCAGGTATTCAGCAATCTGGCCCGCAACGCTCTCGAAGCCATGCACGATATCAACCCGAAAACCATGCGCATCTGCAGCGAAATTCTTCAGGACCACGTAAAAATCAAGGTTCAGGATTACGGGCGCGGCTTTGAGTGCCTGCCAGAACACATTTTTGAACCACTGTTCACGACCAAAGCTCAGGGAACCGGTCTCGGTCTGGTTATCTGTCAGGCAATCATCGACGGGCACCATGGCAAAATCGAGGCCACAAGACTTGAAGCTGGCATAACCGAATTCTGTATCCAGCTTCCGGTCTCGGAAACATTCAACAGAAACACAGAGGAGCAGCACCAATGAAGGGTCGCATAATTCTTATAGACGATGGACCAAAGCTTTTACAGGCACTTAAAAAAGCACTTGAAATTGACGGCTGTGAAGTAGCCGACTTCTCTGACCCACAGCGTGGTTACGATCATATCTGTTCACATGAAGCCGATCTGGTTATCTCTGATATCCGCATGCAGGGTATGTCTGGCATCGAACTGCTCGGAAAGATCAGAAAAATCAAACCAGACCTGCCCTGTATTCTTATGACCGCGTATTCCTCGGTTGAAACTGCTGTGACCGCGATCAAACTTGGCGCCAGAGATTATCTGCTCAAGCCCTTCGAACTGGCCGATTTCAAACAGGCAGTCAGGCAGGCTCTCAGTATCAAAACCGCCACCACCAGAACTTCGGTGCCCGCCCGCAGTCTGATAGGCACTTCAGAGGCAATGCAAAAGGTCCACAAGCTTATCGCCAATATTTCCGACACGAGCAGCACAGTGCTGATCAGCGGTGAAAGTGGCACCGGCAAAGAAATGGTCGCCAGAGCCATTCACGCCCATTCCACCCGCAGCGACAAACCTTTTGTTGCCGTGAACTGCAGCACAATTCCTGAACAGCTTTTCGAGAGTGAAATGTTCGGCCATAAAAAAGGCAGTTTTACCAACGCTTACTCTGACAAACACGGTCTGTTCAAAGAGGCCGAAGGCGGCACCCTTTTTCTCGACGAAATTGGTGATCTGCCGGTTTCGAACCAGGCCAAGCTGCTGCGTGTTCTGCAGGATGGCAGCTTCAAACCGGTCGGAGCGAACCAGCAGCTGCAGGCTGACGTGCGCATCATTTCGGCATCGAACAAAATTCTCAGCCGGGAAGTGCAGAGCGGAAATTTCAGAGAAGACCTTCTTTACCGTATCAATGTCGTCGAAATCGAACTGCCACCATTGCGATCCAGGCGTTCAGATATTCGTGAGCTGGCCGAATTCTTCATCAATCTTTATTCAATGCGGCATTCACGCGATATCACCGGCTTCGATCAGTCGTTTCTTGAAACTCTGATGGACTACGACTGGCCTGGCAACGTCAGACAGCTCGAAAACTGTATCGAAAGAGCGGTAATCATGAAACGCTCAGGACAATTGAGCGCCGCCGACCTGAATCTGCCTTCTGATCGCGATAATTCCGCACAGAATTTCGAACAGGGTCTGCCACTCGACCAGAC
>CAZFUG010000074.1:0-16333 GCA_964522035.1 uncultured bacterium
GCTCGAGCTGACTGCTGCGCTCGATGACGGCCAGACGTTTTTCATCACCGATGATTCTCAGCAGGACCGGCTGAAAAATCTGGCATTTCTGCGTGTTATCGATTCGAACTGCGCCCGCAATATCGAGGCCATACTTGCCATAAGTGGCAAAGCCGACAGATTTGTCGGGGTGGGGGGCTGTGCCGCTCTCGATGTGGCGAGGGCCTGCGCTCATGCTGCTGATCGAAAGCTTTTGCTGATTCCGACATTTTTGTCGACCTCGTGTATCAGTGTCGACCGCAGCGTGCTTAAATACGAAGGAAAATTCAGGGCCAGCAAAACCCGGGCACCAGAAACGGTTTTTATTCTCGACGAATTTCTTGAAACCGCAGATAACCCTGCGATTCTGCGGGCTGCCCGCGCCGGTTTTGGTGACTTTTTCGCCGGTATCAGTGCTGCGATCGACTACAGCTTTCAGCGCGGCAACTGCAGCCGGGCTGAGGTCGAAGAGCTTGCCGCTTTTTATTTCAATGCGGCAGACTGGGTCTTGAACCGCTTCAATGGCTTCAACCGCAAGACCATGCGCCGTCTTGCCCGCTATTCGCATGCCAGTTCGCTGATGGTTATCAAACGCGGCAATACCGAGCTGAGCGCCGGTGGCGAACATAAACTCTATTATGCGATAATGGAAAACCATCTATACAACAGTGCCGTTAAGCCTTTTCATGGCGAACTGGTCGCAGCCGGGTCACTGATGAATGTCTGGGCATTTGCAAGGCAAACCGGTTCAGACGACATGCAGAAGCAGTTTCGTGGCATGTGTGAGCGTCTTGGTCTGCCGATAGACCTCGCCGGGCTCGAAAAGATCGGCTTAAGCTGCGCCGACATGGCTGCCGGCCTGATGCATATCGAGAATTCGGGCAGTCTGCTGGCGGTCACCGCCCGCGAAATTCAGCCAGAGTCTTTTGTCAGAAAGGTTTTTGATGAACAGTCAGAGTGAAGTCATACTCGTTTCGTTCCCGCTGAGCTGGGATACGCGTGCAATGGTCGATCTGAAGCCGCCGGTCAACCTGATTTATCTTGCTTCATGGCTGAACTCAAAGGGCATCAGCACCAGAATTCTCGACGCCTCACAGCGGCAGCTCGACCTGTCACAGACCCTTGCAGAAATAAAGACTGCCGCACCGAAATGGGTCGGAATCCCGTTTTATCAGGGTACTGAGGGCACGGCAGCAAAATTGTGCCGGGCTCTCAAGGCTGAAATGCCAGAAATTCGAACGATTGGCGGCGGGCCCCTGTTGACGGCAATGCCTGGCCGCATAATCGATGCGCGGCTTGTTGACTTTGCAATCGTCGGTGAAGGCGAAACAGCTCTAGAAGCCCTTATCAGATCGAATCGCGCGGCTGAAGAAGCGACGGTGACATTAAGCAGCAGCGAAATTGCCGATCTCGATGTGTTGCCATTTCTCGATTATCAGCTTGTTTCAATGCCCGATTACTTTACTCTACAGGATCAGTTGAAAGTGCCGCGTTCAGTTTTTATGACGACTTCACGCGGCTGCGCCTGCCGCTGCACCTACTGTGCCTCGCCAAAACTCTGGCCAGGCAAAGTCAGGCGCTATTCTGTCGAGCGTGTGCTCAGAGAAGTCGCGTTTCATGCCGGGCGCTATGGCCGCATCAATATTGGCTTTCTCGATGATTCGTTCTTCAGCGACCGCAGGTGGCTTGCCGAATTTTTCGCCGGTATCGCGAAACTCGATGTTACCTACAGCTGCATCGGGCGTGCCGATCACATCACCGCCGAAATTGCCGATGATCTGGCCAGAACCGGTTGTAATTTCGTTTCAATGGGCGTAGAAACTGCAAGCCCCGAGCGGCAGAAGACTTTGCGCAAGTTTCTCGACCTGGACCGGGTGCGCAGCACTGTCGGTTTTCTCGGGCAGCGAAAAATTTATTCGCGTGGCTTCTTCATGCTCGGGTTTCCTGATGAAACCCCCGAAGAAATGGCGGCTACCGTTAATTTTGCCATCGAGCTGAAGCGCCTTGGCATGACTGACTGCACTTTTTTTCCGGTCGTTCTTTATGCCGGAACCCAGCTTTCGCAGCAGTTTGGGGCCGATCTGTGGCAGTCGCAGATTCATCAGGCGATCAGCGCGGTGCCGGAAAAGCGCCTTGCCGATGAGAAGCTGGCCCGTTATTCAAGTGTGCCGGCATCTGATGTAAATGCTTTTTTCAAGCATGATCAGATGGTGAAGATTGTCAGGGCAGCCTACTCAGCGGTAGAAGCCATGCGTGAAACCACTGGTGAAGCTCTACAGACCGCTGCTGCCGGAGAGAACTGCGCATGAAGTTTTTCAGGCCAGAATTTTTTGGCAGCGCCATATTCGATTCACAGAATTTTTCTACGGTTTTTTCTGAAACCGGCGATTGCCCGTCTGGGGCAAAACCTGTTGGTGCAGTTGTAAACGGGCGTAGAGATATAATATCGTCGCCGGTGGCGGTTTATTATGAGCTGACAAGGCGATGTAACCTTCATTGCCAGCAGTGTTTTGCCAGCTGCAGAACCGCTGATCCTTCAGAATTGCCTGCAAAGACCGTTTTTACGGTGTTGCGCCAGCTGGCTGCTGCAGGAGTGATAAACATCAGGTTCACCGGCGGTGAGCCGTCGGTGCGTTCAGACCTGCTGCAGATACTCGAATATGCCCGCGAACTTGGCTTTGTCGTTTCGCTGCAGACCAATGGAGTCTATGCCGATCCCGAAGATTTTGTCGCGAAGCTGGCCGCAATTGGCTGCGATCAGGTGACCGTGAGTATCGACGGCCCGCCGGATATTCACGACGCCCTGCGTGGTGCCGGCGCTTTTACCTCGGTAAACCGTTCTCTGCAGCTTTTTGCTGCGCACCGTGTTCCGGTGCGCATCAACCTGCTGGCGCACCGGCAGAATCTCAGCCGCCTCGAAGAAATTTTTGCCTGGGCAACCGCCTGCAGCGCCGGCATGAATATTTTTCACATTCGTCCGATCGGCAGGGCGAGGAATATGCAGCACCTGTTGCTCGACGAAAACTCTATCGAAGAGCTTGGCGTCAGGGTTAAGGCGCTGCAGCTGCGCTACCCTGCATACCCGGTTGCCTGTTCCGCGATCGGCAGCCAGAGGCGGCCAGCGCCGATCGAGATTCCGGTGCCGGCAGGTTTCACGGCCCTTTGTCTCACCGCCGACGGGCGGGTCTGGCCGCATCATTATGCGAGCTATCTGAACCCTGAACTTTGTCTGGGGAGGCTTCCGGACGATAATGTCGTCGATATCTGGAGCAGAAGCCAGGTTCTCGACGATTTTCGCAAAACAGTTGTCAGTCATTTTAAAAACTGCGATCAGTGCAGCCGGCATGGTGTGAGCTGCTATGGATTTGATTTTGAAGCATTGATAATCGAGCGGCAGCTTGGCATCAAAGGCATGCTCTGCAGCCGCTTCAGCAGGTGATACGATGAAATTCAGGTTCAGCCTTTATTATCAGACGGCATTTCTGTTCATCGCCATCAGTGTTGTGGCAATAATTGTTTCGGGCTGGCTCAGCTACAATGAAAGCCGCCGTGTGATACTTGCTCAGGCCTCAGCAGCCACCGACAGCATTGCGGCAGCGATTGGGGCCGGCCTCAATCAGCGTGCCCGTGACGCGAAAGATGCAATTGTGAAACTCAGCGGGCATGTGGTGTTGCGCTCAGGCGACCCGGAAGAAATACAGAAATTTCTGCAGGCCGCCATGTTTTCGTCGAGTATGTTCAATAATATCTACTATTTTTCGCCGCAGGGGCCGCTTATGGCGGTCGCTTATGCCGATAACCGTGATCTCGGCCAGTATGTCGGCGAGAATTTTCTGAAATACGGCGACAACCCGGCCACTGCCAATCTTTACCAGGATCTGCTGAAAGCCCGCGATCAGGGCAGCATGGTTTCTTCGCGCTTTTTCAAATCTGATTCGGGAAGGTTGATGAGTTCATTTATTGTGCCGGTGCAGGCCGACGGTCAGTTGAAGGGCATTCTCAGCTGCGGCATGGTTCTCGACCAGACCTCGCGGCTTGGCGAAAGTCTTGAGGTGATGAAACCCGCACCCGATGCCTGCATCGCTTTACTCGATCATCAGGGGCGTGTTCTGGTTCAGACCGGGATACTGCCGCCGGCATGCATCGACGCTGAAAATCGTTTTGTGGCTGGCTCTATGCGTGCCGCCGGCTATCTTTTCTCGTTGCATCTGGTTCAGGAAGCAGGCCTTGAAATCTGCGTCGGCATGCCGGAAACGTCAGTTACCGGGCTGTTAAATCATCTGCGGAACCGGATCACTGTTTTCATGCTGTTAATTGCAGTTTTCGCGGTGATTTTGGGTCTCAGGGCCGCAGGCGTTCTGATCAAACCTCTGCAGCTTCTGGTTACCGGTCTCAGGCAGCTGCGTCAGGGTCGGGCCGCTGACCGTGTTGCCCACAATGCTTCTGGCGAGGCTGGCGAAGCGCTCGAGGCGTTTAATGAACTGAATGACAAGATTCGCAAGGATGCCATGCTCAACCGAACCTGGACGGATCTCTGGAATGGCTGACAGTTCTGCTGACAGGCGCATTCTGCTGCTGAGCCTCTGTGGCTTTGTCTACAAACTCGGGGCGACCTTCGCTTTGCTGCTGAGCTTTTCATCATTTCTGAAAGTTGCCGGCCGCGAGGCACTGCCGGAATATTACATCTGGCTTTCGCTGTTTTCGCTTATCGCCGGTCTGGTGATGGTGAGCAGTCATAGATGGCAGAAAACCAGTCTCAGGGTCAGTTATATCGTGGCGCCGATTTTTGCTCTGATTATCGGCGCTGCCGGAAGCCAGTATGCAGTTCACGGAAAACTGGAGTTAATGGCCGTATATGTGGCCGTTTCGCTGTATGACGTCTATCTGGGTATAATTTTCTGGAATACGGCGAACAGCCTGCTGACCGTTCGCGAGATGCGGCAGTGGGTGGGGGTAATTGCCGGGGTCATGTTTTCTGGCGGTATCGCGCTTGGTTACCTGATGCCGGCATTGTTTTCGCTGCTTTCATACGCGGCCTGCCATCTGGCCTGTGCTGCTATCTTTATGCTGCTGCCCGTATGCGTGGCCCTGCTGCCCCGCAAAGAAGTCGATGACCACGAAAAGACTGCTGCAATATGCAGGCCCAGCTGGCGGGAGACTCTCGGTCTGGCTGCCGCAAATCCTTTGAGTCTGCTGATTGCAGGTTCAATGGTGGTTCTTGCGTTCAGCCGTTATTCTTCTGCTTATCTGTTTTCTTCAGCTCTGAGTCAGCGGTTTGTCGATGAACGTGATCTGGCATCATTTTCAGGCGCCTTCGAAAGCTCGCTGCGCCTGATTTCTCTGTTTTCTCAGTCACTGCTGCTGCCATGGCTTCTGAAGCATTTCAGGCCGACGACATTGTTGCTGCTGACTCCGGCGATTCTGACGCTCGGGGCGGCAACCATGCTGATTTTTCCGGGATTCGAAGGTCTGGTGGTTTTTCAGTTCATGCTGCTGCTGAGTATCAGAACTTTTGACCAGAATCTGGTAAATCTGTTTCTGAACCTTTATGAAAAGTCTTTGAGAAATCAGTTCAGGTTTTTTTCTGACGGCATTGTGTTTGCTTCCACGGTTATTCTGACCGGGTTGTTGCTCAAGGCTGTCGCCGGTTCGGCTTATGAAGCTTTTATTTTCTGGCTGTTGCTTGGCGCTGGTATTTGTTACTGGCTGCTGGCGCGCCGGGCCGGCAACGACTATCGCAAAGCTCTTCAGCTGAACCTTGCCGCTACGGATAGATACGCTGAGGCCGCCGGCGGTGAAGGTTACGATGTTCTCGATCACGAGGCGGAAATGGCCAGGATCCTGGCGCAACCGTCGCGAAGCTGGCCATATCTTCTTGGTAGAATGACGCGGCGCAATCAGGCATTTGCTGCCGGCCTCATAATCGCCATGCTGAAAAGAGCCGCTTCTGATGAAGATTTGTCGATGCTTGTCAGAATCGCCGGGCGCAATGGTCATAGTTCGCTCGAAATGGTTTTGAGCGACTTTTTATCAGGCAGACATGCCCCGAGGGTTATTGCCGATGCGGTAGAATCTGCTTATCGACTGTCAGGGGAGCGGGCAATTCCGTGTCTGCAGCGACTTTTGTCGCATGCAGACAATCGTGTCAGGGCAAACTCGGTTCTGGCTCTGATCAGACTGGCAAAAAATGAAGATATTCTGCGGCCAGCCCTGAGCGATCTACTGGCCATGGCAAAATCCGATGATGCCGGACCCCGGGCCAGCGCTGCTGCGGTTCTTGGCGAATTGCCGCACCGATGTTTTTCAGACCTTCTCAAGCAGCTGTTGTTCGATAAAGAATCCAGAGTCAGGGTCGCGGCCATGAAAAGCTGCGAAAAATGGCGCTCGATAGAGCTGGCCGGCTGGCTGGAAGAATGCGGCCGGCGGTTTCCGGAAGATCTGGCCCGCACTGAAGCGGCGGTTGCAGGTTTGCAGGCTGATCTGATGACCAGGGTTGAAAGGCTGGCCGGTGAATACGGTATCTGGCGCGAAGTGAGTTCATTGATGAATCTCAGACGCGATCGGGCATTTGTCGAACTGTTGCCGAGACTGCTGCAGGTTTTTCCTGGGCCGCGGGCAATCAGTCTTCTGGAACAGCTTGCGGCGCATGATCGATGTGATTGCCTGCGAAGGGTTCTCGTCTGTGTGACCGTTACAGCGGTTCCGGCAGTTAACATTGCTGAGCTTTGTGCCTGGCTGACGGCTGGCAGTCTTGATCCGCACGCCGCTGAAATTTTGCAGAGTCTGCTGAACTGTCTGGATCTGGCAGGCCTGAGTGAAGTCTGGCAATTTTTACAGGCAGAAAAAAGAGGTGTCGAAGAGAGAAAAATGCTTTTTACAGCCTGCTGTCACATTGCTGGTATTCATGAGCCAAACGTTGTCTGGAACAGACTGACCGGCTCAAATTCGTCTGAAAAAGACCTTGCCATCGAACTTCTCGAAACTGCGAAAGACGCCGCTTGTCTGCTCAAATCTCTCGCTTCTGCTCAGCATTAAAAGGCCTGTTGAATACTTTTCACCGATTCGGCTGCGCAGTCTGTCACGGGTTTTAGAAAATTGCAAACAGCTTTGATGTGCTGCGATGATTTGTCATCGGGCATAAAAACTCTGGAGTCTGACGGAGTTCTGTTTTAAAATTGGCGTTAATGCAGAAAATCACCAGTCTGATTTATAAAATCATTGCCGGGCACCCTGGTGCGGTCATTGCGGTCATCGTTGCCAGCTTTATTATGAGTTTTGGCGCCTTTTCGCATGTCGAAGTCGATGAAGACTTCGAAGCGGGGATTTCTGACCCGCAGGCGATAGCAACCCGCGCCGAATACCGGCGGCATTTCGGGCATGAGCAGGCGATTCTGCTGGCTTTCGACATTGACGGTATCGATCGCAATTCGCTGATGACCACCTGGGAGCTTGTCGACCGTATTCACAGCTGGCCAGAAGTGCGGCAGGTTTTGTCGATTCTTGACGTTCTCAGGCCATTTCGCCGTGCCGATGAGTTTGCGGCCTATCTCAAGGATTTTCGAATCCGTAATCTGGTTGAACTGCTGCAGAACGACCGGTTGTTTCGCGGCTATCTGGTCTCTGACGATCTCAAATCGCTGCAGATATTGATTGTGCCTGATATTCGTGCCCCGGATTACCGGCATGCGCTCTATAGTCATCTTAAAGAGCTGCAGGCCGAGATGAGCGGGCGGGTTAAACTGCATGTGTTCGGGTTTCCGTATATTCAGGAACGGTTTTTCGAGTTTATCGTCGAGAACAACCGGCGCTTTCTGACTCTCGGCCTGATCTGCTGCACAATTCTCGCCTGGTATCTGTTTCCTGACCCGCTGGTTCTCGGGTTGATACTGCTGGCAATCGCTGCCCCGACGTCGCTGACGTTTGCCGTCTATTTCATGAACGGCAACAAAATCAACCTGTTCACATCGCCGATAATTCCGTTCGCTCTGATAATCTCACTCAATGAGATTATCTATATTGTCAGTTTTTTCGTCAGAGAGCGAAAAAATGCACATCAGAATTACGCCGAGCTGCATCAGCAGAACTACCGGCGTTTGATCAGGCCATGTCTGATAAATACTCTGACAACGCTGATCGGCTTCTTGTCGCTGTCACAAAGCCCGTCGCCGAGCATCAGACTGTTTTCTATCTATACTTCGCTGGCCTGCTTTTTTGCCTATCTGGTCACTTTCGGGTTGATTTTCGCCTGTTTCAAACTCTATCAGCCCAAATTCAGCCTGAGAGGCTCTGACCCCGGCCGGTTGCGCTGGTTGCAGCGTCTGGTTCGTAATATAGTCTTCAGACACCCGGGGAAAGTGCTGGCGGTTGCCGCAGTTTCGCTGTTGCTGGTCGTGCCGGCGCTGCAGAAGTTCGAGACGCGCAACGCGCTGGCTGACAATTTTTCGGCCGATGACCCGCTGCTGCAGGCGCATGCCTTTATCAGCAGCCGGTTCTGCGGGCCGGGCCATTTTCAGGTGATGATCTCGGCACCTGATCTGATGGAACCCGCAAGGCTTGCCGGGATTGCCGAATTTCAGAAGCGCGTCGAGGCAATACCCGGCATCAACCGGGTTTTTTCGATCGTCGATCTGATGCTGGCCTTCAATCGACAGTTCACTGGTGAAGAAGTTCTGCCGACATCTGCTGACCTTGGGCGTGCTGTGATCGATTTTTTCGGGCAGCGCGGCATTGCTGATCTGCTGATTGCGCCTGATTTTTCAACAACGTTGTTGCGCGTTCATACCAGCCTGACCGACGACTTCAGTATTGTACCGCTGCGCGGGCAGATTCTGGCTGCGGCCGCCGCAACCCTGCCGGCTTCTTTGAGCGTCGATGTCACCGGCGACGTTTACCTGAACGCGCTGATGCAGAAAAGCATACTCGAAAACATTACCTGGTCATTTGTGGCGGCGGTTCTGATGATTATTGCGGTTTTTTATCTGGTGTTCAGAAGCCTGTATCTGGCATTTGTGGCGCTGCTGGTCAATTTTTACCCGATTCTGCTGGCCTATGCGGCGGCCGGTTATTTCGGTCTGCCGCTCAATCCTTCAACAGCTGTGGTCGGTTGCGTCATGAGCGGCCTGATCGTCGACGACACGCTGCATCTGCTGACCTTTCTGCAGGAAAACCGTCAACCGACCCAGGTACGCAAGGTAATGGCCGCAATTCGTGATCTGGCGGTACCGGTGAGTTCGTCGTCGCTGCTGTTGATGCTGGGTAATGCCATTTTCATGCTCAGCACCTTCAAGCCGTTCACCTACTTTGGCCTGATCGGCACTCTGGTTGTCGTCATCGGGCTGGCGGGCGATCTGCTGGTGCTGCCGGTTCTGATTCTGATGTTCGGCCGCAAAAGCAAAAACGCTGCGGCTCAGATTGAACCGCAGCGTTCTGAATACTGAAGCTATCAGCCTTTGAAGAGAGAGTTGAAGCGGCGGTCCTGCATCATCAGGCTCATGATCAGAGAAGAGAACTGATACTGTTCTTCCTGGCTTGAGCCGAGTCTGATATTGAAAACACAGGTCGAGCCAGTTGCGGCGACGCGGTTGGCGCGCATCGAGACCAGATCTTCTTCTGAAAGCGACTTCGAAGAAGTGTAGGCGAGCCAGGTGAGCAGCATTTCTTTAAGTTCGGTGGCCTTTTCCGGGTTGGCGCAGCGGAAAATCATGCTTACTTCATAAGCGTAGCCTTCGCCGTCTTTGCGGGCGTTGATATCGTAAGAGAAGCGGGCGATGTCGGCGAGCGCATTCTTGAGCTGCTGTTCGGCCTTTGCCATTGCTTCGCTGTCCTGATAGGCGTCACGGTTGAAAATCTTTTTGAATTTTTTGCGGGTTTTGGCGGCAAATCCGTCGTATCGGTTTTCGAAATTGCGGATTTCACTTCTTTCCTGATCGATCGGCACGAAAGTGGAAATGAAGCCGATTTTATCGGGCTGTGCCTTCGAGGCCGGGGTTTTGCCTTCGAGAACGTTGACAGTTTCGCTGATCAGCGAATAGTCACCGGCCGGAACCGTAGAAATGATTGTGTGGCCCTGGAACCAGGTCACAACCGCTTCGGCGTTTCTGAATGCGAACGGGAAAACGCGGGCATTCTTGCCGGCGATGGTTTTATCTGCCGGGGCCGGAGCGTCTTTTACGAGTTTCTGACTTTTAAGGGTTTCAAAATATCGGTCATAGCGCTTGCCGGCGAATTCAAGGAATTTTTCGGGAACAACGTTGCCTTTGAGAATAAAGCAGATGTTCAGCTGATCGGCGGGCATTTCGCGGGCGACGATGGCATAGCTGAGGTCGGATTTGACCGGGTCGGGAATACCGGCTTTGCGGAATTTTCGGTCGATAACCTGTTTGCCGATCACTTCGGTTATGCCTTTTCCGAGATCGAGGTCTTCTTCAAGGAAGCTGGAGACTTCTTTGAGGTCGATCAGGCGCAGGTCGCGCGGATCGTTTACCAGAGCAGACGGTTCAGCCCAGAGGCCTGAAGTGCAGGAACAGACAGCCAGAGCGATCAGGGTGCGGAATTTCACAAATAGTACTCCTCAAAAAGATTTGCGAGCATGCACCCGTACAGACTACAACAGATTGAGTCATCAGTTCAACCTTGAATTTCCATTGCGGCAGGATTATACTTGAAAAAAACGAGTTTGCGCTGATTATGTGAGGCAGACCTGATCGAGAGGCAGTGTTCAGATGCACTCTGTTCTGCTGGAGACCTGTTGCATGAAGATTTTGCTGGTTCTGCCCCATGGCCCGATTCATCGGGCGGTTTCCGGCTCGTACAAACGCTCGCTGCGCTATGCGCCGCTGACTCTGGCAACTCTGGTAGCCCTGATTCCGCCTGAACTGCAGGCTGTAGTCAGAGTTATCGACGAGGGTGCCGAAGCCTGGGACCCGCGCTCGTATCTTGACGTCGATCTGGTGGGCATCAGTTCAATGACCGGAACGGCGCGGCGCGGCTATGCGATTGCCGATTTTTTCAGGCAGAATCGGGTGCCGGTCGTCATTGGTGGCATTCACGCCACGCTCATGCCGCATGAGGCGAAGCTGCATGCCGACTGTGTTGTCACTGGCCTGGCCGAAGACACATGGCCACAGGCTTTACTGGATTTCAAGGCGGGCCGACTGCAGCCTTTCTATCACATGCGCCCTGATTTTGACTGGGGTTCATGCCGGCGACCGGTTCCTGATCGGTCGATTTTCGATCGCAAAAAATATGTCACAGTGAATTCTATCGAGGCAACCCGTGGTTGCGCGCATCGCTGTTCGTTCTGTGCGGTTGCAACCGCCTGGAACAATCGCTATTTTACGCGGCCGGTTGCTGAGATTATGGCTGAAATTGAGACTCTTAGCGGGCCGGAACTTTGTTTTCTCGACCCGAGCATGACCTGTGACCGCGAATTTTCGCTCCAATTTTTCAAGGCCCTGAAACCGTTGAAAAAATGGTGGGTTGGCTGTGCCACCATCGATGTGGCGCATGATGCGAAATTTCTTGCAACCATGGCTGAGAGCGGTTGCCGCGGCCTGTTGATCGGCTTTGAGTCGGTTTCTCAGGACTCGCTGCACGAGGTTCGCAAGCCTTTCAACAAGGTTGCGCAATATAAAGAAGCCGTAAAGAAGCTGCACGCACACGGTATCGGGGTGCAGGCCTGCTTTGTTTTTGGTCTCGATACAGATGATCGCGACGTGTTCAAACGCACTGTTGACTTTGTCTACGACTGCGAGATCGATCTGCCGCAGTTCTCTGTGCTGACGCCATTTCCCGGCACTCAGGTATTTGCCGAACTTGAGAGTCAGGGGCGCATAATCGAGCGCAACTGGTCGCTTTATGATGCCGAGCATGTGGTGTTCAGGCCGAAGAATATGTCGCCGGAGTATCTGCAGCGTGGTTTGATCTATGCTTGGCAGCATGCCTATTCGTTGCGTTCAATTTTTAAAAGGCTTTCGGGTTCGAGGTGTCTGCCAGCTGTGGCGATACCGGCGAACCTTGGCTATAATTTCTATGCCCGGAACCTGTCGAGATTCACTCACGAGATAATGGCGCACGAGGAGCAGATTATCCCGGGCGCTATGTAGAGGCTCTTCGCGGCAACTTAGTTCGTTGATGTCTGGTATTGAGAAAGCTGTATATATGGAGGCGGTTGGTTATGTCAGAGAGAGAAAACGCTTTAATAATGGTTGTTGACGATACTCCCGAGAGCCTGCGACTTCTTCAGTTCATGCTCGACGGCGCCGGATACCGGGTGTCGCCGTTTTCGAGCAGCAGACAGGCACTTGCAGAAGCAGTCAGCAATCCGCCTGACCTTTTTATTCTCGATATCAATATGCCTGAAATGGACGGTTTCGAGCTGTGCGAGCAGTTAAAGGCCGAAAAAAGCCTGGAAACGATTCCGGTTATTTTTATCAGCGGGCTGAGCGAGGCAGAAGAGAAAGTTCACGCTTTTTCCAGCGGCGGGGTTGATTATGTGACCAAGCCTTTCAGGGTGGAAGAGGTACTCGCAAGAGTTAGAACACATCTGAAGCTGCAGTCGATGCAGCGCCAGCTTGTGCGCCATAATCTGCATCTTGAAGAGCTGGTTCAGGAAAAAATTCAGGATATTTCTGATGCTCAGCTGGCAACGATCACCGCTCTGGCGAATCTGGCAGAATCTCGCGATCATGCAACCGGCGGGCACATAGAGAGAACTCAGGACTTTTGCCGTGCCATTGCCGAGCAGCTGCGAAAAACCTCAAGATATGCAGAACATATCGATGACCGGTTTATCAACAACCTTTATTTTGCCGCGCCTCTGCATGATATCGGCAAAGTCGGCATTCAGGATCAGATTCTTCTTAAGCCTGGCAAGCTCACCTTTGAAGAGTTTGAAATCATGAAAACGCATGTAATGATCGGCGTCAGGACTCTTGAGAGCATTCGGGGGCGTTACCCTGATAACGATTTTTTGAATCTGAGTATCGCCCTTACCCGGTCGCACCACGAAAAATGGAACGGCGCAGGCTATCCTGACGGCCTGATTGGCGATGCAATACCTCTCTGTGCCAGGATAATGTCGCTCGCTGACGTTTATGATGCGATCAGGTCGCGGCGGCCATACAAGCCACCATTCTCACATGAGACCGCCTGCAATATTATTTTTGAAAGTTCGGGCTCACATTTTGATCCCGAGATTGTCGAGGCTTTCAGATTGATACATTTTGACCTGGCCTGCATTCGTGACCGATTGCATCAGAGTGATGAGATGCTGCAACAGGAACTCTGAGATCTGGCATAACATGAATTCTTCAACTGATAACAATTACGGTTCAACCACCCTGCAGCGAAGTGAAGACAAGTTTCGCCGTCTGGTCGAGGGCCTTTCGCAGACGCACTGTGTTTTCTCACATACCCCGCAAGGCGTTTTCACTTATTTGAGTCCAGGCTTTAAAACTGTGTTCGGCCTTGAAGTCGATGATTTTGTTGGCCGAAACTGGCGGGAACTCAAATTCCCACAGGAATCGATGGCTGCGGGAAATGCTTCTGACGAACTGATTACCAGCACCGGCAGATTGCAGTGTGTCGAACTGCTTTATCAGCACCCTTCTGGTGAAGAGAGAATTATAAGAATTATCTATGGCCCGGTGAAAGAAAACGGGCAACTGGTAGCCATGGAAGGCGTCTGCGAAGATGTTACCGAAAGCCGCAAAATTCAGGATGAACTGCAGAAATCCGAGGGGCGCTATCGCTCGATTGTACAGATTCTGACCGCCGGTGTCTGGGAATACAACAACCAGACCAGGCTTCTCTGGTGCAGCGAAGAGTATTTCTCTATGCTTGGCTACGCTCCTGAGGACCTGCAAATCGATGGGCGTCTCGACATCTTTTCGGGCTGGATAAATCTTCTGCACCCTGAAGATAAAGAAGCGGCGGCGAAGAAATTTTTTGACCACGTGACTGCGAAAAAACCTGATTTTTACGATAACCGCTTCAGATTGCGCAGAAAAGACGGCAATTACATCGCAATCTGGTCCCGCGGCAAGATTATTGCCGACAGAAATGGCATTCTTTCAGATGTGACTGTCGGAATTCATGTCGATGTATCAGAGCATATTCGCCAGGTTCAAAGGCTGCATGAAAGTGAACAGCGGCATCGTGAAATATTCAATGCCACTTCGGAAGCGATTTTTATCCACGACCTTTCGTTTAGGCTTCTTGACGTTAACGACACTGCAGTCAAAATGTACGGCTACCCGAGCAAGGAAACCATGCTTGAGTGCACCATGGAAGAACTGTCGGCCGGCTTCAGGCCATACAGTATCCGTGAAGCCAGGCTTAACGTGGAAGCTCTGCTGAAGGGTGAGCAAAAACAGTTCGAATGGATATGCCGGCGTTTTTCCGGTGAGCTTTTTCCCACAGAAGTTGCACTGAGTCACTCGCGTCTCGATGGCGATGAGCGTATTATCGCTGTGGTGCGAGATGTTTCTGAGAAAAAAAAGTTCCTTGAAAGTGCACAACGCGCAGACAAACTTGAATCGCTTGGCATACTCGCCGGTGGCATTGCACATGATTTTAACAACCTGCTTGGCGGCATCTACGGTTTTCTCGAACTGGCGCTTTGTACAGACCAGTCGCCAGAAACGCGAAAATGTCTGGGCGCCTGTCTGACTACCATGGGGCGTGCCAGAAGCCTGACCCAGCAACTGCTGACATTTGCCAGAGGCGGCACACCGGACTGCAGGGCGCAGCATTTTATGCCATTTGTTGAAGATACTGTCAGATTTGCAATGAGCGGTTCGAATGTTTCTTGTGTTTTCGAAGTCGAAGACGGTCTGGCGGCCGGTAATTATGACCGTAACCAGCTTGGGCAGGTTGTTGAGAACATTGTCATCAATGCCGTGCAGGTCATGAAAGAATCGGGTGGCAGTCTCAAAGTGACATTGCGCAATCGCAGTTTTGCTGATAACGAGCATCCCGGACTGGCTGCCGGCCAGTATGTTCAGATTGGTTTCAAAGACAGCGGACCAGGTATTCCGGAGCATATTCTCAAGCGGATTTTTGACCCGTTTTTTTCGACCCGGCCAGGGGGGCACGGGCTTGGTCTTGCAACAAGTTATTCGATTGTCAGAAATCACGGAGGATGCATCGATGTCAATACTGAAGTGGGGGTGGGTACAACGTTTTGTGTTGTCATTCCGGTTGCTGAGAGGGCGTTTTTGCACGGAGAGGCTGAAAATGTCACACAGCACCGGGGGCACGGCATTGTTATTGTAATGGATGACGAGGCGGTTATCAGAGAGGTGTTGATAAAAACGCTCGAATCATTTGGCTACACCGTGGTGACTGCAGCCAGTGGGGAAGAGGTTATGACCATGCTGCAGGATAAAATCATCGATCAGGAAAGGGTTGCAGCCCTGCTTTTCGATCTGACTGTGCCTGGCGGTATGGGCGGTGTCGAGTCTCTGGCGGCAATAAGGCGTTTCGGGCTTCTGGCGCCGGCTTTTGTCATGAGTGGGTATTCAGAGAATCAGGCGATGATGAGCCCGCATTCATACGGTTTTGCTGCCAGTATTCACAAGCCTTTCAGCATGCAGGCTCTGGCAACCCTTTTCAATAAGCATTTAAGCCTGCCTGAGTGAAAAATTAGTGCCTGAATGCCCTTCATCAGATGAAATGAGACCGGAGGGGACAGATGAGAGTTCTGGGGTTCGATCTGGGATCTGTTTATTTTAAAAGCGTGCTGCTCGATGCAGATGGCAGAGTGTCTGCAACTGTCTATAAAAAAAGGGCTGGCGATGATTTTGCCGCCATTTCTGAATTTCTTGCCGGTATTATTACAGAATTTCCTGGCGAGAAATTCAAGATGGGTATTACCGGGTTTGCAGGATCCGGCACATCTTGCCCGGCCGTAGCAATCGTTAATCCTCTTCAGGCAACGGTTCTTGGTGCCAGACGGCTGGGATTTAGCGGCAGTTCGATTCTGGAGGCCGGCGGTCAGCATGCGAGATTCATCAGCATCGACTCAGTTGATCAATGCAGTATTCGAGAATTTGCCATAAACGACGTCTGTGCCTCAGGCAGCGGCATGTTTATAGAACAGCAGGCCGGGCGTCTTAAGATGAGCCTGGAAGAATTCTCAGAGAAGGCGGCTGCTGCGCCCCGTGCTGTTAAGATTGCCGGCCGCTGTGCGGTGTTTGCCAAATCATACATGATTCATATTCAGAAGAAAGGGGTTGATGTATCGGAGCTGGCGAGAGTCATTTTCGACGCTATCAGCCGTAATCTTCTTGCAATTCTGTTGAAAGGGCGTGAT